>NZ_JBSGCR010000001.1:0-426129 GCF_053601935.1 Streptosporangium sp. NPDC004631 | reverse complement strand
TAAGGCTCCCGGTAGATCACCGGGTTGATAGGCCGGAGGTGGAAGCATGGTAACGTGTGGAGCTGACCGGTACTAATAGGCCGAGGACTTGACCATAAAGCACAGTGTTTCTGCTCGCGTCCCTGATCTGAGGTTTTCTTCTGCTGGTGTTGTTTCTTTTGCTGCGCTCTGTCCCTTCGCCGGGTCCGGAGCAGCGCAGGAAACGATGGCGGGAGGAGGGCCGGCGGGTCGGGGATGGTGTAGAGGGTTGGTTGCTCGCGTCCACTAGGCAATTCTGAGGCAGCAAACGGGTGACTGTTTGTGTGTTTCACAGTGTTACGGCGGTTATGGCGGAGGGGAAACACCCGGTTACATTCCGAACCCGGAAGTTAAGCTCTTCAGCGCCGATGGTACTGCACCGGGGACGGTGTGGGAGAGTAGGTCGCCGCCGGACAATCTTTAGAGGAAGGGTCACCCCCCCTTGGTGGGGGTGGCCCTTTTTCGCGTTCCCGAAACCTTGACACGCTATTTCATCACCCCCCTTTCCGGGGCATGAATAAGCCCGCCCGGTGGAGGAGGAGCCGGGCGGGCTCGTTCAGAGGGGCGGGGTAACCTTAGGCCCTCCGCGCGCTGTGCTGTGGGGAACTTCCGGAAAGTCGTGTCCGGACAGTGCGCGACGGCCGTTCTCGGGCGACGACGGAGGCGACGGATGGGAACGCCGAGGCGTCGCCGGACAGCACTCCGCCGGCGGCGAAGGCGATCCGGTGTGGCTTGTCGTAACCGTGTGCCGTGCGGTGTGGTGCGAGGATCACAGCTTCACGGTAGGTCTCCGCACTGGCAATTGTCAACTAACTAAGTAGGAAATTAGGGTTGCCTTGGTGGGCGTTCGCCCGGTGGCGAACGAGGGCCTGGCCCGGACCGCCGTGGTACGGGGCGAGCCGCTCCGGGGGCCCCGGCAGGTGTACGGCCCGCACCCGTCCGAGTGGAGCGCGGGCCGTACCGGAGGGCAGGGGAGGCCGGAGAGTGAGGTGGGTCAGTGGGTGAGGTCGAGTTCCTTGACGCGCGGGTCGCCCTCGTCGGCGAAATAGTGGTCGGGACGGGTGGCGTCGTCGCCTTCGGCGACCTTGGCCGCGTGGGCGATGACGGTGCCGAGGGTGGCGACGACCAGGTTGACGGCCAGCGCGAGGATGCCCGCGTAGACCGTCATTTTGGTGTCCAGGCCCAGCTTGCTCAGCGGGAACGCCGATCCGGCGAAATGTGATTTGCCGGTGACGGGGTTGGCGATGTTGTAGAGCAGCAGGAGCCCGGCGGTCATGCCCGCGGCCCATCCGGCGATCAGGCCGTTCCGGTGGAACCAACGGGTGTAGAGGCCGAGCGCCACCGACGGGAGCGTCTGCAGGATGATGACGCCGCCGATGAGCTGGAGGTCGATGGAGAAGCCGGTGTCCAGGAACAGGATGAACAGCAGCGCGCCGACCTTGACGAGCAGCGAGGTGATCTTGGAGACGCGGGCCTCGTCGGCGTCGTCGGCGTCCGGCTTGAGATACTCCCGGTAGATGTTCCGGGTGAACAGGTTCGCGGCGGCGATCGACATGATCGCGGCGGGGACCAGCGCGCCGATGCCGATCGCGGCGTAGGCGACCCCGGTGAACCAGTCGGGGAACAGCTGGTCGAACAGTTGCGGCACGATCGTGTTGTTGTCCGTGCCGATGGGCTTGGTCCCGGCCGCTATGGCCATGTAGCCGAGTAGCGCGATCAACCCGAGCAGCAGACTGTAGGCCGGGAGCGCGGCCATGTTCCGCTTGATCACATCGCGGTTTCTGGAGGCCAGCACGCCGGTGACGCTGTGCGGGTAGAGGAACAGGGCCAGTGCCGAGCCCAGCGCGAGCGTGACGTACTGCAGCTGGTTGCCGGCGTTGAGCAGGATGCCGTCACCCGGCGCGGGTGTGGCGGCGAACTTGGCCTCCGCCGCGTCGAAGATCGAGCCCCAGCCGCCCAGCTTCAGCGGGATCACGATGATCGCGACCAGGATCACGATGTAGATCAGCGTGTCCTTGACGAACGCGATCAGCGCCGGCGCGCGCAGGCCCGACTGGTAGGTGTAGGCGGCCAGGATGGCGAAGGCGACGACGATCGGGAGATGGCCGGTCACCCCCATCGACTTCAGCACGGCCTCGATGCCGACGAGCTGGAGCGCGATGTAGGGCATCGTCGCGACGATGCCGGTGATCGCGACCAGCAGCGCGAGCGTGGGAGAGCCGAAACGGGCCCGGACGAAGTCGGCCGGGGTGACGAAGCCGTGGACGTGCGAGACCGACCAGAGCCGGAGCAGTACCAGGAAGACCATGGGATAGATCACGACCGTGTACGGCACGGCGAAGAAGCCGGTCGCGCCCGCGCCCCAGAGCAGCGCGGGTACGGCCACGAAGGTGTAGGCGGTGTAGAGGTCGCCGCCCACCAGGAACCAGGTGACCCAGGAGCCGAAGTTCCTGCCGCCCAGCCCCCACTCGTTCAGGCTGGCCAGGTTGGCCGGGCGGCGCCAGCGCGCGGCCATGAAGCCCATGCCGCTGACGGTCAGGAACAGCGCGGAGAAGATGACGATCTCGGTCAGGTGCGCGCTCACGCCGTCACCGCTCCCGCTTGGTCATCCGGTAGACGACCATGGTGCAGACGACACCGACCGCGATGAAGGCGAGCTGGAGCCAGTAGAACCTCGGGAAACCGAGGAACCGGGGTCCGTCGGCGTTGAAGAGGAACGGTAGTAGAGGCAGGATGATCGGCACGACCAGCAGCCGGTTCCACGGGCTGCGGTCGGTTCGCTCCTTGCTGGGAGTGGTCAACGCGCTCTCCTCAGGGTGAAGAGGGGGACAGTCGGCTAGGGCCGTTCCTACGGCTGACCGGCAGCGTAATTAGGCGGTCCTTTCAACGCGATCACCAAGCGCCGAACGGGGCGGTTGGCGCGACGAACGGTAGGGCCGACGGTGGGCCGGGCGTCCGGCGCGGTAGCCCTTGCGCGGGGGCGAGGCAGGTGTCCTGGAGTCCCATGCCGATGTGGGGGGCCGTAGCCGTTGCGCGGAGAGGATGTCAACTGGTGGAGGTCCGTGACAGGGACAGGCCGGCCGACGCGACCGGGTATCGCTTACCGGGCCGCCACGCCATGCCGCCGCACGTTGCATGATCACGCTTGCCGCCGGTACTCTTTGGGACATGCGACACCCCTATTCCCTTCAGTGGTGGCGCCGCTTTTAGGCGGCGCGGGTTTCGCATTCCCGAGAGCAGACAGGGGCCGCCCAGGGGAGGCGGCCTTTTCTGTGTCCGCCTCCCCTGGGCGCCAGGCGGATCAAAAAGATCAACAAAGGGGCGAGGCAGCAGTGGAGACGAGTGGATATACCACCGCCGGTGGCATAGAGGTCGAGGTCACGTCGTCCGACGTGCCCGAGACGGTGCTTGAGGACGTCGTCACGACGCTCGGCGAGCGCCGCGGCGGAGTGCTCTCCTCCGGGATGGAGTACCCCGGCCGCTACAGCCGGTGGCACCTGGCCTATGTCGACCCCTGCCTGGAGATCGTGACCAGGGGGCGCAGGGTCGCCGCGCGCGCCCTGAACGCCCGCGGCCGGGTCGTCCTGCCCGTCGTCGCCTCCTGTCTGCTGGCCGCCGGCAAGCCCACGGGGGAGCCGACCGCGGACCACGTCGAGATCTACGTCGCCGAGTCCGAGGACATTCTCCCCGAGGAGATGCGCAGCCGCCGTCCCACCGTCTTCACCGCGATCCGCGAGATCATCGCGGCGTTCAGGGGCGAGGACGAGCACCTGGGGCTCTACGGCGCCTTCGGCTATGACCTGGCCTTCCAGTTCGAGCCGATCCGTCAGGTCCTCACCCGGGCCGAGGACCAGCGCGACCTCGTCCTGCATCTGCCCGACCGGGTGATGGTGATCGACCGTAAGCGGGAGACCAGCAAGGAGTACCGCTACGAGTTCACCGTGGACGGCGTCTCCACCCGCGGCCTCGCCCGCGAGGGGGAGAACGTCCCGCTGCCCCCGGCCCCGGCCGGACTCCCGGCCGACCCGGTCAGGGGCACCTACGCGCAGGTCGTCGCCGCGGCCAAGGAGAAGTTCGTCCGCGGTGACCTGTTCGAGGTCGTACCCGGCCAGGTCTTCCACGCCCCCTGTGCCGACCCGGCCGCCTTCTACCGTGGCCTGCGCAAGGTCAACCCCGCGCCGTACGAGTTTCTGTTCAACCTCGGCGAGGACGAGCACCTGGTCGGCGCCTCCCCGGAGATGTACGTCCGGGTCAGCGGCGACCGGGTCGAGACCTGCCCGATCTCGGGCACCATCGCCCGGGGCAGCAACCCCATCGAGGACGCCGAGGCGATCCGCACCCTCCTGTCCAGTGTGAAGGAGGAGTCGGAGCTGACCATGTGCACCGACGTGGACCGCAACGACAAGTCCCGCGTCTGCGTCCCGGGAACGGTTCAGGTCATCGGCCGCCGCCAGATCGAGATGTACTCGCGGCTGATTCACACCGTCGATCACATCGAGGGCCGCCTGCGGCCGGAGTTCGACGCGCTGGACGCCTTCCTCACCCACATGTGGGCCGTCACCGTCACCGGAGCCCCCAAGACCTGGGCGATGCAGTTCATCGAGGACCACGAGGCCACCACCCGGCGCTGGTACGGCGGGGCGGTCGGCTACATCGGGTTCGACGGCTCGATGAACACCGGCCTCACCCTGCGCACCGCGCAGATCCGCGGCGGCGTGGCCACCGTCAGGGCCGGAGCGACCCTGCTGTTCGACTCCGACCCCGAGGCCGAGGAGCGTGAGACCGAGCTCAAGGCCAGCGCCCTGCTCGGCGCCCTGGCCGCGGTCGGCGCGGCCTCGCAGGGCGCGGCCTCGCGGGGTAAGGCGGCGCCGGACCCGGTCGCGGAACGGCCGGGCGAGGGGATGAAGGTGCTGCTCGTCGACCACGAGGACTCCTTCGTCAACACCCTGGCCGACTACTTCCGCCAGCAGGGCGCGGAGGTCGTCACGCTCCGGCACGGCTTCCCGGTGAAGATGATCGACGAGATCGCGCCGTCGCTCGTGGCGCTGTCACCCGGACCCGGCTGGCCCTCCGACTTCGGCCTGTCGGGGCTGGTCGAGGCGCTCTACGAGCGCGACCTGCCGGTGTTCGGCGTCTGCCTCGGCCTGCAGGGCATGGTCGAGCAGGCGGGCGGCACCCTCGAACTGCTCTCCCAGCCCGAGCACGGCAAGCGCGGCCGGGTCAGGCGGCTCGGTGACAGCGCGCTGCTGGACGGGCTTCCCGACGAGTTCACCGCCGCCCGCTACCACTCGCTCCACGCCAAGCAGCCGGGGGTCATCGGCTTCACCGCCACCGCCGTGACGCCGGACGGCGCGGTGATGGCGATCGAGGACGCGGCCAGGCGGCGCTTCGCCGTACAGTTCCACCCCGAGTCGATTCTCACCGCCGAGGGGGGCGCCGGAGCCAGGATCATCGCCAACGTGCTGAGGCTCTGCCGTACCTCCGGGTAGGGGCACCCGGCCGGGTAAGGCTCCCGACTCGGTAAAGACGGCCGGAATCACCATCGGTGGTCGTAGAGTGCTGCCTCCGGTGTGAGGCCGGGGGTGGACCGGAGAGACCGGTCCGCCCCCGGTCGTGGAGGGGGCGGCATGAGAGCGGACGACGCGTTACCCGTCGAACTGCCGGGCACGGTACGGGAGGCCGTGCTGACGCCGCTGATCGACCACCACTGCCACGGGGTGCGCCGGGACGATCTGACCCGGGCACGGTTCGAGACGCTGATCACCGAGGCCGGCGCCCCCGCGCCGCCCGGTACCACCCACTTCGACACCCCCGCCGGTGCGGCGGTCCGCCGCTGGTGCGCCCCGGTCCTCGGTCTGGAGCCGCACGTGCCGCCCGCCGTCTACCTGGCGCGCCGGGCCGAACTCGGCGCGGCCGAGGCGAATCGGCGGCTGCTGCGCGCGGCCGGGATCGCCGCCTTTCTGGTCGACACCGGCCGTAACGGCCCCGGACTGCTGCCTACGGTGGATATGGGCCGTCTGGGCGGCGCGACGGCCGAGGAGATCGTCCGGATCGAGCAGGTCGAGCAGGAGGTCGCGGCCTCCGCGACCTCCGGCGTCTCCTACCTCGCCCTCCTCGGTGAGGCGCTCGCCGCCAGGGCCGTCCGCGCCGTCGGGCTCACGTCGGTCATCGCCTACCGGCACGGCCTGGACTTCGATCCGGCCAGGCCGAGCCGGGGAGCGGTGATCGCGGCGGCGGGCCGCCGGCAGATCACCCCCGCGGCGCGGCTCACCGACCCGGTGCTGCTGCGCCACCTGCTCTGGACGGCCGTGGACGTGGCGCGTGAGCGCAACCTGCCGCTGCGGTTCCACACCGGCCACGGCGATCCCGGCCTGGACCTGCGCCGTGCCGACCCGGCGCTGATGACCGGCTTCATCCGGGCGTTACAGCCGGTCGGCGTGCCCGTCGTCCTGCCGCACTGCTACCCGTTCCACCGCCAGGCGGCCTACCTCGCCGCCGCCTTCCCGCATGTGTACGTGGGCGTCGGTCACATACCGGCCTATACTTCGGCAGGATCCGCCTCGGTCGTCGGCGAGCTACTGGAACTCGTCCCGTTCCACAAGCAACTGTTCGGCTCCGACTCCCACGGCGTCGCCGAGAGCTGCTACCTGGGCGCGCTGTACTATCGGCGGGGCCTGGCCAGGGCGCTCGCCGTACGGCTGGCCGCCGACGAGTGGAGCGTCCAGGACGCGGCCCGGGTGGCCCACATGATCGGCTCAGGGAACGCCCGCCGGATCTACCGCCTGTAACCACCGCACTCCCCGGCACACCTCCGCCGCCCGCTTACCGTCCACTCCCTCGCTCACCGTTCGTGGTTCGCGGTCCGCCACCATGTCACCCGAGGTGGTTCCCGGAGACGGCGATAGGCTTGGCCACGTCCGATCCCCGACACCGAAGGTCTCGCCCGTGGATGGTCTCCAGCCCCGTTTTCTCGACGACGTCACCGTCGAACTGGTCAAACACAGTGCCTCGGACTCCGACGTGCTCTGGGCGGCCCGGGTGTCGACCGCGGGGGAGCAGTCCCTGGAGGAGATCCGCAAAGACCCCGAGCGTTCCAGAGGGTTGATCAACTTTCTGATGCGCGACCGCCACGGCAGCCCCTTCGAGCACAACTCGATGACCTTCCTGGTCCGCGCCCCGATCTTTGTCTTCCGTGAATTCCACCGCCACAGGGTCGGCTGGTCGTACAACGAGGAAAGCGGGAGATACCGGGAGCTTCATCCGGATTTCTACGTTCCGGGGCCGGAGCGGAAACTGGTTCAGGAGGGGCGGCCGGGTAAGTACGTCTTCACCGACGGCAGCGAGGAGCAGCACAAACTCGTGACCGAGGCGATGGAGGCGGCCTACCGGCAGTCCTACGCCGCCTATCAGGAGATGCTGGAGGCCGGGATCGCCCGGGAGGTGGCCAGGGCCGTGCTGCCCGTCGGCCTGTTCTCCTCGATGTACGCCACGTGCAACGCCCGTTCGCTGATGCACTTCCTCTCGCTGCGCACCAAGAACGAGCAGGCCAGGGTGGCGTCGTTCCCGCAGCGGGAGATCGAGATGGTCGCGGAGAGGATGGAGGCCGCCTGGGCGGCGCTGATGCCTCTCACCCACGCGGCCTTCGACGCGGCCGGCCGCGTCGCGCCCTAGCGTTCCCCGGCCCTCCGGCCGAGCCGACCCCGTGCGGGATCCGGTCGGCCGGAGGGCTCAGCGGTCGATGACGTGGAGGGGGTGTGGGCTGGTGCTGAGGCGCCGTGCTCCCCGGGGGGCGCAGGCCACCACGTCGGCCACCCGGGCGCCGAACAGTTCCGGAAGGTAGACCGCAGGTTCCACGCAGAGCGTGGTGCCGGGGGCCAGCACGGTCTCGTCGCCGGGGACGAGCCAGGGGCTCTCGTCCTGGCTGAGGCCGAGGCCGCGTCCCGGACGGTTCCCGGCGTGGCAGCCGTACCCGCTGTCCTCGATCACCCCCCGTATGATCCGGCCGACCTCCGCCGAGGTCACGCCAGGCCGCAGCGCGTCGAGGGCGGCGCGCTGCGCGGAGAGGACGACCGAGTACATCGCCTCGAAGTCCTCGGGGGGCTCGGCCACCGCGAACACACGGGCCACCTCCGCGCAGTGGCCGGCCCACCTTCCGCAGACCGAGATCAGCAGCGCGTCGCCCGGGTTGATCACGCGGTCGCACGGTGTGTGCCGGGGGACGGCGGTGTGCTCGCCGGCCGCGACGAGCACCGAGAGCACCTCCTCGCATCCCGTCTCGACCATCATGGCCCAGAGCCGCCGCGCCATCGCGCGTTCGGTGGTTCCGAACCAGGACAGCTCACGGGCGGCGAGCAGTACCGCGTCCGCCGCCGAGGCCGACCGTTCCGCCGCCGCGAGTTCGGCGGCTCCCCTGCGGAGCCGCAACGGGGCCAGTACGGCCGAGGCCAGCACCACCTCGGCCTCCACCCGCAGGGAGAACAGCTCCCGGGCCCGCATCTCGGGGTCCACGCCGACGCGGCGCGCGGAGGGGGGGATGAGCGCCGCCGCCTCCAGCGGCCCGGACGCGGCGGCGGGCGGCCGGTCGTGGGTGAGGACGAGGTATCCGTCGCCTCGCCCGCCCAGGTAGCGGAAGTCGGGGGAGGGGCGCAGCACCAGGGCGTCGATCCCCTCCGCGGTCATCCTGCGCCGCACCTCGTCGATCATGCGGGTCCGTGCAGCCAGCACGCGACCGGGCCGAACGCGGGTTCGCGTTCCCGGCACACGTCCATCGCCACCGGGCAGCGGGGGTGAAAGCGGCAGCCGGACGGCGGGGCGGCCGGGTCCGGCACGTCGCCCGGGAGTTCCTCGGGCAGAGTCCCGGCGCCGTCGGGCGCGGGGATGGCGCCGAGCAGGGCGCGGGTGTACGGGTGGCGGGGATCGCTCCAGACCTCGGCCGTCCGGCCGATCTCCACGATCTTCCCGAGGTACATCACCGCGATCCGGTCGGCGATCAGCCGTACCACCGACAGGTCGTGGCTGATGAACAGCAGACCGGCGCCCGAGGAGACCGCGAGGTCGCGCATCAGCCGGGCCACCTGCGACTGGGCGGAGGCGTCGAGTGCGGAGATGGGCTCGTCGCCGATCAGCAGGGACGGCCGGGCGGCGAGCGCCCTGGCGATCGCGATCCGCTGCCGCTGGCCGCCGGAGAACTCGTGCGGGTGACGTCCGGTGAGGTCGCGGGGCAGGCCGACCCGTTCCAGCAGGTCGGCGGGGGCGGTGACGGTGTCGCCCGCGACGCGCAGCCCGTCGGCGATCTGCGCGCCCACCCGGCGACGCGGGTTCAGCGAGGAGTAGGGGTCCTGGAAGACCATCTGGATTCCGGAGAGTGCCCGGTCCCTGCGGCGCAGGCCGAGCGGGGTCACCGGGTGGCCGTTGAAGGTGATGGTCCCGGCGGCGGCCCGGTTGAGCCCGCACACCGCGCGGGCCAGTGTCGACTTGCCGCAGCCGGACTCGCCGACGAGGCCGACGACCTCGCCGGCGGCGACGCTCAGGCTGGCCCCGGCCACGGCCCGCACCAGGGGACGGCCCGGGGTGCGGTGCTCGACGACGAGGTCGTCCACGTTCAGCAGGGTCATGTGGTCTCCCCGGGCAGCGAGTCCAGCAGGGTGCGGGTGTAGGGGTGGGCGGGGTCGCGCAGCACCTGGCCGCGCGGGCCCGTCTCGACGACCAGCCCCTTCCGCATCACGCTCACCTCGTCGGCGACCGCGGACATCACGCCGAGGTCGTGGGTGACGAGCAGTACGGCCAGGCCCAGGTCGTCGCAGAGGCCGCGCAGCAGCCGCAGCACCCCGGCCTGGACGGTCACGTCGAGCGCGGTGGTGGGTTCGTCGGCGATGAGCACCTTGGGGGAGCAGGCCAGCGCGATCGCGATCGCGATGCGCTGACGCATGCCTCCGGAGAACTGGTGCGGGTAGCGGTCGATCGCCGTCTCCGGGCCGGGGATGCGCACCTGGCCCAGCAGTTCGACGGCCCTGGCCCGCGCCTGTCTCCGGCCGAGGCCGAGGTGGTGGCGCATGTGCTCGGTGAGCTGGCGGCCGACGGGGAGCATGGGGTGCAGGCTGGTGGCCGGATCCTGGAAGACCATGGCGATCTCGTCGCCGCGTACCGCGTTGAGCTCCTTGGCGGACATGCCCAGCAGGTCGCGCCCGTCCAGGGAGATCCGGCCGGTGACGCGGGCCCCGTGCGGGAGCAGGCCGAGCGCGGCCAGGCCGGTCATGGTCTTGCCCGAGCCGCTCTCGCCGGCCAGGCCGTGCACGCGGCCGGCACGGAGGTCGAGGTCGACGCCGCGCAGGATCTCCTTCCCGCCGATGGAGACCTTCAGGTCCGAGATGGCGAGGGTCAAAGCGCACGCTCCTTGATGGCGCGGGCCGTCCGCGGGTCGAGGGCGTCGCGCAGTGTGTCGCCCAGGAAGTTGAAGGCCAGCACGACGGTGAGGATGGCGAGGCCGGGGAAGGCGGCCACCCACCAGCTGTCGAAGACCTCCACGCCGGAGGCGACCATCGCGCCCCACTCGGGGGACGGGGGTTTCGCGCCGAGCCCGAGGAAGGACAGGCCGGACAGCAGCAGCAGCGCGGTTCCGATGTCGAGGGTGGCGAGCACCAGGACGGGCCCGGTGACGTTGGGCAGCACGTCGAGGCGGAGGGAGCGCCAGGCGGTGAAGCCGAGCAGCCGTCCGCTGACCACGAACTCGCGTTCGCGGACGCCCAGCACCAGGCCGCGGGTGACGCGGGCGTAGGCGGGCCAGGCGACGACGAGTACGGCCAGCACGGCGTTGGTGAGGCTCGCGCCGAGCGCGGCGGCGACGACCATGGCCAGGATGATGGTGGGGAAGGCGAAGACGAGGTCGGCGAACCGCATGATCGTCTCATCAATCCATTTACCGAAATATCCGGCGCAGGCGCCGAGCAGGCCGCCGACCAGCACCGAGAGCACGACCAGCAGCAGCGTCAGCGGGATCGATAGGCGCGCGCCGTACATCACCCTGCTCAGGATGTCCCGGCCGAGCTGGTCGGTGCCGAACCAGTGGCCGGGACCCGGCGGGGCCAGGCGCGGCAGGTCCTGGGCGAGCGGGTCGTACGGCGCCAGCAGCGGGGCGGTCAGCGCGATCACGATCCAGGCGAGCGCCACCACCCCGCCGACGATCGCCAGCGGCTGCCGCCACGCTTGGGGGAGTCTCAAGACAGTCTCACTCTGGGGTCGATGACGCCGTACAGCACGTCGACGATCAGGTTGATGACGAGGTAGACCGCGCCCACGACCAGGCCGACGCCCATCACGGCCGGCAGGTCCAGGGAGGTCGCGCTCTTGTAGGCGTACTGCCCCACACCCGGCCAGGCGAAGATCGCCTCGACGAGCACGGTGCCGGACAGCAGGCTGCCGAAGGCGAGGCCGGCGACCGTGATGATCGGCACCAGGGCCGAGCGCAGCACGTGGCGGAGCAGGATCACCCGGGGTGGGAGCCCCTTGGCCCGCGCGGCGCGCACGTAGTCCTGGCCCAGCACCTCCAGCACCGCCGACCGGGTGAACCGGGTGAGCAGGCCGATCGTGTAGAGGGCCAGCACCAGCGCCGGGGTGACCAGGTGGCCGACCGCCGAGGAGAACACGTCCCACTGGCCCGCCAGCGCGGAGTCGACCGTGTACAGGCCCGTCACGTGGGGCGGCGGGCTCATCCCCGGATCGATACGGCCGCTGCCGGGGGTGATCTGCAGACGGTAGAAGAAGATGTAGAAGGTCGTCAGCGCCAGCCAGAACGTCGGCACCGAGATGCCGACCAGGCTCAGGATCCGCAGCACGTGGTCGGAGAGCCGGTCACGGCGCAGCGCCGCGATCACGCCGAACGCCACGCCCGCCACGAGGGAGATCAGGATCGCGATGCCCGCCAGTTCCAGCGTGGCCGGGACCGACTCCGCCAGGTCGTCGAGCACGGGGCGGTGGCTCTGCTGGCTGGTCCCGAGGTCGCCGTGGAGGATTCCCCCCATGTACAGCAGGTACTGCTGGGGGAGCGGCTTGTCCAGGCCGTGTTCGGTCCGCCACTGCGCGACGATCGCCGGGTCGCCGAGGGCCCGCTGGCCGAGGTTGGCCGCGACGGGGTCGCCGGGGACCAGGTTCGTCAGGACGAACGTGACCAGCGTGATGCCCACGGCCAGCAGCAGCGCGGTGAGCGCTCTGCGGACCAGGAAGCGCGCCAGCGGGCTGCGGCCGCCGCCACGGCCCGCGCGAGGCGGTGCCGTACCGGCGGCCCTGCGGCCAGGGACCGTCCCGGCGCTTTCGCCGTCCGGGACGGCCTTCCGGCCTCCGCCCGCCTCGGGGTCCTTACTTGACACCGAGGGCGGCGACATCAACGGTCCAGACCGGGTGGAACTCCAGGCCGGTGACGGAGGCGGCCGTCACGATGTTCTGGCTCGGCTGGATGAGCGGGATGAACGGGCTGGAGGCGTTCAGCTTCGTCTGGATGTCGACATAGGCCTGCTTGCGGGCGTCGTCGCCGATCGCGGCCGCGGCCTTGTCACCAGCCGCCTCAAGTTCCCTGTCCGCGCCCGCCTTCCAACCGGCCCGCAGGCCCACGGTCTTGCCCGGCAGGAACACCAGGTAGTCGCTGGGGTCGGGGTAGTCGGGACCCCAGTACCACAGGCCCAGCTCCTCCTTGCCGTTGCGGTAGTTGTCCAGCGCGGTGGCGACCGGTGAGGGGGCCAGGTCGACGGTGATGCCGACGTCCTTGAGGTTGGCCTGGATCCGCTCGGCGATCGTCTGCAGGGACAGGCCGTTGAGGGTCAGCTCGCTGGGGTACTCCAGCTTGACCTTCGGGTCGGTCACGCCGCTCTCCTTGAGCGCCGCCTTGGCGCCTTCGACGTCGCGCTTGGCCGCCTGGTCGGCGGGGAGCGCGCCCAGGATCATCGAGGGGATGACGCCCGGCGCCTGCACCGACCCCTGACCGGCCAGCTCCAGCAGGCCCGTGTAGTCGATGCCCTTGCGCACGGCCTCGGCGAACTTGGGGTTGGAGGTGACCTTGCTGACCGAGGAGTCGCGGTTGGCGAGCAGGAAGACCACGTTCGCCGACGGAGTCTTGGCGACCTGCAGGTTCCCCGGGAGGCCGGAGACCTGGTCACCGGACAGGTCCAGCGCCACCTGGCTGTCGCCACGCGAGACGTTGAGCTTCTGCGTCGCGGACTCGACGTTGCGGATCACGACCTTGTCGTAGACCGGCTTCTTCGGGCCCCAGTACTTGGCGTTGGCCTTGAGTACGACCTGGCTGCTGATGTTCAGCGACTCGATCGTGTACGGCCCGGAGCCCGCCGAGGTGGAGTTCAGGTACTGCTCGGCCTTGTCGCCGGAGTCCGTGGTCGCGCCGTGCTCCTTGGCGACCTTGGAATTGAGGATGCCCAGCGCGGGGTTGGGCAGGATGTACGGCAGCGCGGGGTTGGGGTTCTTCGACGTCAGGGTGATCGTCGTGTCGTCGGTCTTGGCGACCTTCACCCCGTCGAGCAGGAAGGACGGCGTGCCTTTCATGTCGCGCACGCGGTCGAGGGAGAAGACGACGTCGTCCGCGGTGACGGGGGAACCGTCGGCGAACGTGGTGCCCTGGCGGAGCTTGAGGGTCAGCGTCCTGCCGTCCGCGGACAGCTCGAACGACTCGGCGAGGGACGGCGCCGGCTTGGTGACGTCGGAGCCGTCGAACGTGAGCAGCGTGTCGTAGGCCGCCTTGCCGACGATCAGGCCGGTCGGCTCGTAGGTCCGTCCCGGGTCGGCCGTCTTCAGGTTGAAGGAGGTGTCGATCACGAGCGTCTTGGCGGCGGCGCCGCCCGGGGACGCCGTGCCGGACGAGCCGCCGCTGGAGCAGGCTGCGAGGGCGAGGGCACCGGTGAGCAGCACCGGCAGCAGGGCTGCCTTCGCTCCGGGGCGCCGTGAACGGATCGCCATTTGTGTGTCCTCCGAAAATGGTCCTTGTGGACGTTTGATCGCCGATCGTCCAGGATTGTCCGACAGAAAGACCGGATAAAGACGGTAAAGTGAGACAAATCTGACGTGAGGGGTACAAAGTTGACCGAAACATCAAGAAACTCGGCTCACGCGGGCGGTCAGTCTGGACGGATCGGAATCGGCCTCGAACTCGACGCGACGCATCTGAAGATCCTTGAGGTGCTGCGGGAGAACGGCAGAATCTCCGTGGCGGCCCTCGCCGAGCGCGTCGGCATCTCGCGGGCGAACGCCTACACCCGGTTCGAGGCGCTGCGCGCCGACGGCGCGATCAAACGGTTCACCGCCGAGATCGACCACGTCCGCGCGGGGCTTGGCATCACCGCGCTGGTCTTCGTGACCGTCCGGCAGCAGATGTGGCGCCAGTTCCGCGCCCAGCTCGCCCAGATGCCCGAGGTGGAGTACTGCGCCATCACCACGGGTCAGCACGACGCGATGATCCAGGTCCGGATGACCGACGTCGCCGCGGTGCACGCGCTGGTGACCGAGCGGCTGGCCAACATTCCCGCTGTCAAGGCCACCGAGACCGTCTTCATCCTCGACGAGGTGCTCAAACGGCCCTACGTCCTGCCGAGCGACCGCCGCTCCGGCCGCTCCCAGCGCCGCCCGGCCCCCGACCCCGCCGGGGGAGCCGGAACGGACGTGCCCCTGGGCAAGATGCGCTTCGTGGGCGCGGCCGAGGGCCGCGCCCAGCTCCAGCAGGACGACTGACCGGCCGCCTCAGACGATCTCGGCGCACACGCTCACGTGCGGCGTGTCGTCCCCGGCGAACCGGAACTCCTCCACCAGCCGAAGCCGTCCGCCGGGAAGGGGCTCGATGCGGCTGCTGCTCCGCCCGTTCGCGCGCTCCCCGGTCGTGAGCAGGTGCACGTAGGTCAGCTCGATCCGGTCGGCGTCCCGGGTACCGACGAAGCGCCCGTGGAGCACAGTGTCGCCGGTGTAGTCGCCCCAGATGACCCCGTCGGCCTCCCGGTAGACGAACTCGGTGGGCCGGTCCGGGTCAACCGCGCTCGCCGTCGAGCTGACCATGACGAACCTGCGGCCGTTGAGCTGGAGAAGGTCGTTGTCGTTCACGCCTCCGCATCGTGCCGGTCGGCGGGCCGTACGCAACCGGGGCTGGACGTTTCGCCGGACGGCGGGGGCGGCGGCGATAATCCGTCCGACGGGACGGCCGTCCGGCGAGGCTCGCCGAGATCTGACGCGGGTCCGGGCCGGTTCTGATACGTCCGGACCGTATGGGGTGGTACGGGATCGCGCCGCCGTTGGAAGCCCGTGAGGAGAGCCTCGTGAGCGTTCGGCTCGGCTCCGTGGCGGTGGAGGCGTTGCCGGCCACCTCCTGATTCCCACTACACGCAGGCGCCATGGGCGCGAACAGGATCTATCCGGATATATAGTCAATGCGGTTGCCTTGATGATGGCAACCGCATTGACTACGCTGAATGAAACGGAACGACCTGCTCAGCCGGATGGCCCGTCTGGCCAAGCGGTACGGCTTCGAGTTCTCCAAGACACCAGACATCCATGGCGGTGGTCATGACAAGTGGTACGTCCGGGGAGACGCGGTCATCGTGCCGCGTCACTCTGAGATCAACGAGTTGACGGCCAAGGGCATCCTCAAGGAGTGGGACGCGCTGCTCGCGGAAGCTCAACGGGACATGAGCCGGGATGACGAGGAGGAGGGTAAGTGAACGAGTTCCGGGTCACGGCCCAGCGGTCCGGTGGCTGGTGGGCGCTGGAGATCGAGGGGCCGGGGTTGCGGCGTCCGGCGCATACACAGTCGCGGCGGCTTGATCAGGCCGAGGAGACGGTGCGCGACCTGCTGGCCGTTCGCTTCGACGCCGACATCGACGACCGGGCTGCGACCACCTGGCAGATCACGGTGGTTCCCGTCCTCGGGGAGGAACTGGCAGCGGAGGTCGCGCGGACCAGAGAGGTCCGCCGGGAGGCGGACCGGTTGCGTGACGACGCGGTCAGCCGTTCACGCGAGGCCGCACGTCGGCTTCATGAGCAGGGGCTTCCCCATCGGGACATCGGTGTGCTGCTCGGGGTCTCCCACCAGGCGGTCAGCAAGCTCCTCGCCGGTTAAATCCGCGGGCTTCCCTTCATCCGGCCACCGGCGGAGCCGCGCTGCCGGGACCGGCACATTCGGCACATCCGTCGCACCGGCCGAGAGGCCATCGTGAGGCCCGTCCCGCGAAGACGCCGTAGAGACCACGGTGCCCCGGGCCTCAGCCGTCATCCGTCACCCGCTATCCGTCACTCGTCGGGGGAGAGCTCACGCGTCGTCGGAGAGCGCGGCCTGCTCCGCGCGCTGCCGGGCGCCTCCGATCATCTCCAGGGCGCGCTGCATCGGCAGATACTCCAGCAGGGAGCCCGCGTCTCCGCTGACGACCTCGGGCACCCCCATCTCCTTCAGCTCGCGCAGGAACATCTGCATGGCCATGGCGTCTCGGCCGAGAAGTTCGATCTGCCGCTCAAGCACCACGACATCCAGCAGGCGGGCGTCCCGGTCCGTGGCGTTCTGGATCTTCTCGATCTTCGCCTCGATCAGCTTGTTCTTCGCCTGCTCGCTCAGCTCCTTGCCGCGCATCTGCTCGGCGAAGATCCGCTGACGGGCCTTGTCGAGCTCCGGATCCTGCGACTCGAACTCGCTCAGGGTGGTGCTCGCGGCCTTCACCCCCCACGCGGCGAGGGCTTGACGCACCCGTGACGCGAGCTCGGTGCGGATACCGGCGTGTTCGGTGAGGAACGCCTGGATGGTGGAGGCGGCGGCGATCTCGTTGAAGTACGTCTCGACCGCGCCGCCCAGCACTCGTTCGACGAACCGCTGCACCGGAACCGGGTTGACGACCAGGCCGCCCAGCCCGGAGGTCGCGTCGTCGCCGAACTGGCTGACCAGCTTGGGGGACGCCCTGTCCGGGATCTGCAGGGTCTGCGACATCTCCACTTGCAGCCGATGCCCCTGGATGTTGACGACGATCTGCCCGAGAGCCGCGTCGAAGTTGCCCGACTGCGAGACGTCCTTCTTCGTCCACTCCAGGAACAGCAGGCGGGTCGGGATGAGCACGACACGCACGAACCAGGGGTTGAGCGCGTAGACGGCGCCCTCGCCGAGGGTCTCCTCCTGCACCCCCCGGTGCCCGCCGTTGGCGAGGAACACCCAGGGCAGCCGGAAGCTCCGGTGATCGGGCACCGGCGGCCCGACGGCCCCCTCCCGTCGCGTGGGCTCCACACCGTCCAGGGTGATCACCACTCCGGTGTGACCGACCGGAATGACGACCTCCTTCAGATGGTCGGCGGTGAGCCCCTCGGCGGAGGAGTCCACGGTCTTCGAGGTGATCACATCGAAAAGCGCGGGGTTGACGGCGTACGACGTCCCGCCCGCGAGGATCCCCAGCTGCCTGCCCTGCTCGCCGCCGTTGAGCAGGAACGCGTGGCCGTCCTGGAAGTCGTCGCACTCCACGTACCGGCTGAACGGCTGGTCCGGCGGACGGACCCTGCCGGCCTTCGCGATGATCAGCCCGACCGTGCCCGTCGGCACATAGGTCCGGGGCACGAACTCGACCGTGAAGAGCGCCGTGTTGATGTAGTAGGAGTTGTCGCCCGGCAGGGTCTTCAGCTGGACACCCTGCTCGCCGCCGTTGAGCAGGAACGTCTGACCGTCCTGGAAGTCGTCGCACTCCACGTACCGGCCGAGCGTCCTGTCGGGACTCCGCCTCGCGCCCTCGTGCGCGGTGACCAGCCCCATCATCCCCGCCGGTACGTCCACCCTGGGCACGAACTCGACCCGGTAGATCCAGGGCGGGAGCCAGTACCGGCGATCGGGGGTGAGGGTCCTGGCCTGCAGGCCGCGCGTGTCGTACGGGGTGATCCTCTTGAACCGCCGGTCCTGGTGGACGTGCCCGTACCGCCGGTGGACGATGCCGATGTGATTCGCCGGCACCATCTGGAAACCCAGCCGTCTTCCCCCCAGCCCCATCCGATAGGCGACCACGGCGCCACCTGTCACGATGACGAGGAGCAGCCCCAGCGAAAATGCGATCATCGTGGTCCCTTCCACGTCCGAAGTCGCAGGTGGACGGCGAGCACGGTCTCCGTCCACTGGTCGTACCAGTCCATGTGCTGCTCACTCTGCGGGTTGCGCAGCGTCGGGAAGAAGCCGGCGCCGCTCCCTCCACGCCCGGCGAACTCGTCGTACCTCGGGACCGTTCCGTCCTGCGAGGTCCGCCAGCCGTAGCCCATCGAGAGCGACAGGAAGTCCGAGTACCGGCCGCTCCCCACGCCGGCCCGCCGCAGCTGCGCCCGGAAGCCGTACTCCCCGCCGGAGAACTCCGACCAGGCGGCGTCCACCCCGGTGAGCAGCGCGTTCCGCAGCCGCCTCCCGTCGGCCCGGCGCATCCATCCGCTCTCCTGCCGGTTCACCGCGTCGAGCAGCAGCGACGTCGTCAGCAGGTCTGCGTGCTCGACCTCCCGCTCGTCGAGGAACGCCCTCAGCCTGCTCAGCGACACGTCGGCCGGTGCCCGTACGGCGCGCACCGGGGGCCGTACCAGCGGCTCCGGCAGCACCCTCGGCAGGTCGTGTCCCGCGCCGGTCCCGCGGACGTCCCGCAGGCGTCGCAGCAGGTCGAGCTCGGCCGCGCCCGGCAGGACGCCGTCCCGCGCGTCGAAGTACCAGCTGCCGGCCAGCAGGTAGTGCCGTTCCCCGCGCAGCAGGATCGGGAAGAACTCGCGGCTGTGCCGGTGGCCCTCCAGGATCTCCCGCGTCAGGTCGTCCGACTCCTGGGCCTCGGGCGACATCAGCACGACGACCGCCAGCGCGTACCGGAGCCGCTGCCGGATCCTCCAGATGTAGTCGTCGCCCCAGAGCAGGTCCCCGATGGACCAGGCGGGCAGCCCCGCCCGGGACAGGTGGCCGACCAGGCGCTCCCCGTACTCCACGTCCGCGCGGGCGTAGCAGACCACGAAACCGGGCGGCTCGGGCTCGGCGGGCGGCTGGGACGTCCTGACGCGCGCCGCGTCCAGGAACTCCTCGGGCACCGGCGGGCGGGCGCCGGCGGCCGCCGGAGGGGAGGGTTCGCCCCGGAGGGCACGGACCAGCTCGGCCACCTTGTCGTCGTAGACCCGCCCGGTCAGTCTGCGGAAGTCCATCCACACCCGGGTGGCGGCGAAAGGCGGGATGTCGGCGTCGCCGTACAGAATGGGGATGAACCGCAGCCCGCGCTCGATTGACGCCTGCATGAGCGCCGCGTACTCCTGCCTTATCCAGGGTCTGGTCATCGCGGCCGGGCTGAAAACCTGAATTCCACCGGTGGACTCCCGGATCGCCCTGTCGATTCTGTGCACGATGAGGTCGCCCGGCAGTAAATCCCATTCGTCGAAGAAGACCTGAACCTCGCTGCTCCGAAGGCGTTCGGCCAGGGCACGGACCCAGTCGCCGTCCTCGTGGGCATAGGAGATGAACACGTTGTTCAACCGGTGACCCTCCCTGCCGGAAAGCACGCGATCTCACTCCTGGTGACCAGGGTAATACCGGAGAGTCGTCGCCAAGCGCAGTATTCGGGAAATTTCTCTCAGTCACCTTGGCCGATAAAACATCGGCCCTCAGAAGGGCATCGCATTCAGCGCGATCGTGTCGAGCTGATCTCTGTCCGCGTGGATTGTGAACCAAATACACTTATTCTGTGTTTGTGGTCGACGTGCGACAACGGTGTGGGGTACGTTGATGTCCACAGAATGGGGTGTTGAAAACGGGAGAACAGAAGGGGGCGACAATGGCGGCGGACGAGGCGACCGTCACCGCGGCGGACATCGCGCGGATGGCGGGGGTCGGCCGCGCGGCCGTGAGCAACTGGCGTAAGCGGCACGAGGACTTCCCCGAGCCCGTGGGAGGCACGGCGACCAGCCCGGCATTCTCGCTCGGCGCCGTGGAGGCGTGGCTGCTGGGGCAGGGCAAGGTGGATGAGCTGCCGCTGCGGGAGCGGGTCTGGCAGCAGATCCGCGGGGCCTCCGAGGGTCTCCGGCTCGGCGAGGTCGTCGCCGAGGTCACCGAGCTCCTGCGCCGTGGCGGAAAGCCCCGAGCGGTCCCCGCCTCCCTGTGGAAGCTCGTCAGGCGATACGCGGAGGAGGAGGGAGACGCCCAGGCCGTCCGCTTCCTCCTCGACCGTTACGCCGACGTCCACTCCCGCAGGCCGGCCGAGACGCCGGCCGAGGTCGCCGACCTCATGGCGCGGCTGGCCGGGCCGGAGGTCCGATCGGTTCTCGACCCCGCCTGCGGTCTCGGAGTCCTGCTCGCCGCGCTGAGCGGCGTGGAGCACGCCTACGGTCAGGAGCACGAGGAGTCCCTCGCCAGGCTGGCGCAGTCGCGCCTGGCGCTGAGCACGGTGAACGGCACGGTCAGGGCGGGCGACTCCCTGCGTGAAGACGCCTGGCCCGGCCTGACCGTCGACGCCGTCGTGTGCCATCCGCCCTTCAACGAGCGCAACTGGGGATACGACGAGCTGACAAGCGACCCGCGCTGGGAGTACGGCCTGCCGCCCAAGGCGGAGTCCGAGCTCGCCTGGGTCCAGCACGCGCTCGCCCATCTGGAGCCGGCCGGGATCGCGGTGCTGCTCATGCCCGCGATCGCGGCCAACCGCCGGTCGGGCCGTCGCATCCGCAGCAACCTGCTCCGAAGCGGGACGCTCCAGGCCGTCATCGGCCTTCCCCCGAAGACGGCCTCGGGCACCGGGCTTCCCGTGCACCTCTGGGTGCTCCGCAAGCCCTCCGGCGACGGCCGTACCCCGTCGCGGGTGCTGCTGGCCGAGGCCGGTCCCGGCACCTTCGACGCGATCGCCGAGCGGTGGCACGAGTTCCGGGTGGCCCCCGAGCGGGACCTCGACCGGCCGGGCGAGAGCCGTACGGTGCCGATCATCGACCTGATCGACGAGGACGTCGACGTCACCCCCGCCCGCCATCTGGGG
Source organism: Streptosporangium sp. NPDC004631 (assembly GCF_053601935.1). NCBI lineage: Bacteria > Bacillati > Actinomycetota > Actinomycetes > Streptosporangiales > Streptosporangiaceae > Streptosporangium > Streptosporangium sp. NPDC004631. The sequence goes on along the minus strand of NZ_JBSGCR010000001.1, from coordinate 405,139 downwards.
GCGAGGGACCAGGTCTCGGCGGGTGGCTACCTCCTGTTCCGCGAGCGCCTGGCCGAGCAGCTCGGACGGCTCTCCGCCCTGGTCCCCGAGGCGGTACCGGGCGTGAGCCGGGAGATGCCGACGGTCGGCCTGGCGGAACTGGAGCGGATCGGGGCGCTGACCACGCGGCATGCCGGGCGTTTCGAGATCGACGGCTCGGGTGACCCCGTGCTCGTCGATCGTCACCTGTTCGACGGGGGACCGGTGGAGACACGCACCCGGCCCGAGGGCCGGATCAGGCTCGAACCGGGAGACGTGGTCGTCGCCTCCCGGGGACAGGGCCTGGCCACTCAGGTGATCGAGGAATCCGGTCTGCTGCTCGGCCCACGGCTCACCCTGCTGAGGGCGGATCCCGGCCGGGTCGATCCGTACTTTCTCGCGGGGTTCGTCCGAGCCCTGTCCTCCGCCGCGACGGTCGGCACGCAGTCTGGTGCGACGCGCTTCGATCCGCGGCGGGCCCAGGTGCCGCGACTGTCGCCGGAGGAACAGAGGCGCTACGGCGACGTCTTCCGCAGGGTCTTCGCGTTCGAGGCCGACCTCCGGGAGCTCGGCGCCTCCGGTCACCTGATGGTGGCCGCGATCGTGCAAGGGCTCGCTGAGGGGGCGCTCGACCCGCCTCCGCTGCCCTCCTGAGGAGAGTCCGGCCGGCTCCCCTGCACGACCGCTTCCCGGCCCCGGCGGCCCCGGGGCCGGTTACCCGCCCGGTGTGGTCACCCGGTCAGGTGGCGGCGCTTTCGGCCGTGCCGGGTACCGGGGGAGCCGGAGGCCACGGAATCCCGGCCAGGACGGGGAGTAGCGACTCCTCCTCGTAGTCGAGGTGTGCCGTCAGCCGCTCCGCCATCCGGTCCAGCTCGGTGCGGAAACGCCGGGGGTCGGCGGTGTCGATGTCGGCCAGCAGGGCGAGTAGTTCGCCCTGGATACGCGCGACCACCCGGTGTTCGTCGCGGAGCCGGTCGAGGGTGTCGCCCAGGTGAGGGTGCCGGATCGCGAGTGCGGGGAAGACGTGGGCGTCCTCGCCGCTGTGGTGGAACTCCAGGGACTGGCAGAACGCCAGGCAGTGCTGCCGGAGTTGCAGGCCCAGTCCCGGCGGCGGTGGTTCACCGGGGCCCCGGGGGGTCTCCCGTGCGGCGAGGTGGGCGTCGGCCTCGGCGCGCACGTGCCGCAACTGCGAGCGCAGCCAGGTGTGGACCTCCATGAGCTTGCCGGCGAGACCGGCGACCTCGGGAGGGTCCGCTCCCGCCTCGGGCTCAGAACGCTTCAGCACCACGACCGGCAGGATCCGGGTGGTGCGGACCTGGTAGTCGGCGTATCCGGGCGCCGCGCGCACCACGTGCTCGAACAGCCGCTCGCGCCGTCCACCCTCGGCGGGGACCGCGATCGCCTCGAACACCTCGGTGCCGATCTCCACCCGCACCACGGGATGGGCGAGCAGGTTGTGGTACCAGGCGGGATGGCGGGGCGCGCCGGCGGCGGACGCGACGACGAGCAGCAGGTCGCCGTCGCGGACGTAGCCGAGGGGGACGGTGTGCTCCGTCCCCGACCTCGCGCCGGTGGTGGTCAGCAGGAGGAGGTCGCCGCCCTCGAAGGGGCCGCCGACCTTTCCCCCGTTGGCCCGGAACTCCTCGATGATCGGCTGGTTGAAGGACGCAGGCATACGGTTTTGGGTCTCCAAAGAAGTGCGTGGGCCCGCGAGGGGGCCGAGGCGACGGTGAAATGACGGTGATGAACGCAGCGCGGTGCCGCACGTGAACGCCTGCCCGGAGACGGACCTCGATCGGGCACGCGGGGCCGTGGACGCTCGCCGGAACGCGGCGGCCGTCGGGGGAGGCGTGACGTACCGGGGTCGCACGGCGGTGCCGGGCACCGCACAGGACAGGGCGGGACGTGCGGAGACGCTTAGGTCAGGCGCAGGGTGCGGAGTGTGAACCCATGGCATCGCCCCTTTGTGAATGGTGTCGCCCGACCACCGGCCCGCCCACTGCTCTTCGGCCGGCGTCACGCGACACGCGCACCATTACAACCATCCGTCCGCCTCCTGTCAACGTGCGCTCGGGCAACACCGAACGCACACGGGCCCGGCCCGAGGAGATCAAAAAGGATGAGTGGCCTGATTCCGGCGTCTCACAAAACCTTGGAATTCCATGAAGGGGGCACCATGGACAGGTCGGTCGCCCCGGCGGGGGCGCAGCGGGAGGGCTCGGTGGTGGCCCGGCCCGGCGGCGAAGACGGCTGGTACGTGGACGACCGTTGTACGAACTGCGATGTCGCCCGGCAGTTCGCCCTGGGGCTGATCGGTGAGGTCGACGGCCGTTCGGCGGTGCTCCGCCGGCCGTACGGCGAGGCGGAGACCGGGCAGATGTACGCGGCCGCCTTCCTGCCCCCGATGACCGCACCGACCCACGGCCTCAGGCAAGAAACGCTCACTCCGCCTGAGTTGATCTCCTAAGGGAAAGCTCCCTGTTTCTCTGTGCGGTCGGCTACCGCGGCGTTAGGATTCGGCGATCTACCGTAAGGTCTGGAAATTTCGGAGTTTGCGGCGTTCTTGCTACCCCCGAACGCGACTTTCAAGAGGTTCTGTGGCAATGGACAACCGGAAGGTTCGAACGGCAGTCCTTGGCGATTCCAGATCGGATCACCCTCTTTTCCTGCCGGAAGATCACCACGACGCCGAGCTGTATCTCACGAAGTACAAGGGGCGGACGTTCTGGTGCGGTACGTGGCTCGGCGGATGTGGCTGGCGGCTCGTGGGCAAGCTCTACAAGGACAGGGTGTGCCACTTCGCGCACTATCCGGATCTGGACGGTAGGGCTCCCACCTGCGAACGCACACACATTGGCGAGGACAGCGCCGACCATCTCTACATTCACCGAGGGCTGAGCGCCGCCTTCAGAAGTGCCCGGCCACAGCGGTTCCAGGGGCGGATGACCGACGGGCAGTGCACGGACCTGACCGTGAGCGGGCCGAAAGGCAGATCTCTAATTCAGGTCCAGCTCACCAACCTCACCCAGGAGGGATGGGCCGAGGCGGACCGCGTGCTTCGCCGGGGCGCCCGCGAGGTCGAGTGGGTGTTCGGGCAGAGAGCGACCCTCACCGCCAGGAATCTTGTCGACCGGGACGGATACGCCCTCAGAGTCAGGTGCGACACGAAGGATGGCGCTCGGGTCGTCCAAGTGGGAACCGAGACACGCGACGGCGATCTCGTCTGGAACGATCTAAACGAGTGTGAGATCTCCGAGTGGGGAATCGTCACCCCTGTTCTCCGGGACGCGCGACGCGTTCATCTCGTCGAATCCCGCAAGCGAACCACTGGGCCGCTGGGCCTGCCCCTGCTGGCCGAGGAGGTGACGATCATCCCCGAGGCGGCGGTCATGAAACCGGTCGGAGGCCCTGGTATTTCGCCGGGTTCCCACGCGGTGGCCGCGAAAGCCGTCTCGGAACCGACCGGACGGGCGATGACGGCCCGCGTAGTGCTTCCCGACGCCGTAGACCTGCTGGTTGGTAGCTTTTATAGGCTGACCGGTCCGGCCATGGCCAACGCGGCATGGCAGGAGGACGAATCCAGGGTCGTCTGGACCATCTACGCGCGGGGCCTCACCTCGCTTGTCGTGGAAGAGCCGGCTGTGAAGGCCGTTGTCGTCCAGCCATCCATCGCCGCCGCCACGGTTCGCGTCGTCGACGATCGCGTGCCTCCACGTGACGAAGAGTGGGTCCGTGCCAACCTGATCTCGCTGACCAGCAGGCTCCGTAAAGCGCGGAAAACTCGGGACGCTGAGGCGGTTGCTCGGCTACTCGCTGAGGTGACCACTCTCTTGTCGGTGGGCAACAGAGTGAGATTACTGGCGCTGCCAAGATTCCGGCGCACACGTGAAGAGCTCGTGGAACTGAAGCGGTGGATGTTGGCTCACAAGGCCTCGCAGGCGAGCGTCACCCTCGCGACCGACAGCAAGACCTCTGCCGGTCAGAGAAGGGGTGGGGGCGCTGATCCCGGGATGTCTCCGGCCGAAAGACGGCAGGCTGCCCAACTCCCACGGACAGACCAGCGCAAAGAGTGGGCGATTCGCGATGAGCTGTACAGCCTGCTAAGCCAAATGAGAGAGGCGAAGAAGCGGAAGAACGTCGTATCGATGGCCGATCTGATCGCCAGGGCCAAGAGGGCGATGGTCGCCGTCCCGGCTCGGAAGTTCAAATACGAGCTAAAGCAGATCGCGGCCCATGAAGGGTGGTTGGAGAGCTTCCCCGCTCGGAGGGGGCGCGTTATCAGATCCACGGAAACCGATTCCCCGGTCGTCAAGGTCAACTCTCAGCTTGTCTCTTCGGCGATCGAACTGCCCGAGCAGGAGTTGATAAGGCAGAGGCCTGTAGAACGGCGGGGAGAACTCTTCGCGCCTGCGAGGACGATCGATCTGGCGAACGTCGTGCGGCATCTCCTGATCGGTGCCGCACGGGAGCAGGCGACCATCGACCGGGGGCGTGTCATGGATCGACTGGCGGGTCCTGTTTTTCGGAACCCCGTGGACTGGACCGCCGTCCTCGTCGCTGTGGACACGCCGGCCGCTGACGTCCTTCCGATGCTGTCGGCGCTCATCACCCTGTCCGACGGCGGTGTGGACCCGGCGTTCCGCCAAGTACTGGAGGGGCTCGGCTTCCAGGTCCCGCGGACAGACGAGGTGCTTCGGCTGGTGTGGGAGCGCGAGGTGGAACGTGCACACACCCGTTACGCCAGCCCGTCCCGGCGGATGCCTCCACGCCTGGTGCCGAGGCAACCTTGATGTCCGCCGGTGCGGGACGATCTACAAGAGGCGGTTCTGTGTGAACTCAAGACACATGGTAAAAGTCGGTGTCTATCGTCGGTTTATGAGATGCGATAGTCTCACGCACACGAGTCTCCCGAGATGTTCGAAAAGGCGCACTTCACGTCCGGCCGGGTGGACACTGGTGTGACGATATCTGCGGTGGCCTGGGGATTTTCCCTATCCGCCCCGCTGCTCGGTCGCGGTTGGCGAAGATGGGGAGCGCGAATCATTGAAATACGGAGGGATCACGGTGAGCGGTAACCACCAGAAGTACGCGGACTTCATCTGGTCGGTGGCCGATCTGCTGCGCGGTGACTACCGGCAGTCTGAGTACGGCAAGGTCATCCTGCCCTTCACCGTGCTGCGCCGGATCGACTGCGTGCTGGAGCCCACCAAGGAGGCGGTGCTCGCCGAGGCCGAGAGGCTGAAGGGTGAGCTGTTGCCGCCCAGACTGATCGAGATCAAGCTGAGAAACGCCTCGGAGGCGAGTTTCTACAACACCAGTCCCCTTGACCTGGGGAAGGTGAGCAAGGACTCCGAGAACGTCGCCCGCAACCTGCGGGCCTACATCGGCAAGTTCTCGACGGGCGCGGTCGAGGTCCTGGACAAGTATCGCTTCGATGAGCAGATCACCCGTCTGGACGAGGCCGGGCTGCTCTACCTGGTGCTGTCGAAGTTCGCCGCCATCGACCTGCACCCGGACGTGGTGGACAACCACCAGATGGGCTACGTCTTCGAGGAGCTGATCAGGAAGTTCTCCGAGATCTCCAACGAGACCGCCGGTGAGCACTTCACGCCGCGCGAGGTCATCCAGCTGATGATCAATTTGCTGATGGCCCCTGACGACCACGACGTGATGACGCCCGGCATCGTCCGCACCGTCTACGACCCGGCCTGCGGTACCGGCGGCATTCTCAGCGCGGCCGAGGAGTACATCAAGCGTTACAACGCCAAGGCCACGGTCAAGGTCTCCGGCCAGGAGCTCAACCCGGAGTCCTGGGCGATCTGCCGCTCCGACATGATGTTGAAGGGCCAGGACCCTTCGAAGATTGCCTTCGGCAACTCCTTCACCCACGACGGCCACCCCGACGGCAGGTTCGACTATCTGCTGGCCAACCCGCCGTTCGGCGTGGAGTGGAAGAAGGTCCAGTCACAGATCATGGACGAGGCGGACAACCTCGGCTGGGCCGGCCGCTTCGGCGCGGGCACGCCCCGGATCAACGACGGATCGTTCCTTTTCCTCCAGCACATGATCTCCAAGATGAAGCCGGTCGAGCAGGGCGGCTCCCGCGTCGCCATCGTCTTCAACGGTTCCCCGCTCTTCACCGGGGCGGCCGGGTCGGGGGAGTCGGAGATCCGCCGCTGGATCCTGGAGAACGACTGGCTTGAGGCTGTCGTGGCCCTGCCCGACCAGCTCTTCTACAACACCGGCATCTCTACCTATTTCTGGATCCTGTCCAACCGCAAGGCGGAGACGCTGAAGGACAAGGTGATCCTGCTCGACGCCCGCGCCTCCTGGACCAAGATGCGCAAGTCCCTCGGTGACAAGCGCAAGCTCATCCCCGACGACCAGATCACCGAGCTGACCGCGATCTACAAGGACGCGCTCTCCATCGCGGCGGACCCCGAGCACGCGCACCACGCCAAGGTGAAGGTTTTCCCGCGTCACGCCTTTGGCTACCAGCGCATCACCGTGGAGCGTCCGCTCCGGCAGCGCTTCGAGGTCACCGGCCTGACCGCCGAGGCGGTGGGGGAGGCCAAGGCGGTGGCCAAGTTCGACCAGCGTGACGCGGTGCTCGCCGCTCTTGGTTCCCTGGTCGGTACGGCGTGCGCCACGAAGCTGGAGTTCGCCGGCAAGCTGGACGCGGCCCTGGCGGAGAACGGGCTGAGCAAGCTGCCTAAGCCGGTCGAGACCGTGATCTGGAACGAGGTGGCGGTCAGCGACTCGGGTGGCCAGCTCCAGACCGACAGGAAGAACAACCCCCTGCCGGACGCCGACCTGCGCGACAACGAGAACGTGCCGTTGACGTCGATGAACTCAACTCCGGCCGAGCGCGAGGCCGAGATCGAGGAATACATGAAGCGCGAGGTCCTGCCCCACGTTCCCGACGCCTGGGTGGACCACTCCAAGACCAAACTCGGCTTCGAGATCCCCTTCACCCGGCACTTCTACGTGTACACGCCACCTCGGCCGCTGGAGGAGATCGACGCCGAGCTTAAGTCATTGGAGGCCGAAATCCAGAAGCTCCTCGGTGAGGTGACTCGATGAGTTCGGGGGATGTGGCTCCGTGGCTTTCGCAGTCGCGATGGCCCACCGTCCCGATCAGGTACGTTGCGAAGTTGGGCACTGGGCATACCCCGAGCCGCCAGCGCCCGGATTATTGGAAGAACTGCACAATTCCCTGGATGACGCTCGCGGATGTCTGGCAGCTTCGTGACGGCACGCGCAACACTGTGGCGGAGACCAAAGAGAAGATCAGTCAGCTCGGCCTCGTGAACTCGGCGGCAGTCCTTCATCCGGCGGGAACGGTGATGCTGTCTCGCACGGCATCTGTCGGCTTCTCGGCGATCATGGGCATTGATATGGCCACCAGCCAGGACTTTGCAACGTGGACCTGTGGTCCGAAACTCCATTCGAGATTTCTGCTTCATGCGTTGCGGGCGATGGCGCCTGACCTTCGAAGGGTCGCTGCGGGATCTACTCACAAGACTATTTACATGCCAGATATTGAACAGCTTCGGATCCCACTGCCCTCGGTTGAGGAGCAGCGGCGCATCGCCGCCTTTCTTGACTCTGAGACAGCTCAAATTTCACGCATCGAATCGCTTCGTGCGATCCAGCGTCGTAATTTAGATGAAAGAGCGGCTGCGCTGGTCACTGAAATTCTCGTTCCTGGGGCGCTTAGTGGGTTTGTGGAACGCTGGCCTTGGGTTTGGTTGCCAGAAATTCCGGAAGATCGGCCACTGGTACGCCTTGGGTATACCTGCCGTCTTCAGTCGGGGCTCACTGTCGATAGCTCACGTGATCTAGGTGGCGATGTCGTCACACGTCCGTATCTCCGGGTAGCAAACGTCCAGGCGGGTTATGTGAATCTCGACTCGGTCGCCGAAATCACCGTTCCACGCAAAGTTGCCGATCGGAGCACGTTGCGGACGGGGGATGTGCTGATGACCGAAGGTGGTGACCTGGATAAGTTGGGCCGTGGCACAGTCTGGCATGGTGAGCTTGAAGGTTGCCTGCACCAAAACCACGTGTTCGCACTCCGCCCTGATCCAACGAAGCTGGAGGCTGAATATCTGGCCTTGATGACACAGACACTTCATGGACGCTGCTACTTTGAGAGCACCGGCGTGAAGACCACTAACCTCGCTTCTACGAACAGTAGTAAAATTCTTGATTTTCCGATTCCGCTCCCATCGCTGGAACAGCAACGACATATTGTAAATCAGGTGGATGAGCAGCTTTCGGTGGTCACCCGCGCCCGCATAGCTATAGACAAGCAGTCTCTTCTCCTCCATGAACATCGGCGATCGTTGATTACGGCGGCGGTTACCGGGAAGATTGATGTGGCGACGGCGCGGGGGGTTGTGGGGTAAGCGGTGACCCGGTCGGCTGGGGTCACCGCCTCCGTTCCATCTGATTTTCAGGGCCATGCCACGAGCTGGAACCAGACGGATTTTCCGTAGGGGGTAAGGGTCCAGCCCCAGTTGTGGGAGAGGTTCTGGACGATGGCGAGTCCTCTGCCGGAGGTTTCCAGGTGGGTTGCCCATCTTCTCCGAGGAGGCACCGTGCAGGAGTCGTGGACTTCCACGATCATCAGGTCTCTTTTCCTGCCGACTGTGATCCGGATGGCGCTCGCGGCCTGAATGGTTGCGGCGCCGTAGGCGACCGCATTGGCGGCGAGTTCCGAGGCCAGGAGTTCGGCGATTTCCGGGATATCTTCCGCCGCGTTCCAGTCGGCGGCCACGTCGCGGACGAAGCGGCGGACGGACGCCACACTTTCCCTTGCGTGCGGAATCCACTTCTCTCCTAGCTGGGAAAAGACGGGATTGATTGTGTGGTGATGTTCGGCCAGTGCCACCTGCGCCTTGAGAGCCTCGTCCATGGGTTCTCTTTCTCTCTCTGATTTTGTATGTTCAGAGTGCCGAGACGCGACTACGCTTGGTGGTGGAACGGTTACCAAGGGCGAGCTTTGGGATTCACGTCGCGGTCGTTGAATTCCGGCAAGGGAGGGCATCGTGGCCAACCTCTACACACCTCAGGCAATATGGGGCAGAGAGCTGCGTCACTACCGGAAGGCGGCGGGCCTCACTCAGGGGCAGCTCGCCGAGAGGATTCACTTCAGCGAGTCCCTGATCAGCGGCGTGGAGACGGGGCAGCTTCCGGCCAGCCCGGAGTTCGCTGAGACGTGTGACAAGGTCCTCAGCACGGACGGGTCTCTCTACCGGCTCCTCGACTGGAGAAAGGGGCAGGTTTTCCCCTCCTGGTTCGGCAAGTGGCGCGACAAGGAGCGGGCGGCGATTACTCTCAGGACCTATCAGCCGCTGGTTTTCCCGGGGCTACTGCAGACCGAGGCTTACGCGCGTGCTCTGCTGGGTGACGACGCTGCGACCGCAGCCCGTCTGGAGCGTCAGGCCATCCTGACCCGCGAGGACCCTCCGCCGCCCACCCTCCGATGCGTGATCGACGAGCTGGTTCTGCACCGTTTGGTGGGCAGTCCGGAAATCGTGCACGACCAGCTGAAGCATTTGGTGGAAATCACCAGTCCTCAAGTCAGCGTACAGGTCGTTCCACGCGGCTGTGTGCGCACGGGCATTCTGGCGGGGTTCGCGATCGCCACGCTGGAAGGCGGTATCGAGGTAGCGTATTTGGAAACGGCCATTCACGGGCTGACGACTGGTGACCAGGACGAGGTGGCGGCAGCCGTGAAGCAGTTCGAGGCCATTCGCATAGAGGCGTTGCCTCTGAGCATGTCGTTAGAGCTTATCAAGAGGACGGCAGAGGAAAAGTGGACGTGAGCAAGGTGCAGTGGCGTAAGTCAAGCTTCAGCGGCAACAACGGCGGTGACTGCGTTGAGGTCGCGGAGTGGAGAGGCGTCGTCGACGGGCCCGGTCACAAGGCCGGACAGGCCGACCTGGTAGCCGTGCGTGACTCCAAGGACCCCGAAGGGCCCAAGCTGTTCTTCACCCCCGCCGAGTGGGACGCCTTCGTCAACGGTGTGAAGGCCAACGAGTTCGACCTCCGTTAGAGCCGCGACGGCCCGGCCGCCCTGGTGACCCCCTTGGCGGCCGGTTGCCGTCCGTCCGTGGCGGGCTGCGCCCGGACGCGCGTCCCGGCTCGGAATGGAATCCCAGGCGCATCCTCCCGCTCCCGACCTCCTGGCGCGGCGATCGTCCCGCCACTCGGTTTGGGGGGCGTCAGTACCGCCGATCTGGGCGGAGACGCCCGGCCTGTTCCGATTGATGGCCGTCGATTGTCAGTGTTCTCTGCTTGAATGAAAGACTTCGTACCTCAGTGAAGGAACGTGACATTGGCCCCTGTGCATCATGAGAAGGTCTTCGAGGACGCCGTCGAGTCGGCTCTTCTCGAAAGGGGCTGGGGGAAGGGCTCAAACAAGCTCTACGACCACGCTCTGGGGCTGAATCCGACGGAGTTGCTGCACTTCGTGCAGGCGACCCAGCCGAAGGAGTGGGGTCGGCTGGTCGTCGCGCAGGCCGGGGACGAGGCGGGGGCCGCCCGGCGTCTCGCCGTTCAGGTGGGAAAGGCGATCGACGCCGAGGGGGCCCTTGAGGTGCTCCGGCACGGGGTGAAGGATCGGGGGATCACCTTCAGGCTCGCCTACTTCCGGCCCGCGCACACGATCGCCGCCGACGCGCTGGAGCCGTACGGCAAGAACATCCTCAGCGTCGTCCGCCAGTTCCGCTACTCGGCGACGGTCACCGACACCCTTGACCTGGCGCTGTTCGTCAACGGCATCCCGGTCGCCACGGCCGAGCTGAAGAACATCCTCACCGGGCAGACCGTCGAGGACGCCAAGCGGCAGTACCGCGAGGACCGTGATCCCAAGGAGCCGCTGTTCGCCCGGCGGGCACTCGTGCACTTCGCCGTGGACCAGGACCTGGTGTTCGTCACCACGAGGCTGGCAGGGAAGAGGACCCGGTTCCTGCCGTTCAACATGGGCACCGGGGGGCCGGGCAACAAGGGCGGCGCGGGTAACCCGGAGATCCCGCCGGGCGGCACCTATCGGACCTCGTACCTGTGGGAGCGGATCTGGGAGTCGCACACCTGGCTGGACCTGCTCAGGCGGTTCCTGCACGTCGACGACGAGGACGTGAAGAAGGGCAAGGGGCGCAGGCCGTCCCCGGGCAGGGCCCACCGGCTGCCGCTGATCTTCCCGCGTTACCACCAGTGGGATGCCGTGCGGAGGTTGACCGCCCACGCGCGGCGGCACGGGTCCGGTCACAACTACCTGGTGGAGCACTCGGCGGGGTCGGGCAAGTCGAACACGATCGCCTGGCTGGCGCACGCGCTGGCGAACCTGCACACCTCCGCCGCTCTGGCGGAGCTCGACGAGACGGCGCTGGCCAAGGGCTACGGGCCGAACCAGCCGGTGTTCGACAAGGTCATCGTAATCACCGACCGGCTGGTCCTCGACCGGCAATTGCAGGAGACGATCTACCAGTTCGAGCACACACCGGGCGTGGTCAAACGCATAGACCAGGACTCGGCCCAGCTCGCCGAGACGCTGCGGGGGGAGACGGCCAAGGTCGTCATCACCACGCTGCAGAAGTTCCCGCACATCCTCCAGCAGGTCGAGGGGTTGCGTGGCAAGCGGTTCGCGGTGATCGTGGACGAGGCGCACTCGTCGCAGTCGGGAGAGGGCGCCGCGGCCCTCAAGCGGGTGCTGCGCAAGCTCGGCAGCGACGACGTCGACGAGGACGGCAACCTGCTGACGGCGAGCGCGCTGGCCCGGGGCAGGCACGACAGCCTCTCCTACTTCGCGTTCACCGCCACCCCGAAGAACAAGACGCTCACCCTGTTCGGCACCCCCGGCGAGGACGGCAAGCCCCGCGCGTTCCACATCTACTCGATGCGGCAGGCGATCGAGGAGGGCTTCATCCTCGACGTGCTCAAGAACTACGTCACCTACAAGACGCTCTGGCGGCTGATGAGCACCGAGCCGGACGACCGCGAGGTGGACAAACGCAAAGGTCAGGCGCTGCTGGCCCGGTTCGCCGAGCTGCACCCGACGAGCATGCAGCAGCGGGCACAGATCATCGTCGAGCACTTCCGCCGGCACACCGCGCCGCAGCTGGGCGGGCGATCCAAGGCGATGGTGGTCACCCCCTCACGTGAGCACGCCCTCCGGCTGGGCCAGGCGATCCGGGACTACGTGGCCGTCAACGACTATCCCGGCTGCGGCACGCTGATCGCCTTCTCCCAGACGCTGAAGCTCAAGGACGAGCACGGGGTCGAGACGGAGTACACCGAGGCCAGGCTGAACGGCTTCGGGGAGAGGGAGTTGCCGGAGCGGTTCGCCTACTGCCGAGCCGACGACACCTCGCCCAACGCCGCCGAGAAGGCGGAGTACCGGATCCTGGTGGTCGCCGACAAGTATCAGACCGGGTTCGACCAGCCGTTGCTGACCACGATGTACGTGGACAAGAAGCTGGCGGGTGTGGCGGCGGTGCAGACGCTGTCACGGTTGAACCGTACGCACCGGCTCAAGTCGCAGGGGGACGTCTTCGTCCTGGACTTCGCCAACGCGGCCGAGGACATCCAGGCGGACTTCCAGCCCTACTTCGAGGGTACGGCCGTCGAGGAGATCGATCCCAACCTGCTCTACACGCGGGCGGCGGCCGTACAGGGACACGCCCTGCTGGTGGCGTCGGAGCTGCAGGCCCTCGCCGAGGCGTATCTCCAGGCCGAGCGGACCTCGGCGACGCAGCGGGAGTGGGAGAGGGCGCACGCGGCGCTCTACCGCTTCACCGAGCCGGCCGTCGCGCGTTTCATCGAGCGGCAGCGGGAGGACCGGGCGAACGACGACGACTCCGCCGAGCAGTTCCGGGGCGATCTGCGGGGATACGTACGGTTGTACGGGTTTCTGTCGCAGGTCGTGCCCTACACCGACGACGAGCTGGAACGGCTGTACCTGTTCGGCAGGTTCCTGCTGAACCGGCTGCCGCGCCGCGAGGACCCGGCCGTGGACGTCGGTGAGATCGACCTCACCCACCTGAAGATCAGCAAGACCGGTGAGCACGACATCAGCCTGCGCCCCACCGCCGGCGGTGAGGTGACGCTCCCCGCTCCGTCCGGTGCCGGCTCCGCCGCGGCGGAGCCCGAGATGACGTCGCTGCACGCCCTGATCGCCGCGGTGAACGACAAGTACGGCCTGGGCCTGTCGGAGACCGACCAGGTCTGGGTGGAGCAGCAGCTCAAGGAGGCTGCCCGCAACGACTCGCTCATCGCCGCCGCGCTGGTCAACGACGAGGCCAACTTCGGCGAGGTCTTCGCCGACCACCTGGAGAAGGTGGTGGTCGACCGGCACACCGGGAACACCGGCCTGGTGCAGCGCTTCTTCGACGAGTCGCTGTTCCGCAGCCGGATCACCGACCTCGGCCGCAAGCAGGTCTACAAGATGATCCGTGAGGGAACACTCGGCTGATCGAACTCGTTGCGGGCCGCAGACTCCGTCCTTCAGGGCGGAGTAAGGCCGGAACCCTGCCTGACACGATCATGCGATCTGGATCATTTGTCAGGTAACCGATAGAACTGTGGGCGTCTTCCAACACGGACGGAGCCCTGGTGGAACGTGGCACGGTTGTCGACGGACGCTACGAGCTCGTCGAGGAGCGCGGCAGTGGCGGGATGGGTCAGGTCTGGAAGGCGTTCGACCAGACCCTGGACCGGCACGTCGCGGTCAAGTTCATCCGCTGGGCGGCCTTCGACACCGAGGAGCGCCGCGAGGCCGCGATCAAACGGTTCAGGCGTGAGGCGCGCGTCACCGCCCGTCTCCGGCACCCGGGGGTGCCCGTCGTCCACGACATGGGCACCTACGAGGGGGACCTGTTCCTCGTCATGGAGTACGTCGAGGGCTGGACGGTCGATGATCTCATCGACTCGCACGGCCCGCTCCCGCTGTCCTGGGCGGCGGCCCTGACCGCCCAGATCTGCGCCGTTCTCACGGTCGCGCACGCCGAGTCGCTGATCCACCGCGACATCAAACCTCGCAACCTCATGGTCTGCGCGGACGGGACCGTGAAGGTGCTCGACTTCGGCATCGCGGCGATCCTTGGGACACCGGACCTCTCGAAGATCACCAAGGCGGACGAGGGTCTTGGCACGCCGTTCTACATGGCGCCGGAGATGGGCGTCTGGGGCAAGGCGAGCCCGCAGAGCGACCTCTACGCCGTGGGTTGCGTCCTGCATGAGCTGCTGACCGGCACACGCGTCTTCCAGTCGGAGTTCCCCGCCGCCGAGATGGGCCGCCACCACACCGAATCGCCTCCGCCTCTCCGCTCTCTCCGGGACGACGTTCCCGAGGAGATGGAGAGGCTGGTTTTGGAGCTGCTCGCCAAGAATCCGGGCGACCGCCCCGTGGACGCCGCCCAGGTGTACGAGCGGCTCCTGCCCTCCGTCGAGCGGTTGCCGCCCATCCCCGATGTCACCGTGGCCGCGCCGTCCCCCGACCCGCTGCGGATGTACGCGACCGTGGCCGCCCGCATCGCGGAGACCGCGCTCGCCGGTTCCCGGATCCCTCCGCAGGGGCGCCGGACACCCGGTCCGGTCTCCAAGAACGACGTCGTCGAGGCCAAGGAACGTGCCGAGGACCTGGCCGAGCGCGGCCGGTTCAGCCAGGCGATCGAGATCATTCAGGATGTGCTCGATCCGGCCGTGGAGACCCTCGGCGAAGGCCATCCGCTGGTCTTCGCGCTGCGGATGCACCTGGCCAACACCCGCTTCGCGGCCCACGACTACCGGCGTGCCGCGCCTGAGCTGGAGCGGGTCATCCCCGAGCTGGCGGAGCTGCTCTCGCCCGACCATGAGACGGTGCTCGGCTGCCGCTTCAACGAGGCACTCTGCCACGCCGCCCTCGGTCGCCATGATCGGGCGCTCGACCTGATGGCGGTCCTGCGCGGGGACATGACTCGCGCGCTGGGGGCGACCGCGGTGCTCACCATGGAGCTGCGGCGGCAGATCGGCGAGGTGCACATCGCGCGGGGTGACGTCGACGACGCCGAACGCGTCCTGACCGGCCTGCTGCTGGACATGCGCGCCGTGTTCGGCCCCGACCACCCCGAGGTCCGCGAGCTGAGCACGCTACTCGCCAACCTCGGGCGGTAGGCCGGTCCATGGGAGGCGCGGGGACGACACGCAGGCGCACCTCGGGTGAGAAGGCGAAATGGTGCGCGGCGAACACGCGGTCCCGTACGTCGACCGTCCCGTCCAGGGAACGCAGCCGGGCCAGGGATCCCGAGGTCAGTCCAACGACCCTGAGGGGTGGTCCGCTGTCGCCTGGCCAGGATGGTTGGACACCGGAGCGGGCGGGTTCCCTGCGGTTTGAGGCTTTCCGCGTACCGCCCGCTGGCAGGAGGCGTGATGGGAGACGAAAGTCTCCGGGACTGGTTGAACGACAGTCTTGATGTCATGAGTATTTGTGACAATGAGCGGCTTGGCGCAGAGTCCGCCATCGAGATCCGTGGTCCGCGGCACCGGCCGACCGGTGTGCCCGGCCGTCCCGTAACCACGGCGGGCGGGTTCGGTCTCGTCGAGCGCACCGCGTGCGGCGAGCGGATGGCGGTGACGACGTGAACACTGTCTCCGCTCCCGCCTCGTCCTCGTGGCGGGAACTGCTGGGCCCGGAGCATGCCGGCGCGGCGATCGTGCCGGCCGTCGGGGTGCTCGTCGGTGCGGTCAACATCTATCTGGCCTCCAGCCTGCTGCCGACCGTGGTGGCCGATATCGGCGGCACGGGCTTCTACGCATGGAACATGACGATCTATCTCGTCGCGATGGTGATCGCGACGATGCTGGTCAGCCGCCTCCTGGCCCGCTGGGGTAACGTCGGCGCCTACCTGCTCGGCTTCGGCGTGTTCCTGGTGGGATCGCTGGCCTGCGCGGTGAGCCCGGCAATGCCGGTGCTGCTGGCCGGCCGCGGCATCCAGGGGCTGGGGGCGGGGCTGCTGTCCGGGCTGGGCTTCGCCGCCGTCCGATCCGCCCTGCCGCGGCGATTGTGGACGCGCGGCAACGCGCTGATGTCGGCGATGTACGGCGTCGGCAACTTCGTCGGCCCTGCGCTCGGCGGGCTGTTCGCCCAGTTCGGCGGGTGGCGGCCGGCGTTCGTGACAATGGCGATGATCGCAGCGGTGTGCGGCTTGCTCGTGCCCCGGGTGCTGCCGGGCGCCGAGCGCGGCGATGCCCGGGCGCCGGTCCCGGTCGTGTCGTTGCTGCTGGTCACGGGGGCCACCGCCGCGGTCAGCGTGGCAGGGGTGCTGTCCGGAGCCGCGGCCATGGCGGCCGGCGTCGCGGTGGCGCTGCTGCTGATGGTCGTCTTCGTCGCTCATGAGCGGCGTAGTGAGCTGCGGGTCTTCCCACGCACCACTTACCGGCCGGGTTCGCCGCTGAAGTGGCTGTACCTGACGCTCGCGCTGCTGGCGTTCGGCGTCGCGGTGGAGTCGTTCCTGCCGCTGTTCGGACAGCGGCTGGGCGGGCTGGCCCCGGCCGTAGCGGGGTTCTTCGGCGCGGCCATTTCGCTGGGGTGGTCGGCGACCCAGCTCGTCAGTTCGTCGGCGATCAAGGATCGCACCATTCTCCGGTTGCGCATCGCCGGCCCGCTGCTGTCGGCGCTCGGCTTCCTCGCACAGGGGCTGCTGCAGCGGCAGGACGCGCCGGTCTGGCTGGTCCTCTGCTGGGTGCCGGTGCTGTTCATCGCCGGTGCCGGCATCGGGCTGGCCTATCCGCACCTGTCGGTGGCCGTGATGTCCAGCACCCGGGATCCGGAGGAAGGAGGGCGGGCGGCCGCTGCGATCGCCACGGTGACGAGCCTGTCGATCGCGTTCGGTACGGCGGTCGCCGGTGTCCTGGTCAACCTGGGCGGCCGGTCGATGCTCGACTCGGCCCGATACATGCTGTTCGGGTTCGCGATCATTTGCGCGGCCGGCGCCGTCACCGCCCGCGCGGCGGATCGTGCGAGCCGTTCAGCGCCGGCCGACCAGCCCGGCTCGTGACCGTTACGTTCCGCCATCCGGGCCGAAAAAGCCCACCACAGGCTTTCGATCGTCTGCTCGGCAACCTGCCCGGTCGTTTTCGGCACCCTGTTCCGGCGCGTTCCCACGCCGGCGCCGGCCGTACCGCCGGAGGAACTGACGTTCAAACCCGACGCGGTCTTCTACTCTTCTACAGAGCGATGCCGTAGACCTCGGTGAACGCGGCACTCGCGTACTCGGGCGTGGCATAGGCATACCCGGCATCGCCCCATTGGGTTCCCCAACTGTTGCGGACGATGAAGTGGCTCTTGTTGTACCCGACAAGGGCCACCGCGTGCCCTCCGCGGGCCGTGCCGGCTTGGTAGCGGTTCAGGACGCCCTTGGTGGCGGTGGCCTGGTCCCAGGTGGCGTCCACGTCGAGGCGGGCGAGGATGGGTCCTTGACCGGCCAGCCAGCGCCGCCAGCCGTCAAGATTCCGGCCAAGATTAAAGTAGGCCGAAATCCGAAGGCTCGCGGCCATGGAGTAAAACCCTGCCGAGCCACCGTGATACAGAGCTCCCGAGAGAAAGGGGAGTGTCTCCTCTCGGACACTTCCGAACTTCCGTGCCACATCGAGTGCGGACTTCAGGCTGGTTCCGTCCTCCTCAATGAACGTTGTCGGCCGGGCAGTGAAGTTGTCCGTCTCCTTCGCGGCCATCCAGTGAAAACGAACCGAAGGCCGGCTGCTCTCATTCAGCATTCCGCTTTTCACGTAATGCCAGCGCAGTAGCGCATCGGCCGTCGCCCATCCGACACACGAGCCGGTCGCTCCCTGATCTCCCACATCCCACCACTGCTCCCTCAGGTCTACAGCCTGCGGCAGAGCCTGAGGGGGCGAGACCAGTCCGGATCCCACTGCATGGACGGCAAGCCAGTCCTGTTCGGTTTCCCGCGACGGCAGGCAGTTCAGTATTCGACTCTCAATGAGCTCCATTCTCTGAGTAGAGCACTCGATCCACCCAGCCACAACCGCCTTTATTTCCGTATCGCCAAATACCGTTGTCCGCAAACCGGCTGGGGTGTATGTGAAACGAGTGCGCCTTTGAGGTTGTGCAGGTGAATGAACTCACCTGCTCCTTTTCCTTGACCGGCGCCCCGCGGAGTGGAGACGGACAGTCCGTCAGTGGATTTCCGGCCACGGAGGGGAATCGGTGGTGGAAAGTCCGGAGACCGCAGTCGAGCTCAAGGCGCGTACCGAAAGGGCGTTGCGACCGATCCTTCTCCGTCGGCACGGAAATGAGGTTCAGGTGGGAAGAAAGGCCGCGAACGGGGTGGATCAGTTGGTGTGGGTGTTGGGGAGGTGGTCGCCTACGTGGCCGACCCAGATCTTGCCGGTGCCGCCGCCCGAGTCGTCGTGGAAGTGGATCCTGGGAGCCGGGCAGCCGCCCTTGCGGATCTTGATGTGCGCCTCCATCATCACCTTGCCCGAGGGGTGCACCTCCGCCGGGACGGCGAAGGTCCGCCTCGTGCTGTACTTGCCGTTGGTGTTGACGGTCCGGGACTCGCTCATGGCGACCATGCCCGCCGGGATCGTGAGCCGTCCGGCGCTCCTGCACCAGTCGAAGAACCCGCCGGAGAAGCCCCCCGACGATCTGGCGCGCGCGAACGCGTCGAGGGCTCGCAGGGCGTCCCAGGTCTTGGAGGCCCAGGCCCGTGCCAGGGTGGGGTAGGTGAGGTCGAGTTTCGCCGCCTCGGTGTCGGTGTCGCCGATCTCCACGTGCGGGAGCGTCTCCCGCGCCATGTTCAGGGCGTCCATCAGGCTGGTCGGCTCGAAGGAGGGGGTGCCGGAGGAGAGCCCGAAGGCGGGCTGACCGGCCTCGGCCAGCCGTGCCTCCAGCCAGCGGACCCGTTCTTCGAGCTTGCGGGAGCCCGCGACGGCCTCGGCGTACTCCTGCTGGAGGATCTCGTGTTCGGTGCGGAGCCGGTCGATCTCACCGGCCAGCCGGTCGCTCTCGTCCTCCGCCTCGGCCAGCAGCCGGTCCCCGCTCTGCCGTACCACGATGAGATCGCGCAGCCCGTCGACGTGCGCGCCGAGGGTGCGCATCTGGCGCAGGATCTTCCCGTTCTCCGAGCCGTTTCCCCCCGACGACGCCGCGAGGTCGAGCGCCGCGTCCAGCTCCCCTCGCAGCTCCTTGATCACCATGTCGGCGACCGTTCCGGCGAGCGCCTCGGCGTCGAGGAGGGGGCGCTCGACGGCGGCGGGCTCCGGTTCCGGGGACACGACGGGCTCCGCGGGCTCCGCGGCATCTCCCGGGGGAGGGGCGTCGGGCACGGGATCGGGGCGCGGGGTCATCGCCATCATCCAGCGGCGCAGCCCCTCTCCGCCGGAGTCGGCCGCGGCCGTCCTCGGGGCCACCGCCTTGGCGATGTCACCGGGCCTGGCCTTGCCCACCAGGACCCTGGAGACGACACGGTAGGTGCGCTGGACGTCCTCGGGAAGGGCCCGCCTGGCGGTCTCGCCGATGACGCCGCCCGCGGCCAGGTCGAGCGCCTGCCTGCCCTGCTTGCGGATCATCGGCCCTCCCATCGGGCGGTGCCGGTAGGGGTGGCTCTCGGCGCCCGGGGTGAACGGGGTCACATAGGTGCGAACCCCCCCGCCGAACACGCCGAGATCGGAGCCCATCGCCTCGTTGAAGCGGTTCTGGGCGTGCAGGTCGGCGAAGCGGACGACCACGCCGGCTCCGGCGACCACCCCGGCCAGATAGTCGGCCCTCGTCCTGGCCGCCTGCGGGTCCTGCGGGTCCACCGCCACGACGACCAGGGGGACGCGGCGGTTGCGCTCGGACAGCACCGGGAGCAGCCGGCGCACGCCGTCCTCGTCCACCTCGTCGGCCGCGTCCGTCAGGTGCACCGCCCCGTCGGTGACGCGCGCGGTGCGCAGGTAGGACTGGACGAACCCCGGGGCGTGCCCCGCGCCGGTCTCGCCGTCCTCCTCCACCGTGACGACCACCCACCCGGTCAGCCCGGGAACCCGCTCGGCGTAGGTGATCCGGGTGCGCAGCAGTCCTCCTTCGAGGGGTTCCTCCAGGAGGTACCGGCCGCACTCGCCGCCGTGCTCCATGCGGACCCGCACGCCGTCCCTCTCGAACTCCTGCGAAGCCCTGCCCGCCTCGGGCGGGGGAAGCCCCCTGCCGGTCAGCCAGTCTCCGAAGGTGCGGCAGAGCCGGGGCGAGATCGGCGCGGTTCCGTCACGTAGGACCGCCTGGTAGAGGCGGTTCACATTCGAGGACATGGACACGCCACCCAGGGGGCCGGGCGCGGGGCCGGCCGGTGCGGACGGGCGGTGCGGGAGGCGGCGGGGCGGGGCGCCCCGGCGGGCGGGGGCGCCTCGACGCGGCGGGTGCGCCGTCCGCCGCCGCCGGGTCTGGACCCGCGTCGGCCGCGCCGCGCCCGTGCTCCGGGCGCGGCTCTTGAGGTGGAGCGTGACATGTGCCGGGCAGAGGACACAGCGGTCTCCAGATGTCGGGGAGAGTCATCAGATCACGAACGTGTACGCAGCGTCAGGGAATCGGGTGATTGCCGTGGTCTCGCGGGACTCCCGTCCCGGACCCGGCCCCGTCCCGGGGCGCGGACGGTGCTCCGCGCCGGCGGTTCGGGGCCGTTTTCCGGTCCGCTCGTACGGTCGGAAGGAGCGTGAGACGGAAACGATGATAAGCGCTGTTTTCCCCATGCAGTGCTGTTTGTTTGCCCTTCCCTCAACCATTTCGCCGCTTTATATCATCACTTCTGGGTATCTCCTGGCTGCTGTCACTTCCGTGGCGGTAAGACGGATCCGAAGTAATTCGGAATCATAAAAGACATGGGAAATACATGCTTCCTCGCAAGGGTAGAGGGGCGTCAAGCCCGATCTTCAGCAAGCGCGTCGGAGCCTTGTCCGCCGCGGTGGTGACAGGCATCCTGATGGTGTCGTCGAGTCCGGCGCCGGCGAACGCCGTAGCCGGGCGGATGGAATTCGCCGGTTCGCGCCTGTCGTCCGGTGATCTCTCCTCCCTCCTTTCCTGCGTGGGGAACGACGGGTGCCGGTGGAGGTTCTGCGGGTGGTGGGGTTATCACCGCCACTGCAATGTGTTCGTCCCCAGGCACGCGCGTCACTGCGGGGGGCGGGGTCACTGCGACCACCGCTAAGAATGCAAATTCCCGATATCTCCGATATTTGGGACATTTCCGATATTTTTCTCCGGTGGATATGACGCCGCCGGTCCTGGTGGGTGCGGGATCGGCAAGGTCAACGACGGGGGTCGTGTCCGGTGCCGACCGGGTACGGCCCCCGTCGCGGTCGTCCGGCCCCGTCATCCCGCGAGCCGTGCTCTCCCCGTCCTGCCGAGGAGGCCGCCCGGGGAGACCGTCCGGGGTCCGTGCCGCGAGACGGGACGATCCCGGGCCGATCTCCCCGCCGTAGGGAACATCACCATGCCGGCGACTCGACCCGGAGGCTCTGATAGAGCATCCTCGGGTGGAGAGTAAGGTTGCCCTGTCCTAAATTAGGTAAGCCTTTGTAGTCTTCCCGGGAGTCGCGGTGTTCGCCAGCTACCTCATCGGATTGCGAGAGGGACTCGAAGCGGCCCTCGTCGTCTCCGTTCTCGTCGCCTTCCTCGTCAAGAGCGATCGCGGGGACCGGCTGCCCCAGGTGTGGATGGGCGTCGGCGCCGCGGTGGTGCTGTCGATCGGGTTCGGCGCCCTGCTCACCTTCACCGCCGCGCACCTCGGCCACGGGCAGCAGGAGCTGTTCGACGCGATCACCTCGCTGCTGGCGACCGTCTTCGTCACCTGGATGATCTTCTGGATGCGCCGGGCGGCCCGCTCCCTCTCGGGTGAGCTGCGGGCCAGGCTGACCGACGCCGTGGAAATGGGCGCGGTGGCCGTGGTCGTCATGGCCTTCCTGGCCGTGGCGCGCGAGGGGCTGGAGACCGCCCTGCTGTTCTTCGCCTCCGTCCAGGGCGCGACCACCACGGCCAGCCCGTTGATCGGCATCAGCCTGGGGGTTCTCACCTCGATCGCGCTCGGCTGGGGGCTCTACCGCAGCGCGCTCCGCATCAACCTGACCACCTTCTTCACCTGGACCGGCCTGCTGCTGATCCTGATCGCCGCGGGCATCTTCAAGTACGGCGTGCACGACCTGCAGGAGGCCGGCATCCTGCCGGGCCTGACCGACTACGCCTTCGACATCAGCTCCGTCATGCCGGCCGACTCCTGGTACGGCACGCTGCTGTCCGGGATGTTCAACATCACCCCGCAGCCGAGCGTGCTGGAGACCGTCGCCTGGATCGGCTACGCGGTTCCCACCCTCTTCCTCTTCCTGCGCCCCCAGCGCAGACGTCCCAGCACCTCCCCGACCCTCCCCGCCACCGACCCGCGCCCCGCGGCTTGAAACAGGACATCATGCGTACTTCCGTTGCCATCGCCGTAGGATTCCTCGCCCTCGCGGGACTGACCGCCTGCTCGGACGGCGGCACCCCCGCCGCGAGCCCGGGGGCCGCCTCGCCCGCCGCCGGCGGCCCGATCGCGGTGGCCGCCAGTGACACCGAGTGCAAGGTCGCGACCACCGAGGTCGCCGCCGGCACCTCCACCTTCACCATCACCAACGGCGGCGCCAAGGTGACGGAGTTCTACGTCTACGCCGCCGGTGACCGGGTCATGGGCGAGGTGGAGAACATCGTGCCCGGCCTGACCCGCGAGGTGATCGTGGAGCTGCCGGCCGGCGCCTACGAGACCGTCTGCAAGCCGGGTATGACCGGCCGGGGCATCCGCGGCCCGCTGACGGTGACCGGCGAGCACAAGCCGCTCAGCGGCGACGCCAAGCTGGCCGCGGCGACCAAGGGCTACAAGCGCTACATCAAGTCCCAGAGCGACACCCTGCTGGTCAAGACCCAGGAGTTCGTGGACGCCGTCAAGGCGGGCGACCTGGCCAAGGCCAAGGCCCTCTACCCGGTCTCGCGGACCTACTGGGAGCGGATCGAGCCGGTGGCGGAGATCTTCGGCGACCTGGACCCGGCGATCGACGCCCGGGAGAACGACGTGGCCGAGGGGGAGGAGTGGACCGGCTTCCACAAGCTGGAGAAGGACCTCTGGGTGACCAAGAACGTCAGCAAGGACGGCCCGATCGCCGACAGGCTGATGGCCGACGTCAAGACGATCGTGGAGAAGGCCAACGCCGCGGAGCTCTCCCCGATCCTGCTGGCCAACGGGGCCAAGGGCCTGCTCGACGAGGTCGCCTCCGGGAAGATCACCGGTGAGGAGGACCGCTACTCCCACACCGACCTGTGGGACTTCGACGCCAACCTGCAGGGTTCCAAGGCCGCGGTCCAGGCGCTCAGGCCCGTTCTGGAGGAGCGTGCCCCCGAGCTGGTCAAGACGCTGGACGAGAGGTTCGCCGCCACCGAGGCCGAGCTGGGCTCCCACCGGGCCGGCGACGGCTGGAAGCTCCACACCGAGCTTTCCAAGGACGACCTAAAGAAGCTGTCGGACTCCATCAACGCCCTGGCCGAGCCGATCAGCAAGATCGCCGCGGTTGTGGCCAAGTAGACGGCGGAGCATTCGGACCAGGCGAGCCGTACGGAGGAGAGCGCATGAGTGGGCGAATCAGCCGCAGGAAGTTGTTCGGTCTGGGCGCGGCCGGGGTGGCGGGGGCGGCGGCGGCCGGCGCCGGTGTGGTGGCGCTGCGGGCCGGAGGGGAGGACGCCGCGTCCACCTCGGCCCACCTCACCTCGGCCTCCGACGCCGTGCCCTTCTACGGTGAGCATCAGGCGGGCATCGTCACCCCCGCCCAGGACCGGCTGCACTTCGTCGCCTTCGACGTCATCACCGACAAGAAGGCGGAGCTGGCCGAGCTGCTGCAGGAGTGGACCGCCGCCGCCGCCCGGATGACCCAGGGCAGGGACGCGGGCACCTTCGGCGCCGTCGGCGGGGTCCGCGAGGCCCCGCCGGACGACACCGGGGAGGCGCTCGGGCTGCCCGCCTCCGGGCTGACGCTGACGGTC
This sequence comes from Streptosporangium sp. NPDC004631, assembly GCF_053601935.1. Lineage (NCBI taxonomy): Bacteria > Bacillati > Actinomycetota > Actinomycetes > Streptosporangiales > Streptosporangiaceae > Streptosporangium > Streptosporangium sp. NPDC004631. The sequence continues at coordinate 381,084 of NZ_JBSGCR010000001.1, read as the reverse complement.
GGTTTCGGCGGCTCGCTGTTCGACGGCCGGTTCGGCCTGGCGAGCCGGAAACCGGCCGCCCTGGCCGACCTGCCGAAATTCCCCGGGGACGCCCTGCTGCCGGAGATCTCCGGTGGCGACATCTGCGTCCAGGCGTGCGCGCACGACCCGCAGGTCGCCGTGCACGCCATCCGCAACCTGGCCAGGATCGGCTTCGGACGGGTCTCGGTGCGCTGGTCCCAGCTCGGCTTCGGCCGTACCTCCTCCACCTCGCGTGCCCAGACGACGCCCCGCAACCTGATGGGGTTCAAGGACGGCACCAACAATCTCAAACTTGAGGACGCCGCGCTGCTCAGGGACCAGCTCTGGGTGGGCGGCGACGGTCCCGGCTGGATGAGCGGCGGCAGTTACCTGGTCACCCGGAAGATCCGGATGACGATCGAGACCTGGGACCGGGCCCCGCTGGCCGAGCAGGAGGAGATCTTCGGCCGGAACAAGGGCGAGGGCGCGCCGCTGGGCGCGAAGAAGGAGTTCGACCCGATCGACTTCGCCGCCAAGGACTCCGCGGGCGAGCCCGTCATCAAGGTCGACGCCCACGTCCGGCTCGCCCACCCCAGCAGCAACGGGGGTGCCCGTCTGCTGCGCCGGGGCTACAACTACGTCGACGGGTCCGACGGCCTGGGCCGCCTGGACGCGGGGCTGTTCTTCATGGCCTACCAGCGCGACCCGCACCGCCAGTTCGTGCCCGTCCAGCGGGCCCTGGCGGGAAAGGACCTGCTCAACGAGTACATCAAGCACGTCTCCAGCGGCCTGTTCGCCTGCCCCGGCGGGGTCCGCGACGCCGGCGACTACTGGGGCAGGGCCCTGTTCACCTGATGTCGTTCGCCTGCCGCCGTCCGGCCGGGGCGTCCGGCGCCCTCGCCCGTCCGGCGCCGCGCGGGTCGACGGGCCGGTGGGCCGCCGGGAGCGCCGGGAGCGCCGCCTCCGTCGGCCGGGATCACACGGCCGGCACGGCCGCCGTGTGATCGCCGCGCCCCGCGCCCCGGGCCCGCGTGATCACCGTGACGCCCTACCGGCATGATCGCCGTAGTGCCGGGCCGGGAAAAATTTATCCGGACCACCGGAGAGCGGGAGTGCCGGTGGGCGCCCGTCCGGCCGCTCAAGGCCGTGACCTGCGGGGATGCCGGGATTTCGATCACATGCGCAGATGGCGCCAAACGGCGCACAACGATCAATGAAGGAAAGCTACAGGACTCGTATATTACGTGGAGATAATTGACGTAGCTCCCCTGGGGATCGTAAGGTCCGGAGAACCCGGCTTCCAGTTTTGACAGACCCCCACATGGAGCGGTTAATGAAACGACTAGCAGCGGTAGTGGCGTCGCTCGGCCTCGCGACCGTCACGGCATGCGCCGGCGGCGCCGGAGACAGGGCCGCCGGGGGCGGCGGCACCTACACCACGATCGACGCGCTCAAGCCGGGGATCGACGCGAACGCGCCGATCAACCCGTACAACCCCAAGGGCAACGCCTTCCAGGGGTACAACTCCCAGTGGCTCGCGTGGACCAAGAACCACCTGACCGACCCCAACCAGTTCTACCCGGGCGTCGCGGAGAGCTGGGAGATCGCCCCGGACCAGTCGTCGATCACCATCAGGCTCCACCCGAACGGCAGATGGTCCGACGGCAAGCCGATCACCAGCGAGGACGTCAAGCTCTCGATCGCCCTGGCCTACACCCAGGGCGGTACGGCCTACGCCGTCGACCCGCGCGTCTCCGGCACGGCCGCCGACGTCGAGGTCGTCGACGACAGGACGATCAGGATCACCCAGTCGGCGAAGAACCCGAGCTCCACCTTTGTGCGGGGCGTCATGGAGACCTTCGTCGTCCCGGCGCACATCTGGAAGGACGTGCTGCCCGCCGACTTCTGGGACAAGCTGAAGACCGCCCGCGGCGACGGCCCCCAGGCCGAGGCGGCGCGGACCGAGGTCACCGGCCTCGCCGAGAAGGTCATCTCCTTCGCCCCGGCCAAGGACGTCTCCGCCGGTCCCTTCGTGCTGGAGAGGGTGAATCCGGGCGAGGCGCTGCTGGTGAAGAACAAGAACTTCTACAACGCGGCCAAGGTCGCCCCCGACCAGGTGAAGATCCTCGGTTACACCGGCAACGAGCGGATCTGGAACTACCTGATCGCCGGGAAGCTGGACAACGCGCCCTTCACCGCGGTCCCGACCGACGTGCTGAAGCGCATCGACCAGACTCCGGGCAACACCGTCGTCAGGGGATACACGCCGGTCGGCAACGCGCTGGCCTTCAACCAGTCGAAGAAGCCCTACGACAACGCGCACGTCCGCCGGGGGCTGGCCTACCTGATCAACCGTGAGCAGGTCACCAAGGTCGCCTCCCCGGAGGGCGGCGCCGCCGCGGTGACGACCTCGGGTCTGCACCAGAAGGCCGCGAAGGCGTGGCTGGGCGACTCCTTCGCCGCGCTGGAACCGTACGGGCTGGATCCCGCCAAGGCCGAGCGGGAACTGAAGGCCGCGGGCATGCGCAAGCAGGGCGGCAAGTGGGCGATGCCGGACGGCAGCCCCTGGAAGCTGACCATCAGCGTGCCCGCGCCGTTCTCCGACTGGCTGGCCGGGGCCAAGGCCGTCACCAGCCAGCTCAACGACGCCGGGATCGACGCCGAGGTGGTCACCACCGCCGACTACCCCCTCTACCTGGAGGAGCTGGCGGCCGGTAAGTACGACGTCGGGTTCTGGCTGGTCGCGCTCGGCCCCGTGCCCTACAACATCTACCAGCGCCTGTACGGCGCGGCCAACGGCTGGCAGCTCTTCGGCGGCAGGCTCAAGCACGTCGCCCCCGGCACGGAGGGCAACTGGATGGGCGGCGCCGAGACCGTGGAGGTCGAGGGCGCAGGCAAGGTCAACCCCGGTGAGCTGGCCTTCAACCTCAACTCGGCCTCCCGCGCCGAACAGCAGAAAATCATCGCGACCCTCGCCAAGGTCGCCAACCAGGATCTTCCGGTGATTCAGATGTGGGACTACGTCAACACCCAGTTCGTCAACACCACGCGCTTCACGGGTTTCCCGCAGAACGACAGCGACGCGCTGCGGCTCACCTCCGGTGTCTGGCTGCAACTCGGCATGATCAAGAAGAAGTAGCGGATGATGGTCATCGCACGCCGGCTCGCCGGCCACCTGGCCCGAGGGCTCGTCATGATCCTGGTGGTCACCACGATCAGCTTCCTGATCATCAGGAACATCCCCGGTGATCCCATGCTCGCCCGCTACGAGAAGCTCGTCGAGCAGGGCATGTCGCCGGAGCAGGCCGAGCGCGCCACAGCCGTGCTCTACGGGTTCATGCCGAGCGGCACCATGTGGGAGCAGTACCTCGATTACATATCGGGCCTGTTCCGCCTCGACCTGGGCCAGTCGGTCAGCGTCCCCGGCGCGGCGGTCACCGACGTGCTCGCCTCGGCGGCCAAGTGGACCCTGCTGCCGGTCCTGGTGGGCACCCTGCTGAGCTTCCTGGTCGGCATCATCGTGGGCGTCTACGCGGCGATCAGGCGGTCGGGCAGGCTGGGCGACGTCCTGGCCATCTCGGGCTCGCTCCTGCACGGCCTGCCGCAGTACGTCCTCGCGCTGCTGCTGGGCGCCGTCTTCACGACCCTCCTGCCGATCCTGCCCTCGGGGGGCACGGCGGACATCATGTTCGAGCCGGGCTTCAACGCCGCCTACATCGGCTCGCTGATCCAGCACGCCACGCTGCCGATCGCGACCTACGCGCTGGCCTCCTACGGAGGCTGGATCCTGGCGATGAAGTCCAGCGTGGTCAGCGTGCTCGGCGACGACTTCATCCTCGCCGCCGAACTGCGCGGGCTCAAACGCGGGATCATCTTCCGCTACGTGGCCCGGAACGCGATCCTGCCGCTGTTCACCATCCTCGCGCTCTCGCTGGGCCTGCTCTTCGGCGGCGCGATCTTCATCGAGCGGATCTTCAACTATCCGGGACTGGGGCTGCTGCTCATCGACAGCATCACCAGCCGCGACTACGCGCTGATGGGCGGGGCCTTCCTGCTGATCACCGTGGCGATCGTCATCGCCAACATCGCGGCCGACCTGCTCTACACCGCGATCGACCCGCGGGTGCGCTCAGGAGAGGGGACCTCCGCATGACCGGGCACACGACCCGACACACCACCGGGCACCCGGCCGGGCACCCGGATGGGCGCATGGCCGCCTTGGGCGGGACGACCGGCGGGGACGGTGTCCCCGCCGCGGAGACGGGGGAGGAGACCCGGTGACCGCACCGATCATCGCCGTGAGCGGCTCCCGCGCGACCCTGCGGCGCAACTTCTGGCGCGGCGTCTGGCGGGTGCTGAAGCGCAAGCCCAGCCGGATGCTGGGCGTGGCCATCATGGCCCTGTTCGCGTTCATGGGCGTCTTCGGCCCGATGCTCTATCCCGAGCGGCTGCCGCGCGACGACAGCGCGCTCTACGCCCCGCTGAGCTGGGCACACCCCTTCGGCACCGACTTCGAGGGCACCGACGTGCTCGCCCTGGTGATCACCGGATCGCGGTATGTGCTGCTGACCGGACTGGTCACCGCGGTCATCACGGTCGCGCTCGGCACCGGGATCGGGCTGTTCGCCGGCTTCCGGCGCGGGCGCTGGGACACCGTGCTCATGCGGATCACCGACATGAAGCTGACCATCCCCGGCCTGCCGCTGCTGCTGATCCTGTCCACCGTGTGGAAGTTCAGCAGCGCGGTCGAGATGGGGCTGGTGCTCGGGCTGCTCGGCTGGGGCGGTGTGGCGCGGGCCGTACGGGCCCAGACCCTCTCCCTGCGCGAGCGCGGGTTCATCGAGGCGGCGAGGGGCCTGGGGCTTTCCACCACGCACATCGTCGGCAGGGAACTGCTGCCGAGCATGGCGCCCTTCATCGCGATGAACATGCTCATCGCGGTGACCGGCGCGGTGTACGCGCAGGTGGGGCTCTTCTTCCTGGGCGTGCTGCCGTTCGAGGCCAACAACTGGGGTGTGATGCTCAACCTCGCCGTGTTCGGGGGCGGCGCGTTGACGACGACCTCGGCACTGCCGTACCTGATGGCGCCGCTGCTGGCGATCCTGCTGCTCACCTTGGGCATCGTGCTCGTCGTCGACGCCATGGACGAGATCTTCAACCCCCGGTTGCGTGAGGAGTAGGGGCGCCCATGACATCCGAGAAGGTAGCCGTGACCGCTGAGGGCACCGTTAAGAGCACCGCCGGGAGAACCGCGCCGGGAGTGCGTGTCAGCGGCCTGTCCGTCGTCTACCGGACACCGGCCGGGGAGCTTCCCGCCGTCTCCGGGATCGACCTTGAGCTCGTGCCGGGCTCGATCACCGGGGTGGTCGGCGAGTCGGGCTCCGGCAAGTCGACCCTGGCGCTGTCACTGCTCAACGCCGTCCAGCCGCCCGGCAGGATCAGCGCGGGCAGTGTGGAGATCGACGGTCTCGGCGACGTCGTGAAGCTGACGGGGGAGGCGCTCCGCAAGGCCAGGGGACGGCACATCGGCTATGTCTTCCAGGCCGCGCAGAACTCCCTCAACCCGCTGAAGACGATCGGCAAGCAACTGCTCGACCTGGGCCGCTCGCACGACGTGCCGGACCTGCGCGGGCTCGTCAGGGAGGCCAGGGACCTGCTCGGCCGGATGGGCATGGACGGAGCCCGCGTGCTCGACTCCCACCAGCACGAGCTGTCCGGCGGCATGCGCCAGCGGGTCGGCATCATGTTCGCGCTGGTGCTCAACGCCCACCTCGTGGTGCTGGACGAGCCCACCACCGCGCTCGACATGATCACCCAGGCGACGATCCTGCGGATCGTCCGCGAGGTGCACGAGGAGCGCGGGCTCACCACGCTGGTCATCACCCACGACCTCGGCGTGGTGGCCGAGGTCGCCGACCGGCTGGCCGTCATGTACGGCGGGCGCGTCGTCGAGCAGGGCCCGACCGCCCAGGTGCTCGGCGCCCCCCGGCACCCGTACACCCGGGGCCTGCTCCAGGCCATACCGCGCCTGGTCGGCGACATCGACGAGGCCACGGCCCTGCCGGGCCGCCCGCCGACGCTGGGCACGATCCCGGCCGAGGGGTGCGTGTTCCGGGAGCGCTGCGTCCTGCGGATGGACGTCTGCGAGACCGAGGATCCACCGGTGCTCTCCCAGGGGGAGTCGCTGGTGGCCTGCCACGCCGTCGCGGCGGAGGCCCGGCGGCCCGGACCGGCGACCGCCGCGCGGACCTGGGAGCCCGGGGACGTGTGGGCGATCGACGAGATACCGGGCGCGGCGGGAGCTGACGAGGAGAGGCGGGACGAGGGGATACGGGCGGCCGGGGGAGTACGGCAGGTCGCCGGGGTACGGGGAAGACAGGGGGAACAGGCGTGATCACGGGCAGAGGTGTCACCAAGACCTTCCGGCAGCGGGGCGGAGTGCTCGCCGGCCGGGAGGTGAAGGCGCTGCGCGGCGTCGACTTCGCCATCGAGAAGGGCGGGGCGGCCTCCTTCATCGGTGAGTCCGGCTGTGGCAAGACGACGCTGGGCCGGATCATCGCCGGGCTGGAGCCCCACGACTCCGGTGAGATCGTCATCGACGGCACCGCCATGTCCTCGCTCCGGCCGAGGCAGCGGCAGCCGTACTTCCGCCGCATCCAGCTCATCCACCAGGACCCCTACTCGGCGCTCAACCCCACCCGCACGGTGCACCAGACGCTGAACGCGCCGCTGACGCTGCGGGCGGGGCAGACCCGCCGACCGAGGTCGTGGGTGGACGAGCGGGCCGGGGAACTGCTCTCCCTGGTCGGCCTCGACCCGGGCTACGTGCTGCCGCGCTATCCGCACCAGCTCTCCGGCGGGATGCGCCAGCGGGTGGTCATCGCCCGCGCGCTCACCGTGGACCCCGAGATGCTCGTCGCCGACGAGGCCGTCTCCATGATCGACGTATCACTGCGGCTGGGCATCCTGGCGCTGCTGAAGGACCTGCGCGAGCGGCTCGGGGTGAGCGTGCTGTTCATCACCCACGACGTGGCGACCGCGCGCTACATCGGCGCGGACGGCGAGCTCTACGTCATCTACCGGGGACAGGTCGTCGAACGGGGGCCGGTGGAGACGATCATCTCCGACCCGGTCCACCCCTACACCCAGTCGCTGCTGTCGGCCATTCCGGTGCTGCACGGCCTGGAGCGGCCCGGAGAGCAGGTGGTGGTGCCGACCGAGGCGCTCGACGAGAGCCACCGCGACACGGGCTGCCTGTTCGCGCGGCGCTGCCCGTTCCGCACCGAGCGCTGCCTGACCGAGGAGCCGCTGCTCGGCCACGGCGAGGGCACGCCCCAGGAGCACGCCTGCCACCACCCCATGAGCCGCAGCGTCGTCGCCATGCCGGTCGGCGGGGGGTGACGGGCTTGAGCGGCGGAAGCGGGGGAGGCGGCACGGGCGGCCAGGACGGAGGGGGGGACACGATGGGCGCGTCGGGTCTGTCGGGCACGACCGGTCCGGCGACGCCGCCGGGGATCCGTGAGGCCGTCGCCGCGGACGCGACGGCGCTCGGCGAGGTCGCGCGGGCCGCGCTCACCCTGGACGCCGCGCAGGCGCCGTCGCTGGTGGCCCGCCTCGCGCAGCCGCCTCCGGGGCGCCGGTGGACGGCGCTGGTGAGCGGCGACCTCGACGGCGTGCTGTTCGCCTCGATGTCGGAGCAGGACGGATCCCTAGGCCACATCGACCTGCTCGCGGTGGTCCCCGGGGCACGGGGTGAGGGGCGGGGCCGCGCGCTGATCGCCGCGGCCGAGGAGTGGCTGCGCGCGGAGGGGGCGACGGAGGTCCGGTTCGCCGGCAACCCGCCCTGCTACGCCTGGCCGGGCATCGACGTACGCTACACGCCCGCGGCCTGCCTGGCCGAGGAGCTCGGCTACCAGCGGTACAGAACCGCATGGAACATGACCGTCGATCTCACCGCCGACCTGTCGGTCCAGGCCGACCTGGTACGGCTGGCGGCCGGCGGCGTCACCGTGCACGCGGCCGGCCGCGAGGAGCGGGATGCCGTGGCCGCCTTCGTCCGGAGACAGTGGAACGGCAACTGGGCCTGGGAGGCCGAGCAGGCGACCGGCTGCCATTACGCCTCCCGTGACGGTGAGATCCTCGGCTTCGCCGCGTGGGGCGCCAGGCCCGCCTGGTTCGGCCCGATGGGCACCGTCCCGGCGGCACGCGGGCTCGGCGTGGGCCGGGTGCTGCTGCGCCGCTGCCTGGCCGAGCAGCGGGCGGCGGGCCTGACGAGCGCGCAGATCTCCTGGGTGGGGCCTCTCGGCTTCTACTCCCGGGCGGTCGGCGCGCGCGCCGAACGGGTCTTCTGGCTCTACCGCAGGGAGCTGCGGTGACGGGCCGGGCGGCGGAGTCGGCCGCATCCGATGAAAGATAATTTCCATCCTGGAAGAGTCCGATGAAAATTAGCAACATGGAATGCCATGACTGATCCACTCGCCGACCTGTCCACCGAGCAGAGCGATCCGCGTTACAGCCGGATCGACCGGCTCCCCACCGAGGAGGTCGCCCGGCTGATGAACGCGGCCGACGCCACGGTGCCGACCGCGGTGGCCGCGGCGATCCCGGTGATCTCCGCCGCGGTCGACGCCGTCGTCGCCCGGATGAAGGCCGGAGGCCGGCTGTTCTACGTGGGCGCCGGGACCTCGGGCCGGCTGGCCGTACTGGACGCCTCCGAGTGCCCGCCGACCTTCGGCACCGACCCCGAGCTGGTGCAGGGCATCATCGCGGGCGGCGAGCCCGCGCTGACCCACTCGGTCGAGGGCGCCGAGGACGACGCCGCCGCGGGGGCCGCCGCGATCGCCGGCCGGCGGGTGGGGGCGCTCGACTCCCTGGTGGGCGTCTCCGCCAGCGGCCGGGCCCCGTACGTGCTCGGCGCGCTGGCCGAGGCCGGCCGCCGCGGAGCGCTGACCGTGTCGCTCTCCTGCAACGCCGGAAGCCCGCTCTCCGGGGCGGCGCTGCACCCGATCGAGGTGATCGTCGGCCCGGAGGTGGTGGCCGGCTCGACCCGGCTCAAGGCCGGGACCGCGCAGAAGCTGATCCTCAACATGATCTCCACGATCGCGATGGTCAGGCTGGGCCGGACCTACGGCAACAGCATGATCGAGATGTCCGCGATCAACTCCAAGCTGGCCGGACGGGCGGCGCGGATGGTCGGCGACATCACCGGCGCGAGCCTCTCCGTCGCCCGTCCCGCGCTGGAGGCGGCGGGATGGCAGGTGAAGATCGCGGTGCTGATGATCGAGCAGGGCCTCGGCCCCGACGACGCCCGCGCCCTGCTGGACGGGCACGGCGACAACCTGGAGGCGGCCCGGGCAGCGTCGGCGGGGCCGGAGGAACGGGCCTCGGAGGACGCGCGGGGTGCCTGAGACCTCCGGGGCGGCCGGGGTGATCGGCGTCCCCGGGAGATCCGGGCGGCTCGGCGGTGTCCTGGCCGCGGCCGTGCCGGGCGTGTGCTCGGCGGCGGTCGCGGTGATCTCCGTCGGCGGGACCACGGTGGCCGCGGCGGCGGCGGGGGAGCTCGTCCGGTACTCGGGCCCCTCCGAGGCGCTCCTGGCCGGGCGTCCGGCCGCCCGCCGCGACTCGATCTTCGATCTGGCCTCGCTCACCAAGCTCTTCACGACGGTCGTCGTCCTGTCGCTGGCCGAGGAGGGGCGCCTCGATCTGGGTGAGCCCGTCACGGCCTGGCTGCCGGACGCGCCCCCCGGGGTCACCCCGCGGCACCTGCTCACCCACACGGCGGGCCTGCCGGCCGGTCACCGGGCCCACGAGGAGATCCCCGGTGACGGGCCCGAGGTCCACGCCGCCCGCCTGGCGCGCGTCGTCTCGACGCCGCCGTCGCGTCCGCCCGGCGGGCACCACCTCTACTCCGACGTCGGCCTGATCATCGCGGGCCGGGTGGCGGAGATCGCCGGAGCGGCTCCGCTCGACGAACTGCTCCGCACCCGGATCACCGGGCCGCTCGGCCTGCCGGACACCGGATACCGGCCCGCGCGGTCGCTGCTGCCCCGGATCGCCGCCACCGAGTACATGCCCGGCCGCGCCGGTCCCGGATGCGTGCGCGGTGAGGTCCACGACGAGACCGCCCACGGCCTGGGCGGGGTCGCCGGACACGCCGGGATCTTCGCCACCGCCGACGACGTGCTGCGTTTCGGTGAGGCGCTACGCACCGGCGGAGCGCCGATCCTGCGCCCGGACACGGTCGCTGAGATGACCCGCGACCAGGGCGTCAGGGGGGCGGCGTTCGGCCAGGGGCTGGGGGTGCGCCTCGACGACCCCGCCGTCGCCGGCCCGCTTACCGGTTCCTACGGCCACTCGGGCTTCACCGGCACCTCCGTCGTCGTGGCCCCGGAGCGCCGCCTGACCGCCGTGCTGCTGACCAACAACGTGCACCCCGTCCGGGGCCGGGCGGGCATCCGCGACCTGCGTCACGCCGTCGCGGCGGAGGCCCTGCGCCTGTCCTGACGCCGTTCGCCTTCTCTCAGGCGCGGGAGACGGTGGCCTGTGCCACCCTCACCTGCCGCGACGGCGGGTGTCGGTCAGGAAGTCGCCGAGCGCGTCCCTGGTGGCCCGGAGCGCCGCCTCCGAGGTCTCGAAGGTGCGCTGTGCGACGCCGACGAAGATGCAGTCCACGATCAGGAGCTGACTGATCCGGCTGGCCAGCGCGCCGGGACGGAACGCGGTCTCCCGGCCGGCCGAGACCAGGACGTGGTCGGCGAGATCTGCCAGCGCGGAGCGCGGGTTGTTGGTGATCGCCACCGTGATCGCGCCCGCCTTCCGCGCCACGCCCATCGGCGCAAGCACGTCGGGGGTCTCGCCGGTGCAGCTCACCCCGACCGCGACGTCGCCGGGCCGTACCAGCGCCGCGCTGGTCAGGGCGAGGTGCGCGTCGGTGAAGGAGTGGCCGGGCAGGCCGATCCGCATCAGCTTCTGCGCCATGTCCCCCGCCACCAGGCCGGAGGCGCCGACTCCGTAGACGTCCACCCGGCGTGCACCGGCCACGGCCTCGACGACCAGGCCCAGCCGGTCCGGGTTCAGCTGCGCCGCGGTGTCGGCCAGCGCCTCGGACTCGGCCCTGGCCACCTTCGCGATCACGTCGGTGAGCGGGTCGTCGGGTCCCAGATCGCCCGGGACCAGCCGCTCGGGCGCCTGCCGCGCCACCGCGCCGGCCAGGGCGAACCGCAGCTGGGAGTAGCCGGCGAAGCCGAGGGCCCTGGCGGTGCGCACGATCGTGGCCTCACTCGTCCCCGCGGCCGCGCTGAACTCGGTGATGGTGCTGCGGGCCACCAACGCGGGGTCGTCGAGGATGAGGCGGGCGATGCCCTGGGCCGCGGGGGTGAGCGAGGGCAGGATCGCCCGCACGGTGGCCACCAGGTTCACGGGGGTGGGGCCGTTCTGGTCGAACATGGGGGTACCTTTTTCTGTTGATATCAAGCCTGTCGGCCACCGTGAGATCAGGTCCTCCGGCCGCCGGCCAGCCACTGTGCGACGACGCGGGCCGAAGCCCGGGAGATGCCGTGCGTGGCGACGTACACGGCGCCGCAGGGCTCGCCGGGCAGTCCGGTCTCGACGACGATCGCGTCGGGGCGGAGCCGGACGGCCCGGGCCAGCAGCTCCCGGACCCACGGGTGGCGCGCGGCGTCGTACACCACCAGCACGAGCGGGCGCCCGAGGTCGCCGATGTCCGGCAGCTCCGCCGCCTCGGCGGTGATCGTGTGTCCCGTGGTGCCCGGGAGCAGCTCGGACACGGCGCCGATAAGGCCGGTGGGGATGCCCGGATCGACCGCCGGGTTGAGCCGGGGGGCGATGTCGAGGATCAGCGGTGGTCGCGTGAACCGGGGCGGAGCGCCCAAAACCACCGGGGCGCCCGGTGCCGTACGGTCTCCCGCCACGACCACGCGCAGTGCCGCGCGGGCGGCCAGCAGGCCGAGCTCCTCGCCGTCCCCGGGCCGATCTCCCGCCCCGTTCCGGCGGTCCCCCTCCCCGTCCCGGCCGCGCTCTCCGTCCCGGTCGCGTTCTCCGTCCCGGCCGGGCTCCCCGTGCCGGTCCCGCCCCAGGATCCCCGATCCGGCGGTGTCTCCGGTCTCTCCGGTGCTCCCGGCGTGCCAGGCGGCCAGGGCGAGTACGCGTGCCGCCGCCTCGGCCAGGCGCTCCTCGGACAGGCTCCCGTCGTGCACCGCCTCCACGATCGCGTCGCGCAGCGCGTGGACGCTCTCGCCGCCCGGAGAGGACCTGCTGACACAGATCGCGTCCGCCCCCGCCGCCAGCGCGCGGACCGCGATCTCGCCGGGCGGATACAGGGCGGCGACCGCGCCCATCTCGATCGCGTCGGTGACCAGCACGCCGCCGAAGCCCAGCTCCTCGCGGAGCAGCCCGGTCAGGATCCGCCTGCTCAGCGTGGCGGGGGCGACGGGATCGAGCGCCGGAACCAGCAGGTGACCGCACATCACGGCCCGTACCCCCGCCTCCACCGCCGCGCGGAACGGCGGCAGGTCACGCTCCCGGAGCAGTCCGGCGGAGGCGTGCACGGTCGGCAGCGCGTGGTGAGAGTCGGTGACGGTGTCGCCGTGGCCGGGGAAGTGCTTGGCGCAGGCGGCCACCCCGGCACTCTGCAGCCCGCTGATCCAGGCCGCGCCGTGCCGGGCGACCAGTCCGGGGTCGGGGCCGAAGGAGCGGACGCCGATCACCGGGTTGGCCGGGTTGGCGTTGACGTCCACCACAGGGGCGTAGTCCAAGGTGATGTCGGCGGAGGCGAGGAGGCGCCCGATCTCCCGGGCGACCAGCCGGGTCCGCTCGACGTCGTCGGCCACGCCGAGCGCCCGGTTGCCCGGCCACGAACTGCCGGTCCCGGCCTCCAGCCGGGTGACCGCGCCACCCTCCTCGTCCACCGCGACCACCACGGCGGGGTTCTCCCGCCGCAGGGCCGCCACGAGCCCGGCCGTCTGCTCGGGGCCTTCGAGGTTGCGGGCGAACAGCACCGCCCCGCCGAGCCCCTCGGCGAGCGCCCGGCGCAGCCAGCCGGGCGGCGAGACGCCGTCGAAGCCCGGCTGGAGCACGGTCATGGCCAGCCGGGCCAGACCGGGGCTGCTGTGCGGCATGGAGGCACCCTTCGCGGAGACGTCTCCGGGTAGATTACCGGCTAATGGCACTTTCTTTCACTTTCAATTCACTAGAAGGAATTTTCTGTCATTTCCTCCTGTCGGAACCCTCATGATCGGCACGGTCTCCGTGCCGCGGCGTCTCGGCGGACGCCCCCGGCTCCGGCGATGACCCTGGCCCGGGGCCCTTCGGCGCGGAACCGGGTACGGCTCGCGCCGGGGAGCCGCCTCCGCCGCTCATCGCCCATCGCGGATCAATCGGCGGTGCGCGGCGCGGGCGTCGGCGTCCCGGCCGGAGGTACACCCGGCAGGGGGCCCGGTGGCGTGCAGCGCGAGCGCCGCGGCCCCGGCCGCACCGTCGCGGGCGGTGATCACCGCGCCCGGAAGGCCGGCGCGAACCCGTGCGGCCAGGAGCGTCGGCTCGGTGAGCAGCGAGCCCGCCAGCACCAGCGGGCCGGGGCCCGGGCCCAGCGACCGGACGGTGCCGGTCAGCCGCCGGGCGGCCTCCTGGAGGATCTCCGCCGCCGTCGCGTCGCCCGCCCCGGCCACCGCCTCGACCAGCGGCGCGAGCCGTGCCAGCCACGAGGGCCCGGTCTCGGCGACACCCGCGTGGACGGTGTTCACCAGCCACCGGATCGGCGTGCCGCCGGAGGGAGCCTCCCCGGGACCGGTCCCGGTGCCCTCGGGGTGGACCGCGCCGCCGGACATGCCGCCGGACATGAGGTCGCCGAGGACCGCCCCGCACAGCGCGGTGGGCCCGGCCCGCCCGTCGAGCGAGGCCAGCACAGCCTGTACGGCCCGCCGCCCGATCCACGTCCCCGACCCCTGGTCGCCGAGCAGCCAGCCGTACCCGTCGGCCCGGCGGACGATCCGCCGGTCCTCGATCCGCGCGGCCACCGCGCCGGTGCCCGCGATCAGGACCGTTCCCGACGGCTCGTCGGTCGCCCCGGCGAAGGCCACGAGCGTGTCGGGCACCACCGAGGGCCGCCCGGAGAGCCCGGCCGATCGCCACGCCTCCACGGCGATCGACTCGGCACGCTCGCGTGCCGAGTCCGCGCCCGCCAGCCCGAACACCCCGGCCGTCACCCGGGCCGGGTCGAGATCGCCCAGCGCCTCCCGCAGCGCGGAGCGCAGGCTCGCGCCGGGGGCGGCGGCCGAGAGCGCGTTAGCCCCGCCGCCGTACCCCCGTCCGGCCACCTCGCCGGAGTCCGTCGCCACCACACAGCGGGTGCTCGTCCCCCCGCCGTCGACGCCGATGACCAGTGTTGTCACACGTACTCCATGTGTAGATAATCTCCTTAATATCTCATTCTTGTGAAGAATTCCTGCAAGGGGCCGGGCGAGCCCGCGGGGAGGTGCGGTCACGGCCGTGGCCACACCCCGGGCAGCCGTCGTGCTTGGCCAAGAAAACACCGGTTTATGCCTGATGAGTACGGGGGATCATGTTCGTTGCCGTTTTTCCGGGGAAGAGCCGGACATGATGGAGGGCGAAGCCCGGCGGCGACGGTGCCCCGGTGGTGACCGGGAGAGTCCCCGGCGTCCCGGGCCCGGGAACCGGCGGGGCGCCGTGCCTGGCCGTACGAGGACACCGGGAGCGCGAGGGAGGACCCGCGGTGGCCGACTCGGGGGATGAACGGGCGCTGCGAGCTCTGGGGACGGCGCTTGACGCGAACGCGCCGGTGGTACGGCACGGGCTCAGGCGGTTCCCCGAGGGCACGCCCTTCCTCTGGCTGAGCTCCCCGGAGTCGGGGGACGCCACCGTCTTTCTCGACCACCGCCAGTGGATCTACCTGAACGAGCCTGAGCCGGGCCGTCCGGCCGGCCAGTTCGCCGCCGGCCGGGTCGAGGACGATCCCGAGGTCGTCGTCGAGCGGCTGATGTCCGTCATGGTGCCGGACCGCCGGCGTTCCGGCCGCCTCTCCCGCGCGCTGAAGTGCGGCGGTCTCGGTCTGGCCGCCGGTGCCGGGATGGGCTTCCTGAGCGCGATGATCATGGCGGTACTCGTCGGGGGCAACGGCTACGTCTCCGACGCCTCGACCGCCGGGGTGTACGTCCTGGCCACGCTCGTCGGCGTCGCCACCGCACTGTGGGTGGGCATCCGCCGGTGGCGGCGGCCGCGCCGGCGGTGAGGCGCCCGCACTCAGCCGAGCGACTCCGACACCAGGTTCCTGGCCGCCTCCTGCACCCGCGCGAGGTGCTCGGGCCCCTTGAAGGACTCGGCGTAGATCTTGTACACGTCCTCGGTGCCGGAGGGCCGGGCGGCGAACCAGGCGCTCTCGGTGGACACCTTGACTCCGCCGAGGGGGGCGCCGTTGCCGGGGGCCGAGGTGAGAACCCGCGTGATCGGCTCGCCCGCGAGCGTCTCGGCGGTGACCTGGTCGGCCGAGAGCCGGGCGAGCACCGTCTTCTGCTCCCGCGTCGCGGGGGCGTCGACCCTGGCGTAGGCCGGGTCGCCGAACCTGGAGACCAGGTCGGAGTAGTGCTCGCTGGGCGAACGGCCGGTGGTGGCGATGATCTCCGCGGCCAGCAGCGCCAGGATCATGCCGTCCTTGTCGGTGGTCCACACCGAGCCGTCGTGGCGGAGGAACGACGCTCCCGCGCTCTCCTCGCCGCCGAACCCGAGCGAGCCGTCGAGTAGCCCGGGCACGAACCACTTGAACCCGACGGGCACTTCGAACAGGTGCCTGCCCAGGCCGGCGGTCACCCGGTCGATCATGCCGCTGCTCACCAGCGTCTTGCCGACCCCGGCGTCCGCGGGCCAGCCGGGCCGGTGGGTGTAGAGGTAGGAGACGGCCACGGCGAGATAGTGGTTGGGGTTCATCAGGCCCCCGTCCGGGGTGACGACGCCGTGCCGGTCGGCGTCGGCGTCGTTGCCCGTGGCGACGTCGAAGGCGTCGCGGCGGGCGATGAGCGAGGCCATCGCGTACGGCGACGAGCAGTCCATCCGGATCCTGCCGTCCCAGTCCAGCGTCATGAACCGCCAGGTCGGGTCGGTCAGCGGGTTGACCACCGTCAGGTTCAGCCGGTGACGCTCGGCGATCTCTGCCCAGTAGGCCACGCTCGCCCCGCCCAGCGGATCGGCGCCGATGCGTACCCCGGCCTCCCTGATCGCGTCGATGTCCAGCACCGAGGGAAGATCGTCCACGTAGTGGCCGAGGAAGTCGTGACGGCCGGTGGTGTCGGCGGCCAGTGCCCTGGCATAGGGGATCCGCCTGACCTCCTTCAGCCCTCCGGCGATCAGCGCGTTGGCCCGGTCCTGAATCCACAGGGTGGCGCCGGTGTCGGCCGGTCCGCCGTTCGGCGGGTTGTACTTGAAGCCGCCGTCACCGGGAGGGTTGTGCGAGGGGGTCACCACCACGCCGTCGGCGGACCTGATCGTGCGTCCCCCGTTGTGGGTGAGGATGGCGTGCGAGATCGCCGGGGTCGGGGTGTAGCCGTCGCGGTCGTCGATCAGGACCCGCACCCCGTTGGCGGCGAACACCTCCAGCGCCGACACCCGCGCGGGCTCCGACAGCGCGTGACTGTCGGCGCCGAGGAACAGCGGGCCGTCCACCCCCTGCGCCGCGCGGTACTCCACGATGGCCTGGCTGGTGGCGAGGATGTGATCCTCGTTGAAGGCGGCGTTCAGCGACGAACCGCGATGCCCCGAGGTCCCGAAGGCGACCCGCTGGCCGACCTCCTGGGGGTCGGGGTGCAGCGCGTAGTAGGCGGTCACCAGACGGGCCACGTCAATCAGGTCGGACGGCTGCGCCGGCTGCCCCGCGCGATCGTGTGTCAATGCGATCTCCTTAGCTCATCACGGCCAACGGTACCCAGCCTCAAACAGGGAGAACTGTCGTGAAAGCCGTCATTTCCCCCAATCTTTGGGTTCCGCTGGAACGCCGGGAGTGACGCGGAGAACCGGGCCGGCTGGTCAGCGGGCCCGGCCGGTCACCCCGGTGTCCCCCTCGGCGCCGCCGTCCGTGCCGCCGGTCTCGCCCTTCGGGGTCTCCTCCAGCCGGGCCCGGAGCCGGGCCCGGATCTCGTCCGGGGTGTAGGCCCGCCGCCGCCGCTCGGCCCGGGCGATCACCACTCCGGTCGCCGCGACGCCCGCGACCCCGGCCAGACCGATTACCTTCCACCATCGCATGTGCCTAGGCTACAGAGATGCCCGGCAAGAGCATCGGCCTCGACGAGGCGGTCAACCTGGCCCGTACCGGCGACGTGTGGCTGTTCCGCGGCCGCACCGTGCCCGATCGGGCCATCCAGACCGTGACCAACAGTCCCGTCAACCATGTCGGCATGTCCGTCGTCGTCGACGACATGCCCCCGTTGATGTGGCACGCCGAGCTCGGCCGGTCGCTGCCCGACCTGTGGGCCGGGGTCCACCAGCGGGGGGTGCAGCTGCACGACCTGCGCGAGGCGGTCTCCGTGTGGGCCACCAGGTACGGCCAGCGCGCGTGGCTGCGCCAGCTCGAACCCCTGGTCACCCGGGAGATGGAGGACGCCGTGCTGCGCACCGTCGCCCGCCTGGACGGCACGCCGTTCCCCTCCACGGCCCGGCTCGCCGGGCGCTGGGCGCGCGGCCGGATGCCGAGGCTCGTGGGGCGGGGCGCCGGGGAGGGCGCCCTGGAGAGCGCCTACTGCGCCGAGGTCGTCGCCGTCACCTACGAGGCGATGGGACTGCTCCCGGGCGGGCGCCGGCCGAACTGGTACGACCCCGGCCGCTTCTGGAGCGGAGACGACCTCAAGCTCTCCGGGGGGTTCCGGCTCGGTGGGGAGATCACCGTGGACACGGGGGAGGCCCGGCGGGCGTGACCCGGGAGGAGACCTCCGGCGGTGCGATTTTCGTGCCCGTGGTCTGTTGTACGGTGACGCGTCATGCTCGATTGCCGATCGGATCTTTCTGGGAGATATGTAGTCAAGAGTCACTCTATGGGGCATTTATCGTGAAAGCAGAGGGCATTGATCTACGAACAGATCGATGAGGCAGGCGGGACCCGTTCGGCGGGCCCGGACGTCCCATCCGTCCAATCAAGGAGATCATCGTGAAGAAGAAGTCTCTTCTCGCATCCGCTCTCGCCGCGGTGGCCCTGGCCGCCCTCCCCGTCGCCGCCCAGGCGACCGCCACGGGTTCCGCCCTCACGCTCTCGCCCACCCCCGAGCCCTCGGAGATGACGTCGGGCGCCCCGTCGGAGAACATGTCGGGCGCCCCCTCCGAGATGCCGTCGGAGGGCCCCTCGGAGAACATGTCGGGCGCCCCGTCGGAGGGCGGTGAGGCCACCCTGCCCTTCGGGCCGGGCTGCGCCGCGCTGCCCAGCTCGGGGCCGGGCAGCATCGCGAGCATGGCCAAGGAGCGGGTCGCCACCGCCGCGGCCGCCAACCCGAGGCTGTCCCAGCTGGTCGGTGCGTTCAAGGAGGCCGGACTGGTCGACACGCTCAACTCCGCCGAGGGCATCACGGTGTTCGCGCCCAGCAACGAGGCGTTCTCCCAGATCCCGCAGGAGGTCAGGGAGAAGCTGAAGTCGGACAAGGCGCTGCTGAAGAAGGTTCTCACCTACCACGTGGTCTCCGGGAAGGTCACGCCCAAGGAGCTGAAGAGCGGGACGCTGGAGACGCTTGAGGGCGGCAAGCTGACCGTCAAGGAGGAGAACGGGGAGTACACGGTCAACGATGCCAAGATCATCTGCGGCAACGTGCCCACCGCCAACGCGGTCGTCTACATCATCGACAAGGTGCTCGTCCCGCCGCATTAACCGCGCGCTCCGGCCGCCGGAGGGGTGCCCGCCGTAAGGCGCCCCTCACGACGGCCGCCCTCACCGGCCGTCCGTCTTGCGGGCGACCCCGGCCACGGCCCACGTCTTCTCCGAGACCTGGGAGGTGAGGGGGTTGTCGGGACGCCAGTGGCGGAGGTGGACGAGCCCCGGGTCGACCAGCTCCAGCCCGTCGAAGAAGCGCAGCACCTGCGCGCGCGTGCGCGAGACGTTCTGGTCCCGGCCGAGGGCCTGGCGGTAGACGTTGAAAACCGGCTCCGCCACCTCGGGGCACATGCCGAAGACGGCGTGGGCGATGACGAGATGACTGCCGGCCGTCATCGAGTCGCGGAGCAGGGCGACGCTCTTGAAAGGGTCGTCCTCGTCGGGGATGAACTGGAGCGCGGAGCCGATCAGCACGGCCACCGGGCGGTCCAGGTCGATGAGCCGCAGCAGTTCGGGGTCGGAGAGCATCTCGTCGGGGTGGAGCACGTCGCCCCTGACCACGGTGGTGCGGGGGTTGGTGACGAGCAGGGCCTGGCAGTGGCAGAGGACCACCGGGTCGTCGTCGACGTAGACCACGCGGGCGTCCGGGCGGAGGGACTGGGCGATCTGGTGGATGTTGTGCCGGCTGGGCAGTCCGGAGCCGAGGACGAGAAACTGGTCGATGCCCTGCTCGGTGAGGTAGCGCACCGCCCGGCCCAGAAAGGACCGTCCCTCGCGCGTCATGTCCCTGATCTCCGGGGCGACGGCGAGAACCTGCTCGGCGGCCCGGCGGTCGGCCGCGAAGTTGTCCTTGCCGCCGAGGAAGTAGTCGGTCATCCGCGCGACGTTGGGCACGCTGGTGTCCAGTCCCGCCGGTGATCGCCTGACCATGTTGCCCATGCACCATCTCCTCGGTTGCCTGTGAGACGGAGGAGCCGTGACGTCCATTGGTGGATGTCATGTCTCAGCAGTGAGAGAAGAAGGCTGATTGTCGCGCTTCTGACGGGCGATGTTAATAGTTTGGAGAGTTAAGGAATATTTGTTCGTTTTTATCGTGCGGGCCGGCCGGGCCGCGTCCCGGACCCCCGGCACGGGCCTCAGTGGCAGGGCTCCAGGTGCCGGAGAGTCCTCGCCGGGAGGGTGAAGACCGCCCAGACGGCCTTGCCCCGGGTCTCCAGGGGGGTCCAGCCCCACATCTCGCTGGCTCCCTGGATCACCTGCATTCCCCGGCCGCTCTCCGCCTCGTAGTCGGGTTCGCGCAGGCAGGGCCCCTGATCGCTGGGATCGGTGACCACGCACAACACCGAGCGTTCCGTGTGGCAGAGGATGACCCTGACGTCCTGCGGGCGGTGGGGGTCGGCCACGCCCCTGATGCCGTGCCGTACGGCGTTGGTCACCAGTTCCGAGACCACCACGCCGGTGTCGTCGACCAGCGGTTCGAGTCTCCAGGCGCGGAGTGCCGCGGAGGTGAACTCCCGGGCGGTCCGTGCCGCGCAGGGGTCGTGGCGGAGACTTCGCACCGCCATCTGTAGTTGGTTGGTGTGGCCGTCTCCGGCCGCCCATGGCGGCAGGCCGTTCGGCGGAAGTATGTGATCAAGCATTGACAACCATCGTTCCCAGCCATCGATCTCTGTCCGGAGGGGTGTGACGTGATGCCTTTGGCGAGCAGTCATCTGCGACCTTGGGGGGGTGTGACGATCGCGTTGCGGGAGCAATCCGTGTAGTCATCTTGCACGCGCCGATGTGCAGAAGCAAGCACAGATGCACGTGCATTTGCACAAAGTCGTATGCTCCTATCGGTGTTTCCCTCCCTGAACATGTGAGAGGCGAGGATGAATCAGCTGTACAACGGCATGTCGGCCACCCTGCTGAACGGGGTCGTCTGGCGGAAAAGTCACTTCAGCAATCCCAGCGGCAACTGCGTGGAGGTGGCCGCGTTACCGGACGGGGGAGTGGCCATCCGCAACTCGCGAGACCCCCAGGGGCCCGCGCTGATCTACACCCCCCGCGAGCTCGACGCCTTCGTCCGGGGCGTCAAGGGCGGCGACTTCGACGACCTGATCCCCAACTTGATTGAAGAATAAAATTCCCTATAGCCGGGAATGAGCGACCGGAGTACGGTGAAGGCTCGCAACGACCACAATGACCAAATAAGTTGGCAGGGACTGGTGTTCCGGGCCTGAAGGACTGTAGATGATCACACCTCACACCGAAGGCGAGCCGGTTCCCCCGACCCCCATAGCCGTGCCGCGAGGAAGTTCCACGGTGCTGAGGATCGTGCTGGGTGCCCAGCTCCGACGACTCCGCGAGCATAGGCACATCACCCTGGAGGAGGCGGGGCGCGCCCTCCGCGCCTCGCACTCCAAGGTCAGCCGCATGGAGTGCGGCAGGGTCAGCTTCCGTGCCAGGGACGTGGCCGATCTGCTCACGCTGTACGGCGTGGCGGACGGCGACGAGCGCCAGACGCTGCTGGCTCTTGTGGAGCGGGCCAATCTCCCCGGCTGGTGGCACAACTACAACGACGTCCTGCCGAACTGGTTCGAGACCTACGTCGGCCTGGAGGAGTCCGCCACCGGCATCCGCAACTACGAGGTCCAGTTCGTGCCCGGCCTGCTCCAGAGCGAGGAGTACGCGCGGGCCGTCGTCCTGCTGGGGTACCCCAACGCCGCGGAGGCGGAGGTCGAGCGGCGGGTACGGCTGCGCCTGGCGCGTCAGCGGATCCTGCTCAGTCCCGACCCGCCCCACCTGTGGGCCGTGCTGGACGAGGCGGTGCTGCGCCGCCCGCTCGGCGGGACCGAGGTGATGCGCGGCCAGATCGACCACATCCTGCGGGCCCTCGAACTGCCCAACGTCACCGTCCAGGTCGTGCCGTTCAGCGTGGGCGGCCACGCCGCGGCCGGCGGCCCCTTCAGCATCCTGCGCTTCTCCCAGCCCGACCTGCCCGACGTGGTCTACATGGAGCAGCTCACCAGCGCCGTCTACCTGGAAAAGCGCGACGACGTCGACAGCTATCTGGAGGTCATGGAACGTTTGTGTATCGAGGCCGAGCCGGCGTCGCACACCAGGGAGATCCTCCTGCGGATCCGCGAGGAGCTGTAAGGCCCCGCCTCCCGCCGCGAAACCGCCCGGGCCGCCGTACGGGTGCGCACGGCGGACCTCCTTTCGCCCGCTGCCGAGGCCGGGGGCGCCGGCCCTCACGGGCCCGGTTCCGGCGTCACCGGGCCGTGCCCGGCGGCCCGTTCCGGGCGTTCGCCCAGGGCGGTGGAATCGATCGGTCACGCGTGATGTTCGATTGGTCCGTAGGCATACCGCCAATCGTGGAGGTTCCCATGGGAAAGCTGAACGACGACGCCAAGGAGCTGCTCCGCCGGCCGATTCACGGCTGGGTGACCACCGTCAGGTCCGACGGCTCGCTGCACAGCACGGTCGTCTGGGTGGACGTCGACGGGGACGACGTCGTCTTCAACACGGCCGTCGGCCGTGCCAAGGAGCGCCACCTGCGCGCCGACCCCCGGGTGTCGGTGAGCGTCCTCGACCCCGGGGACGCCTTCCACCTGGTCAGCGTCGCGGGCACCGCGGAGCTGGAGCTTGAGGGCGCCGACGAGGTCATCGACCGCCTGGCGAACAAGTACCTCGGGGTGGAGACCTACCCCTACCGTCAGCCGGGCGAGCGGCGCATCACGGTCCGGGTCAGGCCCGACCAGGTCATCTACAACGCGGGCGGCTGACGGTCGTTTTCCGGGAGCGCCCGGCTCCGGGTAGTCTGCTGCCGCGAACGACACGTGGCGGACCTGGAGGCGTTTCGGATGGAAGCAAGCGGCGAGGGCACGGCCCGGCCGATCACCTTTGTCGGCGAGCCGGTACTGCACCGCCCGTGCGCGGAGGTGACCCGCTTCGACGCGGAGCTGGCCGCGCTGGTGGCGGACATGTTCGCGAGCATGTACGCCGCCGAGGGGGTCGGCCTCGCGGCCAACCAGATCGGGGTCGGGCTGCGGGTGTTCGTCTACGACTGCCCGGACGAGACCGAGGAGTACCGCAAGGGCGTCGTGGTCAACCCGACCCTGGTGCTCCCCGCCCCCGGTGAGCGGAACCTCGCCGACTACGAGGAGGGCTGCCTGTCGGTGCCCGGGCAGCGCGCGTCGCTGGCCAGGCCGGACCTGGCCGTGGTGCACGGATTCGACGTCACCGGCGCGCCGATCGTCGTCGAGGGCACCGGAGTGCTCGCCCGCTGCCTGCAGCACGAGACCGACCATCTGGAGGGCCGCCTGTACATCGACCGCCTCCCGGCCGAGCGCCGCGCACAGGTGCTGGCGGCCTACCAGGGGGAACGTGACGGCCAGGCCGTCACGGGGTGATCCCCCGCGGGCCCGGTGGAGGCGGTCGCCCACCGGGCACACCTCCCGGCTAGCATGTCGCCCGTTGGCAGGAGAACGGGAGGTTACGGGTGCTGGAGCATCGCGGAGACGGGTTCCACGCCTTCTGGCGGGAACGTCACCTGAGCACGCTGACCACCGTGCGGGCCGACGGCACACCGCACGTCGTCCCGGTGGGGGTGACGCTGGACGTGTCCGCCGGCATCGCCCGGGTGATCACCACGGACGGCTCGCACAAGGTGCGCCATGTGCGCGCCGGAGGGCCGACCGGGGCCGCGGTCGCGGTCTGCCAGGTGGACGGCGTCCGCTGGTCGACCCTGGAGGGGCGCGCCGTCATCCGTGACGACCCCGAGTCGGTCGCCGACGCCGTGCGCCGCTACGCCGAGAGGTACCGGCAGCCCCGCGAGAACCCGGCCCGCGTCGTGATCGAGATTCGCCTCACCCGGGTGCTGGGCAATGTCTGACCCGGTCGTCGTCGTCGGCGTCGGGGCCGACGGCTGGGCCGGTCTCTCCCCGGCGGCCCGGCGCGAGCTGCGCGCCGCCGAGGTGGTGATGGGCAGCGCGCGGCAGCTCGCGCTGGTCCCCGAGCCCACCGCCGAACGCGTCACCTGGCCCTCGCCGCTGCTCCCCGCCCTGCCCGCGCTGATCGCCTCCCAGCGGGGCCGCAGGGTGTGCGTGCTGGCCAGCGGCGACCCCATGTTCCACGGTCTCGGCGCGACGCTGGTCCGGCTGCTGGGCGCCGACCGGGTCCGGGTGCTGCCGCATCCGTCCTCGGTCTCGCTGGCCTGCGCCAGGCTCGGCTGGGCCGCCGACCGGGTCGAGGTGGTCAGCCTCGTGGCCCGGCCGGTCGAGTCGGTGCACACCGCGGTCCACCGGGGCCGCCGGATGCTGGTGCTCAGCGCCGACGGCCACACCCCCGCGCGGGTGGCCGCGCTGCTCACCGCCCGGGGGTACGGCGGAAGCCCGATGACGGTCCTGGAGCGGCTCGGCGGCGCCGAGGAGCGCGTCGTCTCCGGTACGGCGGGCCGCTGGTCCCCGCAGCCCGTCCACGACCTCAACGTCGTCGCCGTGGAGTGCCGCGCCGACCCCGGGACCGTTCCGCTGCCCTGCCTTCCCGGCCTGCCGGACGAGGCCTTCGAGCACGACGGCCAGCTCACCAAGAGCGAGGTCCGCGCGGTGACCCTGTCCCGCCTCGCGCCCGTCCCCGGCGAGCTGCTCTGGGACGTCGGCGCGGGCGCCGGAAGCATCGCGATCGAGTGGATGCGCGGCCATCGGGCCAACCGGGCGGTGGCGGTGGAGGTTCATCCGGAGCGGGCCGCCAGGATCACCCGCAACGCCTCGGCACTGGGCGTGCCCGGCTTGGAGGTGGTGACCGGGGCCGCGCCCGGGGCGCTCGCCGGGCTGGAACCGCCCGGCGCCGTCTTCATCGGCGGCGGCGTGACCGTTCCCGGAGTGCTGGAGGCGTGCTGGGCGGCGCTGCGGCCCGGCGGCAGGCTGGTGGCCAACGCGGTGACCGTCGAGTCGGAGGCCGTACTGGCCGCCGGGCACGCGGAACTCGGCGGCGACCTGGTCCGGCTGGCCGTCGGCAGGGCGGCCCCGGTCGGCGGCTTCACCGGCTGGCGGCCCATGATGCCGGTGACGATCTGGACGGCGGTCAAACCGGGCGCCGAGGGCGCCGAGGAGGGGAAGCCGTGACGGTACGGTTCATCGGAGCGGGGCCGGGCGCCCCCGACCTGATCACCCTGCGAGGCCGGCGGGCGATCGCCTCCGCCCCCGTGTGCCTGTACGCCGGATCCCTCGTCCCGGCGGAGCTGCTGGAGAACTGCCCGCCGGGGGCGCGGCTGGTGGACACCGCCAGGATGGCCCTGGAGGAGATCGTGGCGGAGATGCTCGCCGCCCACGGGGCCGGTCGGGACGTGGCCCGGCTGCACTCCGGGGATCCGTCGGTGTTCAGCGCGATGGCCGAGCAGATGCGGCGGCTGGACGCCGCAGGCGTGCCCTACGAGGTGGTCCCCGGCGTGCCCGCCTTCGCCGCGGCCGCCGCCTCGCTCAAACGGGAGCTCACCGTGCCCGGGGTGGGCCAGACGGTCGTGCTGACCAGGACCTCGGCACGTGCCACCCCCATGCCCGACGGCGAGGACCTGGGCACGCTCGGCCTGAGCGGGGCCACGATGGTCCTCCACCTGGCCGTGCAGCGTATCGAGGAGGTCGCCGGGGAGCTCATCCCCAACTACGGGCCGGACTGCCCGGTGGCCGTGGTGGCCCGGGCCAGCAGGGACGACGAGGTGATCCTGCGCGGCACCCTGGAGGGCATCGCCGCCGAGGTCCGCGCCGCCGGGATCGTCCGCACCGCCGTGATCGTGGTCGGCCGCGTGCTGACCGCGTCCGAGTTCCCCGACAGCCACCTGTACTCGGCCGCCCGCTGCCGTGACTGAGCCCGGCGCCTCACGCGCCGGTGGTCCACCCGCGGCGCGGGGACGCCGTGCCCACGCTCAAGCCCCCGCCGGGTACGGCGGGGCGACGTCCCGCGAGGGAAGAGACCGAGGAAGGGCCGCGGTGTGCTGAACATCCTGGTGCTGGGCGGCACGGACGAGGCCAGGCGGCTGGCCGCCGCGCTCGCCGGATGGGCCGGGACGCACGTGGTGTCCTCGCTGGCCGGCCGGGTGCGCGACCCCAGACTGCCGGTGGGTGAGGTGCACGAGGGCGGCTTCGGCGGCCCCGCCGGGCTCCTTACCTGGCTCGGCGATCGCCGGATCGACGCCGTCGTGGACGCCACCCACCCGTTCGCCGCCCGGATGACCGCCTCGGCGGTGGAGGCGACCGGCCGGGCGGGGGTGCCGCTGCTGATCCTGCGGCGCCCCGGCTGGCGGGCGGGCCCCGGCGACGACTGGCGCTGGACGCCGTCGCTCGCCGCCGCGGCCGGGCTGCTGCCCGCGCTGGGCGGGCGGATCTTCCTGACCACCGGCCGCCGCAGCCTGCCGGTCTTCGCCGGCCTCGACGACCTGTGGTTCCTGGCCCGCTCGGTGGATCCGCCGGAGCCGCCCGTCCCGTGCCGCCTTCAGGTGCTGCTCAGCCGGGGCCCGTTCACCGTGGACGGCGAGCTGGCCCTCATGCGGGAGCACCGCGTCGATGTGCTGGTCACCAAGGACAGCGGCGGCCGGATGACCACCGCCAAGCTGCTCGCGGCCCGCGAGCTCGGGCTGCCCGTCGTGATCGTACGGCGCCCGCCGCGTCCCGCCGGCGTCCCGGCGGTGGAGACCGTCGAGGAGGCGCTCGCCTGGCTGGCGGTCACGCGGGGTAGCGGCGGGGGGTGAACACCACCCGGCCGCCGTCGCCCCGCTCGGCGACCCGGGTGGTCGAGGAGCCCACCAGGAGCAGGCAGCGCATGTCCACCGCCGCCGGGTCCAGCTCGGCGAGGGTGGTGACGGTCACCCGCTCCCCGGCGCCGCCGACGTCGCGGCCGATGACCACCGGCGTCTGCGGCGCCCGGTGTTCCAGTAGCAGGTCCCTGGCGGCGGCGACCTGCCAGGTCCTGCTCTTCGAGGCGGGGTTGTAGATCGCCAGGACCAGGTCGGCCCGGGCGGCGGCGGCGATCCGCTCGGCGACGACCTCCCACGGCTTGAGCAGGTCCGACAGCGACAGCACACAGTAGTCGTGGCCGAGCGGCGCCCCCGCCCTGCTGGCCACCGCGTGCGCCGCGGTCAGGCCCGGCAGCACCCGCACCGGCACGTCCGCGAACCGCGGCTCGCAGGCCGTCTCCAGCACCGCGCTGGCCATCGCGAACACCCCGGGATCCCCCGAGGACACCACGGCCACCCGGGACCCGGCCCTGGCCAGTCCCAGCGCGTGCGCGGCCCGCTCGGCCTCCACCCGGTTGTCCGTGGGGTGGCGGCGCTGACGAGGGTTCGGCGGGATCCGGTCCAGGTAGGGGCCGTACCCGACGAGCTCGTCGGCGGCGGCCAGCGCCTCCTGCGCCTCCGGGGTCAGCCAGGGGCGCCCGGCCGGGCCGAGCCCGACCACCACCACCTCGCCGGGGATCCCGTTCCCGCGCTCCCCGGCCGCCGGGGGACCACCCTCGGCCGAGGCCCCGGCGGTCGCGGGCACGGGCGCGTCACCCGCGGCCCTGTCCGCGCCCCCGCCCTGGGCCGGGGCGCCGGGCGCGTCCGCGGCGACGGGAGTCCGCGCCGGCGGCCCGGGGTGTCCCGCGTTGACCGGGCTCGGGATCAGCGCCAGCGAGAAGTACGGCACGGTGTCCGGATCCACCTCGGCCAGCGGGGCCAGGCGCTGGGCGCCGGTGGTGGCCCGTTCCACGTACCAGGCCTCGTCGAGCCGGCCGGCCTCGGCCAGCGCCTCGCGCACCTTGACGAAGGTCCGGCCGAGCTTGAGGACCGCCGCCGAGTCGGCCGCGGCGAGTCGCTCGGCGAGGACCTCCGCCGGGAGCGTCCCCGGCAGCACGGTCAGCGTCTCGTCCCGCTCGACCAGCGGCCGGCCCAGGACCGCGGCGGCGCCGCTCACCGACGTCACCCCGGGGACCACCTCGGTGACGTAACGGTGCGCGAGGCGCTTGTGCATGTGCATGTAGGAGCCGTAGAAGAGCGGATCGCCCTCGCACAGCACCACCACGTCCCGGCCGGCGTCCAGATGGACCGCCAGCCGCAGCGCGCAGGCGGCGTAGAAGTCGTCGATGGCGCCCTGGTATCCGCCGGGATGGTCGGTGGTCTCCGTGGTGAGCGGGTAGATGAGGGGTTCCTCGATCTGACCGTCCCGCAGGTACGGAGCGGCCACCGAACGGGCGATGCTCCGGCCGTGACGGGCGCTGTGGAACGCGATCACGTCCGCCTCGCCGATGAGCCTGGCGGCCTTGACGGTCACCAGCTCCGGATCTCCCGGCCCGAGTCCCACGCCCCAGAGCCGTCCTGCCGACATGTCGTTCACTCGTCCTCACTCGCGATCGCGTTGACCGCCGCGGCGACCATCGCACTTCCACCCCGGCGGCCGTGCACGACCAGGTGCTCCAGGCCGGCCGGATGCTCGGCGAGGGCCTGCTTGGACTCG
Source organism: Streptosporangium sp. NPDC004631 (assembly GCF_053601935.1). Classification (NCBI taxonomy): domain Bacteria; kingdom Bacillati; phylum Actinomycetota; class Actinomycetes; order Streptosporangiales; family Streptosporangiaceae; genus Streptosporangium; species Streptosporangium sp. NPDC004631. Next base: position 352,803 of record NZ_JBSGCR010000001.1, on the reverse strand, counting down.
GCGGCGCCGATGAAACCGACAGGGATCCCGAGCACGGCGGCCGGTCGCCCGGCCCCCTCCTCGACCATCTCCAGCAGCCGGAACAGCGCGGTCGGCGCGTTGCCGATCGCGACCACCGACCCCGCCAGCCGGTCGCGCCAGAGTTCGAGCGCCGCGGCGCTGCGGGTGGTGCCCAGCCGTTCGGCGAGCTCCGGCACGCGGGGGTCGCCCAGCGTGCAGACGACCGGGTTGTCCGCGGGGAGGCGGCGGCGGGTCACCCCGGAGGCCACCATCGTCGCGTCGCACAGCACCGGGGCACCCGCGCGCAGCGCCGCGCCCGCCGACGCCACCACGCCGGGCGACCACCCCAGGTCGGTGACCAGGTCGACCATCCCGCAGGCGTGGATCATGCGGACCGCCACCCGGGCGACGTCCGCCGGCAGGCCGCCCAGATCGGTCTCGGCGCGGATGGTCGCGAAGGAACGGCGGTAGATCTCCGCGCCGTCCCGGACGTAGTCGATCACATTTTCCCCCTCAGGGCCGTCACCGCGGCCGTGGTCTCCTCGATGCCCGCACAGTCCAGTCCCCGGCCGTCCAGGGCCACGTGATAGCCGCCGGCGGTGGCCACCACCTCCGCGACCCGTCCCCCGGGGCGGCCGCAGCGCCGCTCACAGCCCGCCCAGTGCACGGGGAGCGTACCGGGGCGCGGGGAGCCCGCCGCACCCGGGGCGGCCCCCGGCACTCCACCGCCCGGGGGGTCCCCCCGGCCTCGGTCGCCGGATCCGAAGGCGCCGCCCGGGACCGCGGTACGGCCCCCCGGAGACGTGAACCGCTCCAGAGGCGGCAGAACGGACCGGGCGGCGTCGGCCCGCACGTCGGCCAGTGACCTGGCGCAGCCGGGACGGCCGGCGCAGGCCGTCACGCCGATCCAGGGCGAGGCGGGGTCGGTGACCAGGCCGGCGGCGGTGAGCAGGGCGGCCGACCGCGCGGCCTGGTCACGGTCCATGCCGCTCAGGACCACCCCGCGCCAGGGCGTCAGCCGTACCTCGCCGCCGGTCGCCAGGTCGGCGAGCAACTCCGCCTGGGCGGCGGCCAGCCGTCCCAGCGGCACCGCGACCCCGAGCGCCACCCGGCCGCCGGGCAGCTCGATCACCCCCACCGGCTCCCGGCCCGCGGCGGACGGCTCGCCACGCAGCCGCTCGGCGGCCGGGGACGGTACCACGCCGGCGGATCCACCGGCGGAGCGCGGCAGGGCGGCGCGGACCCGGGCCGCGACCCGCTCGGCGCCGCCGGGCAGTTCGCCGATCCGCCAGGCACGCCCCCCCTCGGCGGCGGGCTCGGCCAGGAACGCCTCGGCGGCGGCCAGCAGGGCGGTCACCGCCGAGCCCACCGGCACGCGCAGGCCGCTGTCGGCACCCGCCAGGATCAGGGCGGCCTCGTCGGCGCCGGTCGGCAGGATCCCGGCGTCCGGGCCGAGCCAGGCCACGTCGCCCCGGCCGTCGTCCAGCGCGAACAGGAAACGCCCCGGCAGTCCGGCGAGGCCCGGCCGGGCGCACAGCCGCCGGTCCAGCTCGTCGACCAGCGGGCCGGCGTCGAGTGTCCCTCGCGCGTCACAGCCGGTCAGCGGGGAGGCGAGGATGTTGCGGACCCGCTCGTGGGTGAGCGAGGGCAGCAGCCCGGCGGTCGCCATCCGGGCCGCGAAACCGGTCTCCGCCCCGTCGCCGAGCCCGCGCACCTGGACGTTCGCCCGCGAGGTCAGCTCGATGACGCCGCTCCCACAGCCGGCGGCGGCCCCGGCGAGCTCGCGGAGCCGGGAGGCCGTCAACCGGCCCCCGGGCACCCTGATCCGCGCCAGCCCTCCGTCGGCGGCGGCGTGCACCTGAAGTGCTCCGGGGCAGGCGTCGGCTCGCGATCGCCGGGAAAAGTCGCCAATCTGCACGTTGAGGATGGTAGGCCCTGCCCCCGAGGTCTTCCGCCCGCGGCCGCCGCCCAGGCGGCACCCTCCGGCGGCGTCGTCGGCCGCCGCGGCACGCTACGGCCCCCCTCCTCCGCCGGGGAACCGGGCTCCCATACCGGTTTCCTGCCGGAAGGACGCTGCCGTAGTCTCATCGTTGGCGACGGCAAAGGGAGGAAGCCGGTGTGAGTCCGGCGCGGTCCCGCCACTGTAACCGGGGAGCGAACCCCATCCAGGCCACTGTCCGGCGACGGACGGGAAGGCTGGGAGGAGCGTCGATCCGGGAGCCAGGAGACTCCAGCCGTCGTAGCCGACGACGACCCGGGGCGAGGACCCCGAGGGAGGAAGCCCCGTGCGTTTTTCGCCGTTCCCCCGTCCGCCCCTGGCGGCGCCGAGCCGTACCGCTCCGCCCCGCGTGGAGCGTGGCGCGTGATCCTGCTGCTCTCGACCTCCGACACCGACCTGCTCAGTGCCCGCGCGAGCGGCGCCGACTACCGGCTGGGCAACCCCGCCAGGCTCCTCGCCGAGGACCTGCCGCTCCTGGTGGAGGGCGCCGACCTGGTCGTGGTCCGGCTGCTCGGCGGGCGCCGTGCCTGGGAGGAGGGGCTGGACGCCCTGCTCGCCGGGCCCCGGCCCGTCGTCGTGCTCGGCGGCGAGCAGGCGCCGGACGCCGAGCTGATGGAGCTGTCCACCGTGCCGGGCGGGGTCTGTGCCGAGGCGCACGCCTACCTCGCCCACGGCGGACCGGCCAACCTCGCCGAGCTGCACCGCTTTCTGTCGGACACCCTGCTGCTGACCGGTCACGGGTTCGCCCCGCCCGAACCCACGCCCGGCTGGGGCGTGCTGGAGCGCCGGGCACGCCGCGAGGACGGGCCGGTCGTCGGGGTGCTCTACTACCGGGCCCACCACGTCTCCGGGAACACCGCCTTCGTCGAGACCCTCTGCTCGGCCGTCGAGGACGCCGGAGGCCGGGCGCTGCCCGTCTACTGCGCCTCGCTGCGCAGCGCGGAGCCCGGCCTGCTGGAGGCGCTGCGCACGGTGGACGCCCTGGTCGTGACCGTGCTCGCCGCCGGCGGTACCCGCCCGGCCACCGCGTCGGCCGGTGGGGACGACGAGGCGTGGGACGTCGGCGCGCTCGCCGAGCTGGACGTGCCGATCCTCCAGGGCCTCTGCCTGACGAGCAGCCGGGCGTCCTGGGAGGGGAACGACGACGGACTGTCCCCGCTCGACGCGGCCACCCAGGTCGCCATCCCCGAGTTCGACGGGCGCATCATCACGGTCCCCTTCTCCTTCAAGGAGATCGACGAGGACGGGCTGACCGTCTACGCGGCCGACCCCGAGCGCGCCGCGCGGGTGGCCGGCATCGCCGTCGGGCACGCCGTGCTCCGGCACGTCCCGCCCGCCGAGCGGCGGATCGTGCTGATGCTGTCGGCCTACCCCACCAAGCACTCCAGGATCGGCAACGCGGTCGGCCTGGACACCCCGGCCAGCCTGGTGCGGCTGCTGGCCGCGATGCGCGAGCACGGCTACCGCGTCGGCGCCGAGGGCGAGCTGCCCGGCGTGACCGAGCAGGACGGCGACGCGCTGATCCACGCGCTGATCGCGGCCGGCGGCCAGGACCCCGACTGGCTCACCGAGGAGCGGCTCGCCGGCAACCCGGTGCGCATCGCGGCCGGCCGGTACCGCGACTGGTACGCCACGCTCCCCGCGGACCTGCGCTCGCGGATGGAGCGGCACTGGGGGCCGGCCCCCGGCGAGCTGTTCGTGGACCGCTCGCGCGACCCGGACGGCGAGATCGTGCTGGCGGCGCTGCGCGCCGGGAACGTCGTGGTCATGGTGCAGCCGCCCAGGGGGTTCGGGGAGAACCCCATCGCGATCTACCACGACCCCGACCTGCCGCCCAGCCACCACTACCTGGCGGCCTACCGCTGGCTGTCCGACGGCTTTGGCGCGCACGCCGTGGTGCACGTGGGCAAGCACGGCAACCTGGAGTGGCTGCCCGGCAAGTCCACCGGGCTGTCGGCCTCCTGCGGCCCCGACGCCGCGCTGGGAGACCTGCCGCTCGTCTATCCGTTCCTGGTCAACGACCCCGGTGAGGGCACCCAGGCCAAACGCCGCGCGCACGCCACGCTGGTGGACCACCTCGTGCCGCCGATGGCCCGCGCCGACACCTACGGGGACATGGCCAGGCTGGAGCAGCTTCTCGACGAGCACGCCTCCATCGCCGCGATGGACCCGGCGAAGCTGCCCGCGATCCGCGCCCAGATCTGGACGCTGATCCAGGCCGCCAGGCTCGACCACGACCTCGGCATCGAGGACCGCCCGCACGACGCCGAGTTCGACGACTTCCTGCTGCACGTCGACGGCTGGCTGTGCGAGGTCAAGGACGTCCAGATCCGCGACGGCCTCCACGTGCTGGGCGAGGCACCCGAGGGACCACCCCGCGTCGACCTGGTGCTCGCGATGCTCCGTGCCCGCCAGATCTGGGCCGGCGGCCAGGCGCTCCCGGGACTGCGCGAGGCCCTGGGGCTGAGCGAGGACGGCACGGCTGGCCGTACCGGCACCGACGAGGCCGAGGCGCTGGCCCGGTCGCTGGTCGAGGAGATGGAGCGCCGCGGCTGGGACCCGGCCGCCGCCGCCGAGACGGCCGGGACCGTCCTGGCCACAGCCCCGGCCGGCGGCGGGGCCGACCCCGGGGCGGTGGAGCGGATCCTGCGGTTCGCGGCCGATGAGATCGTGCCCCGGCTGGCCCGCACCACCGACGAGATCGGTGCGATCCTGCACGCCCTCGACGGCGGTTACGTGCCGGCCGGGCCGAGCGGATCGCCGCTGCGCGGCCTGGTCAACGTGCTCCCCACGGGGCGCAACTTCTACTCGGTCGACCCCAAGGCCGTGCCGAGCCGGTTGGCCTGGGAGACCGGGCAGGCGATGGCCGACTCCCTGCTGGAGCGCTACCGCGCCGACACCGGGGACTGGCCGCGTTCGGTCGGGCTGTCGGTCTGGGGGACCAGCGCCATGCGCACGGCCGGGGACGACGTCGCCGAGGTGCTGGCGCTGCTCGGCGTACGCCCTGTCTGGGACGAGGCGTCGCGGCGGGTCACCGGGCTGGAGCCCATCCCGGCCCAGGAGCTCGGGCGCCCCAGGGTGGACGTCACGATCCGGATCAGCGGGTTCTTCCGGGACGCCTTCCCGCACGTCGTGGCGATGCTGGACGACGCCGTACGCCTGGTCGCCCACCTGGAGGAGCCGGAGGAGGACAACTACGTCAGGGCGCACGTCCTGGCGGACGGCCGGAGCCACGGCGACGAGCGCCGGGCCACCATGCGGATCTTCGGGTCACGTCCGGGGGCCTACGGCGCGGGACTGCTGCCGCTGATCGACAGCCGTGGCTGGCGCGACGACGCCGATCTCGCCGAGGTCTACGCGGTGTGGGGCGGATTCGCCTACGGCCGGGGCCTGGACGGGGTCCCGGCCCGCCAGGACATGGAGACGGCCTACCGGCGGATCGCGGTCGCGGCCAAGAACGTCGACACCCGCGAGCACGACATCGCCGACTCGGACGACTACTTCCAGTACCACGGCGGCATGATCGCCACGGTCCGCGCGCTCACCGGCAAGGCTCCGGCCGCCTACATCGGCGACAGCACCCGCCCGGACGCGGTCCGCACCCGGACGCTCTCGGAGGAGACGTCCAGGATCTTCCGGGCCCGGGTGGTCAACCCGCGCTGGCTGGCCGCCATGCGCAGGCACGGCTACAAGGGCGCCTTCGAGCTCGCCGCCACCGTCGACTACCTGTTCGGCTACGACGCCACCACCGGCGTGGTCGCCGACTGGATGTACGACAGGCTGGCCGCCGTCTACGTGCTGGACCCGGAGAACCGGGCCTTCCTCGCCGAGTCCAATCCGTGGGCGCTGCACGGCATCGCCGAGCGGCTGCTGGAGGCCGCCGGGCGGGGCATGTGGGAGCACCCCGACCCCGGCATCCTGCGGGACCTCCAGGAGGTCTACCTCACGTCGGAGGGGGACCTGGAGGACGGCGCCTGACCGCTCCGGGCGGGGATCAGCGGTTGGTGATCACGCCACAGGCGACGCGACCGCCGGAGTCGCCGGTCTTGAGGGTGGCCTCGTCGGGGCCGGTCCTGCCACCGGCGCCGGTGTAGCGGGCGGGGATGCTGGCGTGGTTGTCGGCGAGGGCGTGTACGACGACGGCGCTGCCGTCCCTGTCGAAGAGCTGTTCGACCCGGAAGCGGTCGGTCACCGTGGAGGCGCTGCCGGTGCCGTCGGCCCCGACCAGGAGGTTGGGCAGGTCGCCGGAGTGGTCGGCGTGGCCGCCGGTGCCGAGGTTGAAGTGGCCGCCCGCGCTGAAGTAGGGGCTGCCGGTGGCCGGGTCGACGGACCTCGGGTCGCAGACGCCGGTGGTGTGGATGTGGAAGCCGTGGTAACCGGGGGTCAGGCCCCTGACGGTGACGGTGACGCCGGACTTGCCGTACCGCCGGTGCTCGACCTGGAGCCGGCCGATGATCCGGCCGTCGGCGTTCTTGATGACGGCATGGGCCTGGCGTCCGTCGTGGTCCGACCTCGCCTCGGCCACCGCGGCGACGCCGACGGAGACCACGCCGACGCCGAACGCCGCGACCAGGGCCAGGTGGGTCTTGCGAAGCATGGCAGGGCTCCTCAGTTCGGATGGGGGTTACTGAGGAGCATGCTCCGTGTCTCGCGGACGGTCCACACTTTCGGCCGCCGCCGGACAATAAAATGCGGGAAAAACATGGGGAGCCCCATTTCATCCCTGTGCCTGCCTGTGCCTGCCCGTTCCTGTCTCCGACCCTGTCACCGTGTCCGTGCCGGGGGCCGGGTGGCCCACCGTGCCCCCGCCCCCTGTGGTCCGGTGCCGTCGCGTCTCCGGGTGCCCTCCGGCGTGTGCTCGGGCGTACGGCGTGCGCTCAGGTGTAGAGACGCAGCAGGTCCTCCTCGGTCTCCCGGCGCACGATCACCCGGGCCGCGCCGTCGCGGACGGCGACTACCGGGGGCCGCGTCACGTGGTTGTAGTTGCTTGCCATCGACCGCTGGTAGGCCCCGGAGGCGGGTACGGCGAGCAGGTCGCCGGGCCGTACGTCGGAGGGCAGCGTCAGGTCGCGGACGAGCACGTCGCCGCTCTCGCAGTGCTTGCCGACCACGGTGACCTCGCGCGGCGGGGCCGATGAGGAGCGGGAGGCCAGGATCGCGGTGTAGGCGGCGCCGTACATGGCGGGGCGGGGGTTGTCGCTCATCCCGCCGTCCACGCTGACGTAGGTGTTGACGCCGGGGATCTCCTTGACCGTGCCCACCTCGTACAGTGCGACGGTGGTGGGCCCGGCGATCGAGCGGCCGGGCTCGACGGCGAGTCGCAGGTGGGCGGGGAGGACCTCGCGCAGCGCCGCGACCACCTCGGCGGGGCGCGGGGGGAGCGGGTCGCCGGGGCGGTAGACGATGCCCAGGCCTCCGCCCAGGTCGAGCTTGGGGATGCTCACGCCGTGCTCGCGTTCGACGCCCAGCAGGAAGTCGGCCATCCGGCGGGCGGCCAGCGTGAAGCCGCCGAGGTCGGTGATCTGCGAGCCGATGTGGGAGTGCAGCCCGGTCAGCTCCAGCGAGGGGGCCGCCAGGACCCGGCGGACCGCCTCGGCGGCCAGCCCGGCGCCGAGCGAGAAGCCGAACTTCGAGTCGTCGCCCCCGGTGGCGATGAACTCGTGGGTGTGCGCCTCCACGCCGGGGGTGACCCGGATCATCACGCTCTGCCGTACCCCGGCCTCGCCCGCGAGGAAGGCCAGGCGCTCCATCTCGGCGAAGGAGTCCACGACCACGCAGCCGACCCCCCAGGCGACGGCGCGCCGCAGCTCGGCGCCGGACTTGTTGTTGCCGTGGAAGACCACCCGGGCGGGGTCCATGCCGCCGGCCACGGCGACGGCCAGCTCGCCTCCGGTGCACACGTCCAGGCAGAGCCCGGCCGTGTCCAGCCAGCGCACGACCTCGGGGCAGAGGAACGCCTTGCCGCCGTAGTGCACCTCCCCGCCGGGCAGCGCCTCCCGCCACTCCGCGCAGCGGGCGTGGAACTCCTCCTCGTCGAGGATGTAGGCGGGGGTGCCGAACTCGGCGGCGAGCTCCCGTACGCCCATCCCGCCGATGCGCAGTTCCCCGCCGGTCCATGCCGCGGTGCGCGGCCAGCCGCTTTCGATGACCAAGCTCATGGGGTCGAAGGTAGAGCTTTACGGCTTTTGTCCGGTATCAGCATCGAAGATTTCGATGCTGAGGCTCGCAAGCATTCACCTGTATTGGGACCGTTACCTGCCGTCGGCACCATAAACTCAACTATTCGCAAAAGGGGAGTTTAAGTGACAAAGAGGCTGTATTCGGTCATTGCTGCCGCGCTGGTCGTCTCGGCGTTCGCCGGTGGCTGCGGGCGCTCGGCCTCGCAGACCGAGGCGACCGAGGGCGCCACCTCGGCGGCCGGCAAGACCGCCAGGGATCTGGTCCCCGAGGCCGTGCGCAAGACGGGTGAGCTCCGGATGGCGACCTCCGAGGGCTACCCGCCCATGGAGATGTACAAGAAGGGCACCCAGCAGCTCATCGGCGTCGACCCCGACCTCGCCGCCGCGATCGCCGCCAAGCTCGGCCTGAAGCCCACGGTGACCAACGCGGCCTTCGACGGACTGATCCCCGGCCTGCAGGCGGGACGGTGGGATGTGGTCATGTCCTCCATGAGCGACACCGAGGAGCGCCGGGCGGCCGTCGACTTCGTCGACTACTTCAACGCCGGCGGAGCCATCATGGTCAAGAAGGGCAACCCCGAGGGCGTCAAGACCCTTGAGGACCTGTGCGGCCGTACCGTCGTGCTCGCCAAGGGCAGCTCGAACCTCGCCATCGGGCAGCGGCAGGACGAGAAGTGCGCCAAGAAGATGCAGATCATGCAGAGCGAGGACGCGCCGACCGGCCTGCTGAGCATCGACTCCGGGCGCGCGGTGGCCACCATCGTGGACTCGCCCGTCGCGGCGATGTACGCCAAGGAGACCGGCAAGTACGACGTGCTCTCCGAGCAGTACGACGCCGGCCCCTGGGGCATCGCCGTGGACCGTCGCAACAACGGGCTGCGCGACGCCGTGGCCAAGGCCATGGAGGAGCTGCTGGCCGACGGCGGCTACAAGGCGATCCTGGACAGGTACGGCGTGGTGAGCAACGCCGTGCCCGAGGTGATGGTCAACACCAAGCCGTGGAAGTGACCAGAACCCCCGAGGCGGCCGGGGGCCCCGCGACGGCCGGGGACCGGCACCTCCCGATCGACGCGCTCCGCCCGCCCCGCCCCGGCCGGTGGGTCGCCGCGGCGCTGGCCGCGTTCGCCCTGGTCTGGCTGCTCTACACGATCGTCGTCAACGAGAACCTGCACTGGGACGTGATCGCCGAGTACCTGGCCGACGGCAGGGTCCTCGGCGGCCTGTGGGTCACGATCCAGCTCACCGTGCTGTCGATGCTGATCGGCCTGGCGCTGGGCATCCTCGCCGCGGTGATGCAGCTCTCCGGCAGCCCCGTGCTGCGGGGGGCCTCGGCCCTCTACACCTGGTTCTTCCGGGGCACCCCGCTGCTGGTCCAGCTGATCTTCTGGTTCAACATCGGGCTGGTCTTCCCCTCCTTCGGCATCGGCGTGCCGTTCGACGGTCCCAAACTGATCGAGTGGCAGGCCAACGAGCTGATCACGCCCTTCACCGCGGCCCTGCTCGGTCTGGCGATCAACGAGGGCGCCTACATGGCCGAGATCGTCCGGGCGGGCATCCGCTCGGTCGACCCCGGGCAGCGCGAGGCGGCCGAGGCGCTCGGCATGTCGCACCGGCGGGTACTTCGCAGGGTGGTGCTTCCCCAGGCGATGCGCGTGATCATCCCGCCCACCGGCAACCAGTTCATCTCGATGCTCAAGACCACCTCGATGGTCTCGGTCATCGCCGGGGCCGAACTGCTGACCGTGTCCCAGCGCATCTACCTCGGCAACTTCGAGGTCATCGCGCTGCTCATCGTGGCCTCCGTCTGGTACATCGTGCTCACCACCATCGCGAGCGTCGGCCAGCACTTCGTCGAGAAGCGGTTCGAGCGCGGCCACCAGGCACTGCGGGTCAGGGTCCGCCGCAACCTGCGGCCGTTCGGCAGGAGGAGCGCGTGATGGTCGAACCGATGGTGAAGATCCGCTCGGTGCGCAAGAGCTTCGGCTCCGTCGAGGTGCTCAAGGGCATCAGCCTGGACGTGCCCGTGGGCGGCGTGGTCTGCGTGGTCGGACCCTCCGGGTCCGGCAAGTCGACACTGCTGCGCTGCGTCAACCGGCTGGAGACCATCGACTCCGGCCGCATCTGGGTGGACGGCGACCTGATCGGCTACACCGAGCGGGGAGACCGCCTCCACCACCTGCGCCCCGCCCAGCTCTGCGCCCAGCGGCAGGACATCGGCATGGTGTTCCAGCGCTTCCACCTGTTCCCGCACCGCACCGCGCTGGAGAACGTCATGGAGGGCCCGACGGTCGTCAAGGGCGTCTCCAGGGGGGCCGCCAGGAAGCGGGCCATGGAACTGCTGGAACGGGTGGACCTGGCGGACCGGGCGGACCACTACCCCGCCCAGCTCTCCGGCGGACAGCAGCAGCGCGTGGCGATCGCCCGCAGCCTGGCCATGGACCCTAAGCTCATGCTCTTCGACGAGCCGACCAGCGCCCTCGACCCCGAACTGGTCCAGGAGGTGCTCGCGGTCATGCGGGACCTGGCCGCCAGCGGCATGACGATGATGGTGGTGACCCACGAGATGGGGTTCGCCCGCGAGGTCGGCGACGATCTGATCTTCATCGACGACGGTGTGATCGTCGAGCGGGGAGACCCCCGCGAGGTGCTCGCCAACCCGCGTCACGAACGCTTCCGCGCCTTCCTCGGGCAGGTGCTGTGACCCACTTCGACCTGCTGCTCCGCGGCGGCCTGGTGGTCGACGGAACGGCGGCGCCCGACGCCGCCCGCCACGCCGACGTCGGCGTGACCTCGGGCCGCCTCACCCTGCTGCCGCCGGGCACCCCGGCCATCGCGCGGGAGACCGTGGACGTGACCGGCCTCGCCGTCACCCCGGGCTTCATCGACGTGCACACCCACTCCGACGGCGTCACCCTGATCGACGGGGAGCTTGGCCGCGAGATGGTCCTGGCCTCCGTCCTGCAGGGGGTGACGACCGAGATCTCCGGCAACTGCGGCTCCAGCCTCTTCCCGGCGCTGCCGGAACGGCTGGCCGCGATGCGCGGGGAGACCCGCGTCCACTTCGGCGGCGACGTCGGGATGTACGAGGGCTTCGCCGAGTTCGCCGCCGCGCACGCCGCCGTGCCCCGGGCCAACCACCTCACCTCCCTCGTCGGGCACGGCACGCTCCGCGGCGGGGTGATGGGCCCCGTCGACCGGCCGGCCACTCCCGCCGAGCTGGAGACCATGTGCCTGCTGCTCGACCGGGCGCTGGCCTTGGGCGCCGCCGGGCTGTCCACCGGCCTGATCTACACCCCCGGCACGTACGCGGGCACGGACGAGGTGGTCGCGCTGGCGGCCGTCGCCGCCCGGTACGGCAAGCCGTACGTCACCCACCTGCGGGACGAGATGTCGAGGGTGGAGGAGGCGCTTGAGGAGGCCGTGGAGATCGCCGCCAGAAGCGGCGCCCCGCTGCACGTCTCCCACCACAAGACCGCGGGCAAGTACGCCTGGGGGCGCACCGAGCGCACCCTGCCCAGGATCGCCGCCCTGCGCGCGGGAGGAATGGATGTCACCTGTGACGTCTATCCCTATACTGCGGGAAGCACGGCGCTGGGCGCGATGCTCCCACCCTGGGCCTCCGAAGGCGGGATCTCCGCGCTGACGGCACGCCTGGCCGATCCCGGCCAGCGCGACCTGATGCGCCTGGCCATCGCCGAAGGCGTCCCCGGCTGGGAGAACACCGTCGGCAACGGCGGCTGGGATCGCATCTCGATCGCCTGTGCGCCACGCCACTCCGACACGGAGGGGCTCACGATCGCCGAGCTGGCCGCCACCCGCGGTCAGGACCCCCTCGACGTGGCCGCCGCCCTGCTCGTCGCCGAGCAGGGCGAGGTTACGATCATCAGCCATTCCATGATCGAGGACGATGTGCGGCGGGTACTGGCCGCGCCGTACTCGATGATCGGCTCCGACGGCGTGCCCAAGCCGGGCGGACGCCCCCACCCCCGCTGGGCGGGAACGTTCCCGCGCGTGCTCGGACACTACGTCAGGGAACTGGGGCTGCTCGGCCTGGAGACGGCGGTGCACAAGATGACCGGCATGGCCGCGGCCAGGTTCGGGCTGGCGGGGCGCGGTGTGATCGCCGACGGCGCCCACGCCGACCTGGTCGTCTTCGACCCCTCCTCGATCGCCGACGGCGCCACCTTCGCCGACCCGCTGGTCCCGCCGTCCGGGATCCACTCGGTGATCGTCGCCGGGCAGACCGTGGTCCGCGACGGCGCCGGGACCGGCGCCAAGCCCGGATCGGTGCTCGCCACATGAGCGGGGCCCCGGGCCGGCCCCATGACCGGAAGGAGGACGCCGTGAGCGGCCCCGGTGCGCTGGACGAGGGCGGGCCGGTCACCCTGGCCGTGTCCGTGCCGGGGCTGATCTCCCTGCACGAGGACACCGAGCTGATCCTCGCCAGCACCGGCAAGCTGCTGCTGCTCGCCGCGGTGGCTCAGGGGATCGCCTCGGGGAGGCTCGACCCCGCCGAGACCGTGGACCTGGCCGACGACGACCGCTGCGGCGGGTCCGGGCTCCTCGGCGTCCTGTCCGGCCGCCGCTGGCCGATCGGGGACCTGGCGGTGCTCACCGCGTCGGTGAGCGACAACACCGCCACCAACGCGCTGATCCGGCGGATCGGCCTGGACCGGGTGGCCGAGGTCGCGGCCGGACTCGGCCTCGTCCGCACGCGGATCCTCGACCGGATCCGCGAGCCGAGGCTGCCGTCGCACCCGCCGACCTTCGCCGTGGGGACGGCCGGCGAACTCGCCCGGTTCGCGGCAGGGCTCGACGGGCGGCTGGAGTGGACCAGGATCATGCTGCGCTGGATGGCGCACAACGGAGACCGGAGCCTGGTCCCCGCGCTGCTGGCGCACGAGGCCGAGGACCGGGAGATCCCCGCCTCGGTTCCCTCCGGAATGGTCTGGGTGGCCAACAAGACCGGCACCGACGCCGGCGTGCGGGCCGACGTGGGGGTGATGATCGGCCGGGGACGCCGGATCGGCTACGCCGTGCTGGCCAACGGCCCCGCCGGGGACGAGCACGCCCTGGTGGGACGGGTCCGGCGGGCGGGCCTGGCCATCGGCCGCCTGGCGAACCCGGTGCCCGGCGCCTCCGGCGGCGGCGCCTCCCCGCGGGAGCCCGGTCTCTAGCCCGCCCACCCGTTCCCGGACGGCCGGGGGCGGCCGGGAACGGGTGGGGCCGGGGACTCTCAGCGGAGCGCGTTGCGGATCTGGGCCGAGGCGTCGCGCAGGTAGTCGATGAAGGAGCGCAGCGCCGGGTTGGGGTTGGTCGGCCGGGTGGCGGCGCCGATCCTGCGGTAGAGCCGGGGACCGTCCAACCGGCACACCTGGATGCCGGTCGCGCCCTGCGCGCCCAGACTGGGCACCAGGGCCACGCCCAGCCCGGCCCTGACCAGCCCCAGCGTCACCTCGTAGTGGTCGCTGCGGCAGCGGATCGTCGGGCTGAACCCCTCCAGCGCGCTGGCCCGTTCCAGCACCGAGACCGGGGTGTCGGTGCCGAACGTGGTGATCCACGGCTCCTCGGCCAGGTCGGCGAGGCGCACCCGGGATCGCTGCCCCGCCGGGTGGCCCGGCGGCACCACGAGAAGCTGCGGTTCGTCGAACAGGTGGGTGACCTCCACCCCGTCCGGCGGCTTCCAGGGGTCGAGCGCGTGCTCGAAGACCACCAGCACGTCGAGGGCGCCGCGCTCCAGGTCGGGCAGGAGCTCGTGCGGCTGACCGAGCACCAGGTCGAGGTCCACGGCGGGGTGGCGGGCGGTGAAGGTCGACAGCGCCAGCGGCAGCAGCCGGTATCCCGCGGAGGCGAAGAACCCGATCCGCAGCTGCCCGGCGTCGGCCCGGGCCTGCGCGAGCAGGTCCTTCTCCGCGGCCTCGATGATGTCCAGGACCTCCTGCGCCCTCCTCGCGAGCCGCCGCCCCGCGGCGGTCAGCCGCAGGCTCTGCGCACCCCGCTCGACCAGGCCCACGCCGGCCTCCTCCTCCAGCTTGGACAGCTGGTGGGACACGGCGGACGGCGAGAGCCGCAGGACGCGCGCGGCCCCCGCGATGCTTCCCGTTCTGAAGACCTCCCGGAGCACCCGGAGGCGTTGACTGCTCAGCACGGTCTCAGTATCGGCGCGGGCGGAGGATGCGGAGGCCGGACGGCGCTTCCCGGATCCACCGCGGGGCCGCGTCCGGGACCGGGCACCTCGCCGGCGGCGTACCGGTCACGGCGCGGTCCTCTCACCCTCGGACGGGTGCGGACATCCCGGTGCGGTGGCGTACAGGCGAGAGGATGGAGGGGTTACACCTGCACCCTGCTTCTGGAGGACACGTGCCGTTGAGAAACAACAGTGCCGTGACGGGCGAGCCCGGCGGGACGCCCGCGCGGGAGGCCGGCACCGGCCAGGCCGTCGCCACGGTCGAGCGAGCCGTCGACGTGCTCATGCGCTTTACCGAGACCCCGGCGATGACGCTCGGGGTGACCGAGATCGCCCAGGCGCTCGGGATCTCCAAGGCCGCCGTGCACCGGATCCTGGCCTCGCTGCGGGTCCGCGGTCTCATCGAGCTTGACGAGAGCACCCGGCGCTACTCCCTGGGCGTCGGAGCCATGCGGCTGGGCCTGGCCTACCTGGACCGGCTCGACGTCAGGCGCATCGCCGCGCCCGAGCTGGTGACGTTGTCGGAGCGCACCGGCGAGACGGCCACCCTGTCGACGCGGACCGGGTGGAACCGGGTCTACGTGGACCAGGTCACCCCGGCCCGCGAGGTCATCATGAGCGTCAGTCTCGGCGTGCCGTACCCGCTGCACGCGGGCGGCTCGTCCAAGGCGTTCCTGGCCTTCCTCTCCGAGGGGGAGATCGAGAGCTATCTGGCGCGTGCCCCGCTGGAGTCGCTCACCGACAAGACCGTGGTGGACGTGCCCGGGCTGCGCGAGGAGCTCACGTTGATCCGTACCCGAGGCTGGGCGCAGTCCTTCGCCGAGCGGATGGCGGGGGCGGCGTCGGTGGCCGCGCCCGTGCTCGACCACCACGGCCGCCCGGTCGCGGTGGTCAGCGTCTGCGGGCCGCTGGAGCGGTTCCGCGAGGAGGTCGAGTCGTGTGCCGAGGCGCTGCTGGAGTCGGCGGGAAGGCTCTCGGCCCAGATGGGCTGGACCGGATCGGCGCCGGCGGTGACGGGGCCGGTCACCGGCCGCTGAGAGGCGTGGGAGGGATGGGAGGAAGTCGCCGGAGGGGTGCGCGGAGGGAGGTCGCCGGGGTGCGGACGGCCTGGACCCCCGGTGCCCTTTTCGGGCGCCGAGGGTCCGTGTCCCGCCAAGCGGTCAGGCGCTCTTGCGGCGCTGGGCGCGCAGGATCGCCAGACGCTCGTTGAGCACCTCCTCCAGGTCCTCGATCGTGCGGCGCTCCAGCAGCATGTCCCAGTGTGTCCGTGGGGGCTTGGCCTTCTTGGTCTCCGGCAGCTCACCGTCCACCCGCAGGGCGGTCGCGCCGCACATGCGACACTCCCAGGTCGCCGGGATCTCAGCCTCGGCGGCAAGCGGAACGTCGAATCGATGGCCCTTCGGGCAGGTGTAGGACACCTCCTGGCGCGGGGCCAGATCGGTGTTGCGGTCGTTCTCGTAGCTGGTCGCGCCGAGTCGGGTACCGCGTAGCGCACGCTCGCCCATGTCTCAATGCCTCCTGAGGGCCCCGTCGTGAGGGGTCTGTCTCCCACGGCGTACAACGCTTGATACCGTGTGTGGATTCCCACACACGGGGTGATCCAATCGCGTGTTCTTGACCCGGTCTGCTGTGGGCCCCGGCCGGAGGACGCTCAGATGCGCTCGGGCACCGGGTTGCCCGCGGCCCGGACGGCCCTGGGAAGATTGATCGCGCCCAGCGCGACGAGCCCGAGCAGGAAAAAGACCACCAGCGAGACGATGCCGAGCCGGTAACTGTCGGTCATCTGCAGCGCCACGCCCAGGACGAACGAGCCGAGGAACGTCGAGCCCTTGTCGCTGATCTCGTACAGGCTGTAGTACTCCGCCTCCTTGCCCGCCGGGATCAGGTGGGAGAACAGCGACCGCGACAGGGCCTGGGTGCCGCCCATCACGATCGCGATGGCGAACCCGAGCGCGAAGAACGGCAGCGCCGCCCCCCTGGGCAGGAAGTAGGCCACGCCCACCACGGCCACCCAGCCCACCAGCGCGACCATCACCACGCGTTTCGCCCCGTAGGAGGCGGCGAGCCGGCCGAGCAGCAGGGCGCCGCCGAAGGCGACGAACTGCACCATCAGGATCGCCCCGATGCGCACGGTCTGGCCCAGCCCGAGCTCCTTGTCGGCGTAGGTGGCCGAGAACGAGATGACCGTCTGCACGCCGTCGTTGTAGATCAGGTAGGCGACCAGGAACGCCAGGGTCAGCGGATAGCGGCGCAGCTCCCGCACGGTACGGCCCAGCTGCCCGAAGCTTCCGGTCACGGCCCGGCCGACGCTCCCGGCGCCCGCGGTGAGGATGTGCCGGTTGCGCAGCCGCAGCATCGGCACGATGGTGAACCCGGCCCACCACAGACCGGCCGAGGACAGGGAGATGCGTACCGCCTCGCCCTCGGAGACGCCGAGGGACTCGTGGCCGAGGAAGAGGGCGAGGTGTACGGCGAGCAGCAGGCCGCCGCCCAGGTAGCCGAACCCCCAGCCCCGGGCGGAGACGCCGTCGCGCTCGTCCGCCGTGGAGATGTCGGGCAGGAACGAGTTGTAGATGACGAACGCGGCGGCGAATCCGAGGTTGGCGATCAGGAACAGCGCCCCGCCCAGCAGATAGCGCCCGTCGGAGACGAACCAGAAACAGACCGTGGCCCCGGCGCCGAGGTAGGCGAACACGCCCATGAGCTCCTTCTTACGGCCGGTGTGGTCGGCCAGGGCTCCGGCGACGGGCATCAGCACGATCTGCAGGACGGCCGCGGCGCCCACCACGAAGGAGTAGTAGGCGCTGGGCCGCACGTCGAACCAGAGGACGTCCACGTATGGGCGGCCCCGGGCCGCGGTCTCGGCGATCGTCGTCAGGTAGGGGCCGAGGAAGACCGTCAGAACGGTGGTGGGGAAGGCGGAGTTGGCCCAGTCGTAGAAGTACCAGCCGCGCTGCTCGCGGCGGCGGTCCGGAAGGGAGTCCGGGACGACCTGCTGGGTGGCCATGGGGGATCCTCGGTTCGATGGGGGAGGGGGGAGGTCGGAGGGGGGCGGCTCACGCGGCGAGCCGGCCGGGGTGCCACTGGCCGCGTGCCTCCAGCACCTGACGGAGGCCGGAGATGTTGTCGGTCATCACCCCGTCCACGCCGAAGTCGAGCAGACGCCCCATCTCCCGGGTGTCGTTGACCGTCCACACGTGGATCTGCATGCCGAGGGCGTGTGCCGTGCGGATCAGCGCGGGGGTGGTGATCCGCAGGTGGCGGAAGCCCACCGGCACCTGCGCGCACGGCACCCCGGCGCGGGCCAGCCGGGTGAGCAGGCGGCCGTAGCCGGAGGTGGTCGCCGCGGCGCGCAGGGCCGCGACCCCGCGTGGCCCGAGCGAGGAGCACACCTGGCGGCCGACCGCCGCGCGGGCGCGGGCCAGCCGTTCGTCGGAGAAGGAGGTGAGGCAGATCCGGTCGTAGGAGTTGGTCCGCCTGATCGTCTCGGCCAGCGGCCCGATGGCCGCGGACTCCTTGACGTCGATGTTGAAGCGCGCCCGGGGCCAGGAGCCCAGCAGGTCGTCCAGGACCGGGATCTCGTCCACCCCGTCGATCCGCGCCTCACGCACCAGGCGGTACGGCAGGTCGGCGATCCGGCCGCGCCGGTCGGTCACCCGGTCCAGGGTGTGGTCGTGGAAGGCCAGTAACACCCCGTCGGAGGTGGCGTGCGCGTCGGTCTCCAGGTACGTGTATCCGAGCTCCACGGCACGGGCGAACGCGGCATGGGTGTTCTCCCGGCCCTCGGCGGCCCCGCCCCGGTGGGCGAAGGCGAGCGGGCCGGGATGGTCGAGGAAGGCGTAACGGCGCGACACGTGCAGGAGTATGCCCGGTACGGACGCGGTACGTCACCGCGGGCCGGTGAACGGTTGGGTCACGGGCCCGCCCGGCCCCGGCTCTCCGTGCTCGGCTTGGCAGCCCGAAGCCCGAAGCCCGAAGCCGGGGCACTCAGTCCTCGTGCTCGCCGGGCGGCTCCTTGCCGGCCCACTCCCGGCGGCGGGCCTCGGCCACCGCGATCGCCGTGGCGACCGCCACGTTGAACGAGCCCACCCGCCCGACCTGCGGGATGTAGCAGACCCCGTCGGCGGCCTCCAGCAGGGCGGGGGAGCAGCCGTGATCCTCGCTGCCCACCACCAGGCACACGTCGCCGCCGAGCCTCGCCTCGTGCAGCGGGACCGCGTCTCCGGTCAGCTCCACCGCGATCACGGTGAACCCTTTCGCCCTGGCGGCCCGGACCGCGTCCAGCGCGGGAACCGGCTCCTCCCAGGCCACCAGCCGGTCGGTGCCCAGCGCGGTCTTCTGCGCCTTGGGGTTGGTCGGGAGGGTGGCGTTGCCCGCCAGCCAGATCCGCTCCACGCCGAAGGCCGCGGCGGTGCGGAAGATGGATCCGATGTTGAAGGGGCCGGTCACCGACTCCAGGATCAGGGCGAGCCGTCCCTCGGTGTTCCTGCGCCAGGTGCGGTTGAGCCGCTTGACGTCGGTCGGCCGCAGCTGCCTGCGGGGGTTCGCGGTCATCGGTCGTTCACCGTTCCTTGGTCGTTCCTCGCCCGTCCCGGGTTCCCGGGGCCGTGCCGCGTGGGTGGCGGAGTCGTCGTGTGCCCGTGGTCTCCGCCGGGGGTCTCGCCGTGCCGGGCCGTTCTCACCGCTCCGGGTCCGCGGTCCTGGCCCCGACCTGGAGGACCCGGTAGGAGGACCGGGAGGCGAGGCGGGTGGCCGGCCAGCCCTGTTCGTTCAGCCAGCGCTGCAGGGAGTCGGAGCCCAGGTGCTTCTGGACCACCAGGTAGGCCGTGCCGTCCGGGGTGAGCCGGGACAGCCAGCGGGAGAGCATCTCGTGCATGGCGGCCTTGCCGATGCGGATCGCCGGGTTGGACCAGATCGCCGCGTAGCGGACCTCCGGCGGCACCTCGTCGACATGCATCGACCTTACTTTGTCAAGGGCGGCGGCCCGCGCGTTTCTGGCACAGAGTTCCACCGACCGCCGGTTGACGTCCACCGCCCAGACCGTCGCCCGGGGCGCGCGCGAGGCCATGGTCAGCGCGATCGGCCCGTAACCGCAGCCCAGGTCCAGCAGATCGCCCTCGGCGGGAGGCGCCGGGACGGTCTCCAGCAGGATCCGGGTGCCCTGATCGATCCGCTCGGGGGAGAAGACCCCGCTGTCGGTCTCCAGCCTCAGATGAAGGTCGGGGAGCACGAGCGTGACCGAACCGGGACGGCTGGCGGTCTCGGGGCGCTCCTCGAAGTAATGTGCCACGTCGTAGAACGTTACCAACGGCCGGGAGCGGGTCAGGGCAGCCGAGTTCCCAGCAGCCCGGAGGCCGCGGCGACCAGCAGTCCGGCCACGATCGCCGCCACGACGAACCACTGGCCGATCTCCTGGCTGACCGTCCGGTAGCCGAGCGAGCTGCCGATCTGCTCGTACACCTCGCGCAGCTGGTTGCCCGACTCCGCCTCGTAGGCCCGGGCTCCGGTGCCGTTCGACAGGCTCTGCAGAGTGACCTTGTTCACCGGCACGTTCACCTCGCGGCCGTCGATCGTGACGGTGCCGTCCTGGGTGCCGTAGGCGATGGTGGAGACCGGCACGCGCGCGCCCCTCGCCGCCTCGATCGCCTCCGCCACCGACCGGCCCGAGGTGTTGTCGCCGTCGGACAGCAGCACGATCGCGGCGGGGGGCGGATCGGTGACCGCCTGCTGGTCGAACGAGCGGATGGAGTCGATCGAGCTGAACACCGCCTCGCCGATGGCGGTACCCGCCCGGGTGGTCAGGTTGCCGATCGAGGTGATCACCGCCTGGTGGTCGGTGGTCGGGGAGACCACCACGGAGGCGGAGCGGGCGAAGGCGACCACCCCGACGTTGAAGCGCTCCGGCAGGTCCCCGACGAACTTCTGGGCCGCCTCCTTGGCCGCGGCGATCCGGTTCGGCTGCACGTCGGCGGCCTCCATCGACAGCGAGACGTCCAGCGCGACGATGATGGTCGCCCGGTCGCGCGGAACCCGTACCGAGTCGGCCGGCCGGGCCGCGCCGACGATCATCAGTCCCATCATCAGCACGAACAGCGCGGGGGCGACGTGCCGGCGCCAGTCGGGGCCGGAGGGGGCCACCAGCGTCAGCAGCGGCAGATTGGTGAAGCGCACCGCGTAGCGCCGCCGGGCGAACTGGGCGGCCACATAGCCCGCCACGACCAGCGCGAGCGCGACCAGCAGCCACAGCCAGGCCGGGGAGAGGAAGGTCATCGGATCCTTCCCGACGTCGGGTGCCGGTGTGTCAGGTGCGCCGTACGCCGCTGCCGCAGCACGAACTGCGCGATGTCGGCGACCCAGTCGCGGTCGGTGCGCAGCACCAGGTGGGCTACCCCGCAGCGGCGCAGCGCCGCCCGGGTCGCCGCCCGCTGCGCGGCGGCCGCCTCGGCGTAGGCCGCGCACACCCTGGCGGTGAGGCGGATCCTGCGGCTCCGTCCGGACTCCGGGTCGGTCAGGGTCACCAGTCCGACCGGCGGCAGGTCAAGCTCGCGCGGGTCGATCACCTCGACCGCCAGCACCTGGTGCCGGGCGGCCAGGCGGCGGATCGGCCGCTCCCAGGGCGGCTCCGTGCCCGGCTCCAGGGTGGGGCCGGCGTCCAGGAAGTCGGAGACGATCACGCGCAGACCGCGCCGCCGCCGCGCGGAGGCGAGCGCCTCGATCGCCTCGGCGAGGTCGGGGGCGCCGGCGAGGGGGCGGCCCCGGGGAGCGTCCATCAGCGAGTGCAGCAGGCCGTACAGGGCGGGCCGGCCGCCCCTGGCGGGCATCCGGTGGATGTACTCGTCGTGCAGGACGTAGGTGCCGAAACGGTCGCCGATCCGGCTGGTGAGAAACCCGATCGCGCCGATCGCGGCGACCACCAGGTCCCGCTTCTCCATCCCGGCCGTGCCGAAGTCCATGCTGGGCGACAGGTCGGCCAGGGCCCAGGTCTCCAGCTCCCGGTCGGAGATCAGGTCCCGCACGTGCGGGACGGTGGTGCGGGCGGTCACCGCCCAGTCCATCATCCTGATGTCGTCCTCGCCGGGGACGTACACCCTGCTGTCACCGGACTCGCTGCCGGGGCCGGGGAGCAGCCCCTGGTAGGAGCCGTGCAGCAGCCCGTCCAGCCTCCTGACGACGGTGAGTTCGAGCCGGCGCAGGGCCTGCTCGGAGGCGCTCACGACCCCGGTCAACGGGGGTCCTGGTTCCACACCACCAGGGGCGGGGGTACGGCGGTCAGCACCTGCCTGACCACGTCCTCGGGGTCCACTCCGTCGGCCAGCGCGTCGAAGGTGAGCATCAGCCGGTGGGACATCACGTCCACGGCCACGTCGCGGACGTCGTCGGGGAGCAGGTAGTCGCGGCCCCGCAGCAGGGCCAGTCCCCGTCCGGCGGCGACCAGGCCGAGGGTGGCGCGGGGACTGACCCCGATCTCGATGTTCTCCGCCAGCTCGGGCAGGCCGTACTCGGCGGGGGAGCGGGTGGCCATCACCAGCCGGACCACGTAGTCGGCGACGAGCTGGTGCACCGAGACCCGGTCGGCCGCCGCCTGTAACGCGATCAGCCGTCCGGGGTCGAGCACCGCCTGGGGGGTGGGAGGGGTCACGCTCATCCGGTGGAGGATCTCCAGCTCCTCGTGGGCGTTGGGGTGGGTGACGCGGACCCTGAACAGGAAGCGGTCGCGCTGCACCTCGGGGAGGGGGTAGACGCCCTCGGACTCGATCGGGTTCTGGGTGGCCAGCACGATGAACGGCCTCGGCAGCGGGTGGGTCCGCCCGGCCAGCGTCACCTGGCGTTCGGCCATGACCTCCAGCAGCGCGGACTGCACCTTGGCCGGGGCGCGGTTGATCTCGTCGGCGAGCAGGAAGTTGGCGAACACCGGGCCGAGCTCGACGTCGAAGGCCTCGCGGGACGGGTGGTAGACCCGGGTTCCCACGATGTCGCTGGGCACCAGGTCAGGGGTGAACTGGATGCGGGCGAAGTCGCCGCCGACCACGGTGGCCAGAGTGGAGGCGGCCAGGGTCTTGGCGACCCCGGGCACCCCCTCCAGCAGGCAGTGACCGCGGGCCAGTAACGCCACGAGCAGCCGTTCCACCATGTGCTCCTGGCCCACGATGACCCGCCGGACCTCGGCCAGAGCATCGCGCAGCGGTCCGGTGTCGATCCCGCTCGGCAACTCTTCGGCGACGGTCATCGCATTCCTCCAGCGTGGAGACCCCGGGCTCCGGCCGCGGAGAGGAGGTCACGTCGATATTCCACCAAATGAAACGCCGGGTCGCGCGGCTGTCGGATGTCCACCTGGTGTTGGTACCCACAGTCGGCGCCCACCCGCACCCGGATGGGCGGGGCGTGCCCGCCGCCGTGTGCTTTCATGGCAGGCGTGGCCAGTCCGCTCCAGTACGGTGACCCGCCCCGGTTGGGGCCCTTCGTCCTGCAGGCCCGCCTGAGGGTGGGGCCCGCCGGGCTGGTCTACCTCGGGTGCGGCTCCGACGGCCGGGCGGTCTCGGTCGCGGTGCTGACCAGGGGGGCCGCTCTGGACCCGGCGGCTCGCGACCGGTTCGTCACCGGGATCCGCGAGGCGGCGAGCCGTTCCGGGGTGCGGGGCTGGGTGACCAGGGCGGCGCGCGGCCGGGCGGCGGTGGCCGACACGGCGCCGCAGGTGCTGGCCATGGACGGCGGGAGCGCGCCGTGGGTGGCCACGCCGTACGAACCGGACAGGGCGGGGGCCGAGCGGTTCCTGGAGTCGGTGCTGGTGCGTGGCACGCTGATCGGTGAGCGGCACGGCCCGGACTTCGAGCCGCACTGGGCGGACGACCGGTCGCCGGCGCTGCCCGCGCCACCCCGGGAGGCCCCGCCGCCCGTGGAGACCCGCCGGTCGGTGGTGGTCGCCGGGGTCGTGCTGACCGTGCTGCTGGTGCTGCTGGCGGTGATGGTCTGGCTGCTGCTGCGCCGGGAGGAGGACGGGGCGCCGCTGCCGAGGCCGTTGCCGGCGACGGAGTTCGTGCCGACCCCGCCGCCGGTCCCGGCGACCCCGGAGCCCGGGCGGCCCACCGTCTCACCGTCCCCCTCGCAGAGCGGTACGGGGACCCCGGGACCGAGGCGGGGCGACGAGGACGACGGCGCGCCCATCTGACCGATGCCGATGCCCGGGGCCGTCCGCCGGCCGGAGAACCGGGCGTCGTTCAGGGCGGTCCCCGGTCCGGTCCCGGTTTTCACCGGTGCCCGGGGCGGTGGGAAAACCCGGGGTCAAGGCGCTTTGATTTTTCCCCCGCGAAGGTATGAATGTGCTTCCCGCGGGCACCCGATTCAGCAGCCGAGTCGCCAACCGTCGAGCTTCTCCACCGTTGTTATTGGACCGCCTATGTCTATTCAGGGCAATGTCATCCCCATCATCCACTGGTCTCGCCGTTCCTCCTGTCTCAGCGAGGATCCCGAGCTTTTCTTCCCGGTCTCCTCGGAGGGGCCGGGCCGGGCGCAGTACGAGAGGGCCAAGGCCGTGTGCCGCCGCTGCCCGGTCCGGTTGCGCTGCCTGGAGTACGCCCTGAACACCCACCAGATGTACGGGGTGTGGGGTGGCACCACCCCCGACGAGCGCAGAGCCGCCATGTCGGCGCTGCGGCGCGAGGTCAGGTAGCCGAGGCCGGGAACCGGGGCCGGGCGGGCGGGGCCGGGTGAACAGGGCCGGGCGAGCCCTGCCTGGAAGGCGGCGCGACGCTCACGCCGGTATCCGCCCGGTGGGACGGCCGTGGTGCCGGTGCGCGGCGACCGCCTCGGCGAACGCGGAGGTGAAGTCCTCCAGGTCCCCCGCCGTGTCGGTGACCACCCCCGGCGGCGAGGCGGACTCGATCCCCGCGGCCTCCAGCAGCTCCGTCCCGGCGCCCAGGGCGCCGACGGCCTTGCCGTGTTTGAACGCCTCGGAGACGAAGTGCAGGGCGTCGCCGTCCTCGGCCAGCGCCTGGACGCTCCGCTTCCCACCGGGAACCAGTACCGCGTCGTACAGCACCGAGGCCACGGTGGTCAGCGGGCGGGTCACCTCCAGCCGATCGCCGTTCTCCCCGAGTACGGCGCCACCCCGCGCGGCGAGCACCTCGCACACCGCCCCCATGCCGGTGAGCGCGCCGGAGACCGCGGCCACCTGGGTGACGTCCACACCGTCGGCGGCGAGGACGGCGATCTTCCGGGTGGACACGCTCCGCACCGGTTCGTGGTCCTGGCTGAGGGCGGGGGAGCTGCGGCCGTGGTTGGGCGTGGTGACCTCTCGCGGCGGCTCGGCCCCGATGCCCTCGGCGACCAGCACGGCCAGGTCGTGGTCGACGTTGTTGAGGTTGCGGACCACGCCTTCGCGGATGTGGGCGTGCTCGACCTTGCCGAGTTCGAAGCGGAAGGCGGCGACGATGTGCTCCTTCTCCCAGTCGGCCATGCTGTTCCAGAACAGGGTGGCCTGGCCGTAGTGGTCGGCGAAGCTCTCGCTGCGCCTGCGGATCTTCCCGCCGTCCACCCGCTCCTGGTGGTGCCGGTAGGCGTTCTCGCCGCCGACCACGGGGTAGCCGCCGCCGAGTGAGCTGGGGTGGTAGCTCGCCCGGCCGCACGGGATGACCGACTGGTGGTAGCCGTCGCGCTGGTTGTTGTGCACTCCGGTCACCGGGCGGTTCACCGGGATCTGGGCGAAGTTGGGGCCGCCGAGCCTGATCAGCTGGGTGTCGAGATAGGAGAACAGCCGGGCCTGGAGCAGCGGGTCGTTGGTGAAGTCGATGCCCGGTACGACGTTGCCCAGATGGAAGGCGACCTGCTCGGTCTCGGCGAAGAAGTTGTCGGGGTTGCGGTCGAGGACCAGGCGCCCGACCGGGCGCACCGGCACCTCCTCCTCAGGGATGATCTTCGTGGCGTCCAGGAGGTCGAAGTCGAAGGCGTGCTCGTCCTCCTCGGCCACCAGCTGGACGCCCAGCTCCCACTCGGGGAGGTCACCGTTGGCGATCGCCTCCCACAGGTCCCTCCGGTTGAAGTCGGGATCCCTGCCGGCGATCTTCTGGGTCTCGTCCCAGACCAGCGAGTGCACCCCGAGCCTCGGCTTCCAGTGGAACTTCACGAAGGTGCCCCGGCCGGAGGCGTCGACGAGGCGGAAGGTGTGCACGCCGAAACCCTGCATCGTCCGGTAGCTGCGCGGCAGCGCCCGGTCCGACATCAGCCACATCATCATGTGGGTGGTCTCCGGCTGGAGGTGCACGAAGTCCCACAGCGTGTCGTGCGCCGACGACGCCTGCGGGATCTCGTTCTGCGGCTCGGGTTTCACCGCGTGCACGAAGTCGGGGAACTTGACGCCGTCCTGGATGAAGAAGACCGGCATGTTGTTGCCGACGAGGTCGAAGTTGCCCTGCCGGGTGTAGAACTTGACGGCGAAGCCGCGCACGTCCCGCACGGTGTCCGCCGACCCGCGCGATCCGGCCACGGTGGAGAAGCGGACGAACACGGGGGTCCGCGGGCTCGGTGAGGTGAGGAAGCCGGCGGTGGTGAAGGCGGCCAGCGAGTCGTCGTAGGCCTCGAAGTAACCGTAGGCCCCCGCGCCGCGGGCGTGCACCACCCGCTCGGGAATCCGCTCGTGGTCGAAGTGGGTGAGCTTCTCCCGGAAGTGGAAGTCCTCCATCAGCGTCGGACCGCGTTCGCCCGCCTTGAGCGAGTTGTCGGTGTCGTCCACCTGGACGCCCTGGTCGGTGGTCAGGACGGTGTCCTCGTAGTCGACGCGGGCCTCGTCCAGTTGCCGATCCTTCTCCGTGCGGTGGTCGCCGGTCATGAGTCCTCCCGTGGGAACGCCGGGACCGGGATGCCCCGGTGCAGGACGGCTATACCCGACTCATATCGACGAAACGGTCAAGTGCTGGTGCTTCCCCCGTCCTTTGCCACTGCTTTTCCCGGTCGTTCGTAAGGTCTCAGGCCAGGGCGAGCGCGGCGTAGAGGGCCACCCCGGCGGTCAGGGCGTCCTCGTCCAGGCGCATCAGCGCCGAGTGGTTGGGGGCGGGGGTCTCCGCGCCCGGCGGGCGGGTGCCGAGCTGGAGCAGGGCTCCGGGGACCTTCGCCAGGATGTGGCCGAAGTCCTCGGAGGCGAAGGCGGGACGCTCCAGCGTGTGGACCCGGTCGGCGCCGATCAGCGCGGTGGCCGTCCCGAGGGCGAAGGAGGTCTGGGCCGGGTCGTTCACCGTGGGCGGGGCGACCGGTGACCACGTGACGTCCGCGGCGCAGCCGTGGGCCGAGGCGACCCCCTCGGCGACGTGCCGGACGAGGGCCATGGCGCGTTCGCGGCCGGTCGCGTCCATCGCGCGGACGCCGCCCTCCAGCACGGCCCGGTCGGCGACGACCCCGGGTGCCGTGCCCGCGTGACAGGTGCTCACCGCGACCTGCCAGGGGTGGGCGGGGTCGGCCGCCCGGGTGACGCGCGCGTGGAGCGTCTGCACGAAGGCGGTGGCCGCGCCCAGGACGTCGTCGGCCTCGTGGGGGCGGGAGGCGTGCCCGCCTCGCCCCGTGACGGTGACCGTGAACCGGTCGCTGGAGGCGAGCAGCCGCCCGGGGCGGCAGGCCACGTGACCGGAGGCCAGGGTGGGCGACTGGTGGAGGGCGAACGCCCGGTCGGGGGAGTGGTCGTTGAGCAGCCCCTCGCCGAGCATGGCCAGGCAGCCGCCGTACCCCTCCTCACCCGGCTGGAAGACGAGCACCGCCGTGCCGGCGAGCCGCTCGCGCCGCCGGGCGAGAACGTGCGCCGCTCCTGCCAGCATCGCGGTGTGCGCGTCGTGGCCGCAGGCGTGCATGGCCCCGGGCACGGTGCTCGCGTACGGCTCGCCCGACCGCTCGGTGATCGGCAGGGCGTCCATGTCCGCGCGGAGCAGTGTGGTGGGGCCGGGCAGTGCCCCCTCGATCCGCACCACCACCGAACTGCATGAACGTCCGGTCGTGGTGGTCAGGCCGAGCGGGGCCAGGGCCTGCAGCACGGCCGCCTGGGTGGCGGGCAGCGTCAGGCCGACCTCGGGCCGCCGGTGTACGGCGCGGCGGAGTCCGATGACGAGTTCGTGGACCTCCGAGGCCTCCTGGATGAGATTTCCAGGTACAGAAGGTACGGAAAGTATAGACAAGCGATACCTCTCATATGTATCTGTAGTTGCAACCTGATGCATCAGAAGTCTATGGTGCTTTTAACACATTTCCCGCCGTTTTGGTGGTAAATCATTAGGAGGTGCCGTGAGGCGCCCAATGTTGTTGATCAGCGCTGCCGGACTGGCAGTCGCCCTGCTCGCCGCCTGTGGTACCGAAGCGGAACCGAAGCCCGGCGCGAGCGCCGCGGAGGGTCCCGAGATCACCTTCCTGTACTCCCCGTACGCCGACTACGGCGCGTTCTTCCTCGCCGAGGACAAGGGCTACTTCGACAAGCAGGGCGTCAAGGTCAAGCTGGAGCCCAAGGGCGGTTCGTCCGGCGAGACGTTCCAGCTGGTCAGCGCGGGCAACGTCACCTCGGGCGGCGCCTCCTGGGGTGCCGGCCTGTTCAACGCGGTGAAGACGGGCGCCTCGCTCTCCGTCCTGGCCAGCGTCTCCCGCGTCCCGACCGAGGGCCGTGACCCGTCGCCGTTCATGGTCGGGGTCGACTCCGGCATCACCTCGGTGGCCGGGCTGAAGGGCAAGAAGGTCGGCGTCCCCGGCCCCGGCGGCTTCGGCGCCTACTCCGTGGCGCTCGCCCTGGCCACCGGGGGCCTGACCCTCAAGGACGTGGAGCTGGCCAACGTCAGCCCGCCCGACGTCGGCGCCGCGCTGGCCAACGGCGCCATCGACGCCGCCTGGACGATCGAGCCGCTCTCCACCGCCCTGGAGGACAAGAAGATCGCCACCCGGCTGGTCGAGCACCACGCCGCGGGCACCGAGCTCGGCGCCATCGTGTTCAACACCGACTTCGTGTCCAAGAACGAGGACGCCGTCGTCAAGTTCCTGACCGCCTACCTCAAGGCCGCCGACGAGCTCGCCAAGGGCGGCTGGAAGGACGCGGCGAACAAGGCCATCATCGCCAAGTACACCGACCTGCCCGTCGAGACGATCGACCGCATCGGCCTCACCGAGAACGACCCGACCGGCGCGATCGACTGGTCCTCGGTCGCCAAGCAGGAGGAGTTCTTCGCCAAGCAGGGTGACCTGGAGTACAAGGGAACGGCGGACGTCAAGTCCGTCTTCCGTCAGGACCTGCTGGACCGCGCACTCGCGGCCGCGAAGAATTGACGACCGTGAGCGCTCCCCCCATCGACCTCCGGGGCGTCTGGAAGGGCTTCCACGACGTCCGGCGGGACCAGACGGTGATCGCGGTCGAGGACGTCTCCTTCTCCGTCGGCCAGGGCGAGTTCGTGTGCCTCCTGGGTCCCTCGGGATGCGGGAAGAGCACCCTGCTGCGGATCCTCGCCGGTCTCGACCGCCAGGACCTCGGCGAGGTCGAGGTGGACGGCCACACCTCGGTCGTCTTCCAGGAACACGGCGTGTTCCCCTGGCTCAGCGTGGAGGAGAACGTCGGCTACCCGCTGAAGGTCCGCGGGGCCGGCCGGGCCGAGCGGCGGCGGCTGGTCGCCCCGCTGCTGGAGCTCACCGGCCTCACCGACTTCCGCGGCGCCTACCCGCACCAGCTCTCCGGCGGGATGCGCCAGCGCACCTCCGTCGCCAGGGCGCTGGCCGACGACGGCGAGATCCTGCTGATGGACGAGCCGTTCGGGGCCCTGGACGAGCAGACCAGGCTGGTCCTCCAGCAGGAGCTGCTGCGCATCTGGCAGGACAGCGGCAAGAGCGTCGTGTTCATCACCCACAGCGTCGACGAGGCGCTGACCCTCGCCGACCGGGTGCTGGTCATGTCCGCCCGGCCGGGCAGGATCCTGGCCGACGTGCCCGTGCCGTTCGGACGCCCGCGCGACATCCTGGAGCTGCGCAGGGACCCCCGCTACGGCGAGATCACCTACGAACTCTGGCGGCTGCTGCGCCAGGGGGCCGCCTCCGCCTCCCCGGACGACCCCGCGGATGTCCCCCCGGACACTCCGTCGAGCGCATCCCCGGACCAGGACGTCCCCACCCCCTCGGAGGTGAGGGCATGGTGAGCACGTCGCCTTCGCGGGAGCTTCTGGTGGGTCGGCTGCGGAGCGAGCGGTCCGGGCGGGTCGCCAGGATCGCCGGGCCCTTCACCCCGATCCTGCTGCTGCTCATCTGGGAGGTCGCGAGCCGGTCCGGCATGCTGGACGCCCGGTTCTTCCCGCCGCCGACCTCGATCGTCGGCACCTTCGCCGACCTCGTGGCGGCGGGAACGCTCCAGAGCCACGCGCTCGCCACGCTGAGCCGCGTGGGCGTGGGCCTGCTGCTCGGCGCGGTGCCCGGTCTCCTGCTCGGCATCGCCCTCGGCGCGGTTCCCCTGCTCCGCGCGCTGTTCGGGCCGATCTTCGCCAGCCTCCTGCCGATCCCCAAGATCGCGATTCTTCCCCTGCTGCTGCTCATCTTCGGCCTCGGCGAGGCGAGCAAGTGGGTGATCGTCGCCATCGGCGTCTTCTTCTACGTCTTCTACAACACGATGGGCGGCGTGCTCCAGATCCAGCCGATCTACTTCGACGTCGCCAAGAGCAGCGGCGCGAGCAGGTGGCGGACCTGGACCACCGTGGCGCTCCCCGCCGCGCTCCCCAGCATCTTCACCGGTCTCAAGCTCTCCGTGGGCGGCGCCTTCGTGATCATCGCGGCCTCGGAGTTCGTCGGGTCCCGCACCGGCATCGGCTACCTGATCTGGAGTGCCTGGGGCACCCTCTCCGTCGCCAAGATGTACGTCGGCATCGTGACGATCTCTCTGCTCGGCTACCTGGCCGGGCTGCTGGTCGCCTTGCTCGAACGCCGTCTTGTCCCCTGGTCACGCCAGTGACCCCGATTCAGAGCGAGGTCCTTTGATGTACGCGCGTTACAGCACGCTGGAGTTCGACGCCGGCAAGCGCGCCGAGGTGGTCGGCTACTTCGGGGCGGAGGGTACGGCGGGCCCGTCGGGCCGGCCCGGCTGGCGCGGCTCCGTCGTACTGGAGTCCGAGGTCCCCGGCCGCCTGCGCACGGTCACCTTCTGGGACTCGGCCCAGCATTTCACCAACTTCCACTCCGGCCAGGCCCACTCCGGCATCAACAACAGCTTCGCCGACCTCGGCGTCCGGGTCACCGAGCGGGAGGGGGCCGACACCGTACTGCCCCCGATCATCGCCGGTGGCCACGTGCGCGCGGTCACCGTGCGGATCGCCGCCGAGCGGCGGCCCCGGGTGGAGGAGTTCTGGCGGGAGCGGGGCCGGCCGCTCATCCTGCGCCAGCCGGGAGCGATCCGGGCCGAGGCGTTCTGGACCGGTGAGGAGTTCACCCTGCTCATGGAGTGGGTCGACGAGGCCGCCGCCGCGGCGTTCGTGACGGGGGACGACCACGTCGAGTTCGCCGACGGCATGGGCACCGGCCCCGAGGACGTGGTGTCACGGCGGGGCATGAACCGGATCAGCGCATGATCGACGCCCGTCGCGACGGGGGCGCGGCGGGGCTCCGGGAAAGCGTCTACGCCAACCTGCGCCGCCGCATCCTCGTCTGTGATCTGCTCCCCGGCCACCCCCTGGACATCGGTGACCTGGCCGCGGAGTTCGGCACCTCGCGGACCCCGGTCCGCGACGCGCTGCACCGGCTCTCCCACGAGAACCTCGTGGAGATCTCCCCGCGCAGCCAGACCCGGGTCGCGCCGGTCACCCTGCAGGATCTGATCGACCTGCTCAACCTGCGCGAGGCCATCGGCCCGATGGCGGCCAGGCTGGCCGCGCAGTCCCCACCGGCCGAGCTGGAGAAGCTCTCCGACGAGACGGAGTTCGGGTACGGCCTGGCCGGCGACTCCTCCTCGGTGCTCTCGGCCTCGCACCTGTTCCACTGCACGATCGCCCGGCTGTCCGGCAACGTCCGGCTGCACCGCATCACCGAGAGCCTGTTCGAGGACCTCGAACGGATCCTCCGGCTCTGCTCGGCGCGTCCGCTGGAGCCCGGCGAACCCCTCGACGATCATCGCAAGCTTCTCGACGCCTTGCGTGACCGCGACGGGAAGCGGGCCGCGGAGATCGAGTTGCGGCACATACGGAAGGCGCGCGAGGTGGTCATCCGTCTCGCTCTCGACTCCGGGGTGTTCGCCAACCAGCGCCTGCACTCCTGAATTCCCCTATTGAAAGGCAGTTCGATGTCCAAGATCGGTGTTGGCCTCCTCGGTGTGGCCGGCAAGACCCCCTTCGCCTATATCGGTCAGCGCGGCCTCGGCCTGTTCGGCGATCACCCGTGGTTCGACGTGCGGGCGATCATCGCCGACGACCCCGCCGACGTGGGCCGCACGCTCGGCGAGGCCGTGGCCGACCGCTGGCTGCTGGACGAGCCCCTCCCCGTGAAGTGGGCCGACGTCCGCCTGGTCGGCATCGACGGCCCCGCGCTGCGCGAGGCCGGAGTCAGCCTGGTGCTTTCCGGCCTGCCGGGTCCGCACGCCCGCGAACTCGACCCGCAGCTCGCCGCCTTGGGCTTCGGCGTGATCAGCGAGTCGGGGGGACTCCGCCTGGAGGACGACGTCCCGCTGGTCGTCCCCGAGATCAACCCCGGGCATCTCGCGCTGGTCAAGAGCCAGGCGGCCACCCGTGGCTACGACCGGGGCTTCCTCGTCGCCAGCCCGCTCTGCACCGCGGTCATCGTCGGCCTCGCCGCCAAGCCGCTGCAGGACGCCTACGGCGTGCGCTCGCTGGTGACCACGACCATGCAGGCGCTGTCGGGCGCGGGCAAGAGCGGCGTGGCCGCGCTCCAGGTGATCGACAACCTGATCCCGTACATCTCCGACGAGGAGCAGAAGCTCGACTCCGAGCTGGCGAAGATCTTCGGCACCCTGCAGGGCGACCGCGTCGTGCCCTGGAGCGCGCCCATGGCCTCGACCTGCACCCGCGTCCCGGTACGGGACGGTCACACCGCGGTCCTCTCGGCGGGCCTGGGCGCCACCGCGTCCGCCGCGGAGATCGCCGAGGTTCTCGGCTCCTTCGCCGGGAACGCCGCCGAGTACAAGCTGCCCTCCGCCCCCGGCAGGCTGATCGCGGTCCGCGACGAGCCCGACCGCCCCCAGCCGTTCCTGGACCGGGACGCGGGCGGCGGCCGTACCGTCAGCGTCGGCCGGATCCGCACCCACGAGGCTCTGGAGTCGGGGGTCTCCCTCGTCGCGGTCGGCCACAACCACGACCGGGGCACCGTCGGCAACGCCCTGCTTCTCACCGAGCTGGTCGCGGCGGCCGGGCTGATCGGCCCGGCGTGACCCTGGCCGCGGCCGGGCAGGCGCGGGCACTCCTTTCGGGGGTGCTCGCGCCCTACCCCGACGACCGGACGCTGGTGGCCGAGGCGCTGGTCTCCGCGCACCTGCACGGCCATCCGGAGTTCGGGCTCCCGCTGCTCGACCGGGAGCTCACCGGACCCGGATCCCGGTGCGCCGTGCCGGCGCTCCGGGGGGCGGGAGCCGTACGCACCCTGGACGCGCTCGGTGTGCCCGGCCCCGTCGCGATGGCGGCGGCCGTCCGGCACGCCGGGCGGATCGCCGGTGAGCTGGGCGTCGGGCTGGTCGCGGCACGGTCGGTGACCGGGACGGGCCGGCTCGCCCCCTACGTCGCCGCGCAGGCACGAGCCGGCCGGGTCGCACTGCTCCTCGCGCATGCCCCGCGCACGGTCGCCCCGCACGGCGGGCACACCCCCGTCCTGGGCACGAACCCGATGGCCTACGCGCTTCCACGGGCGGACGGCCGGGTTCTGGTCGCCGACTTCGCCACCGCGGCGATGACCCAGGCCGGCCTGGGCAGGCACCGCTCCCGGGGAGAGGAACTGCCCGCCGGGGTGGCCGTCGGCGCGGACGGCGGCGCGGTGACCGACGCCGCCGCCGTGCACGCGCTGCTCCCGGCGGGGGGACTCCTGGGCACCCTCACCGGCCTGCTCGTCGAGTCCGTCGCGGGCGCCCTCCTCGACCAGCGTGACGGCGCGACCGGACGGGGGGTCGTCGCCCTGGTCGTCGACCCCGCCTTCCTCGACGCCGCCGAGGGGCTGGTCGGCCGGGTCGAGGCGCTCTGCCTCGAACTCGGTACGGCGGGCGGCCACGTGCCGGGCTCCACCGAGGGGACGCGTTCCGGGGACGTGATCGACGTCGACGACGAGGTGTGGTCGCGCCTGCGGGACCACGCGGCCCGGTACGGCTGAGCGGGCCGCCGCCGGGGTGACCCGCCGATCCGCTCAGAGGGAGGTGTTGTCGCGATCCCAGACGAGTTTGTCGATCACGTCGACGACCCCGCTGACCTTCCTGGTCATCCATACGGCGATCTCGGTGTCCTTGCGCAGGGACATCCGTCCGCTCAGCGTCACCACGCTGTTCCTGACCTCGACGTGGACACGCGAGGTGTCCATCCACAGCGACCGCGTCAGGACGTCCAGGCGCACCTCGCGTTCGATGTCCTCATCGGATCGGATGAACACCTTCAGCAGGTCACGGCGGCTGACGACGCCCACCAGGCGGCCGCGGTCGTCCACCACCGGCAGTCGCTTGATGCCGTGATCGGCCATCAGGCGTCCGGCGATCACCACCGGCGCGTCCATCGAGACGGTGATCGCGGGAACGGTCATCAGCTCCCGGGCCACGCCCCTGCCCCTACCTCCGGCGTGGCCCGTGTCCGTCTCCGTGTCCGGCTTCCGGTCCGGTCCGGGCCGCTCCCTCGCCTCCCTCTCCCCACGCAGTAGATCGGCCTCGGAGACGACACCGATCACCCGGTTCTCGCCGTCCACCACCGGCACCGCGCTCACCGCGTGGCTGAGCAGCGCCTCTGCGATCTCCTTGAGGCAGGCGTTCTCGCCGACCGAGATCACCCGCCTGGTCATGACGTCATTGACGGTGACACGCATCTCTGCCTCCCAGCGTGCGCGCGGGGCGGACGCGGCGGACCGGTCATCCGAGCCGCCTGCGCAGGGACGACGGCGGTGCGACCGCGGGGGCCAGCCGTATCCGCACGTCCACGGCGACCGCCCCGCCCGGGCTGGCGATCACCGGGTTCAGGTCGAGCTCGGCCACCTCCGGCAGGTCGTTCAGGAGCCGCCCGACGCCGACGATCTGCTCCCGCAGCGCGCCGGTGTCGGCCCGCGGGCGCCCCCGGTATCCGGAGAGCAGCGGCGCGCAGCGCAGTTCGGCGAGCATCGCCGCCGCGCCCCGATCGTCGACCGGCGGCACCCGGAAGGAGCGGTCGGGCAGCAGCTCGGCGGTGACCCCGCCCATGCCGACCATCAGCAGGGGGCCGAAGGCGTCGTAGGCGACACCGCCGATGATGATCTCGACGCCCGCCGTGACCGCCGGCTGGACGACGGCGCCGGTCATGGCCGGTCCGATCGTGCCGGCCATCTCTCGATAGGCGCGCCGGACCTCGTCCGGCGTGCCGAGGCCGGTACGGACGCCCCCGACGTCGCTCTTGTGCACCAGGTCCGGGCCGGTGGCCTTGAGCACGGCCGGAAACCCGACCGTCACGGCCGCCGCCGCCGCGCCGTCCGCCCCGTCGGTCGCGATCGACTCCACGACGCGAACCCCGTAGCAGCCCAGCAGGCGGGCGGCGCCGTCGTGGTCGAGCCACCGGCCGTGCGGGTACCGTGCCAGCTCCGCCTCGACGAGGCCCCTCGCTGTGGCGGTGTCCGCCCGTCCCGGCTCGGCGGCCGGCGTCCGCGGCGAGGCGCGCCAGGACGCGTAGTCCACCGCGTGCCGCAGCGCCTGCACGGCCTGCTCGGGGTAGGCGTAGCAGGGCACCCGCCCCTCCAGCAGGCCGTCGTGCCCGGTGACGCACGCGAGCACGGTCTTACTCGTCGCGGCCGTCGCGGAGACGATGGCCCGCCGCGTGGTGGACAGCCCGGAGCCGAACGGCGGCGTGTAGACGACCAGCACGCTGTCCACACCCGGATCGGCCAGGACGGTCTCGACGGCGAACGCCAGGTCCCGCGCGCTGCCGTCGGTGGTGAGATCGACGGGGTTGCCGACGGCCGCGGACGCCCGCAGCCGGGAGCGCAGCCGTCCGCGCGTGACGGGGGTCAGTTCGGGGACCGGCAGGCCCCGCCGTTCGGCGGCGTCGGCGGCGAGGATCTGTGGCCCGCCGGAGTTGCCGACGACGGCCACCCTCGGCCCCCTCGGCAGCGGCTGGGCGGCCAGCAGCCGCGCCGTGTCGAGCATGTCCTGGACGGTGTCCACCCGGATGACCCCCGAGGCCCTCAGCAGGGTCTCCACCGCCACATCCGTGCCCGCGGCGGACGCGGTGTGCGAGCGGACCGCCCGCTCTCCCGAGCCGCCCCGGCCGCTTTTGATCACGATGATCGGTTTGCGCCTGCTCACCCGCCGGGCGATACGGCCGAAGCGGCGCGGGTTGCCGAACGACTCCAGATACAGGGCGATGACGCCGGTCGCCGGGTCGTCCTCCCAGTACTCCAGCAGGTCGTTCCCGCTGACGTCGGCCTTGTTGCCGACCGAGGCGAAACAGGAGACACCCATCCCCAGGTCGGTCGCCCGGTTGATCAGGGCGACCGCGACCGCCCCGGACTGCGACATCAGCGCCAGGGGCCCGGGAACGGGCGAGGTGGGCAGAGAACTGGCGTTGAGCCGGGCCCCGGTGCTGACGACGCCGAGGCAGTTGGGGCCGACCAGCCGCATGCCGCCCTCCCGGCAGATCCTCAGCAGCTCGTCCTCGGCGGCCGCCCGACCGGCCTCGGCGAACCCGGCCGTGACAACGACGAGGCCGCGCACGCCGTGATCGGCGCAGTCGCGGGCGACCTGTGGCACCGTGTGCGCCGGGGTCGCGATGACCGCCAGGTCCACCGGGCCGGGGATCTCCGTGACGGCCGGGTAGGCGGGCAGGCCGCGCAGTGTGGCCGCGTGCGGGTTGACCGGGTAGACGGGGCCGGGGAAGCCGCCGGCGAGGAGGTTGCGCAGGATCCGGTGACCGACCCCGCCCGGGGCGCGGCCGGCGCCGATCACGGCGACCGACTCCGGATGGAACAGTCGCGCCAGCGAGGCCGACGCCGCCTGGTGCGCGCGCTCCTCCACCCTTTCCAGCAGGCCGGGGGTGGGCCGGGGGTCCATCCTGATCTCGACCGATCCGTCGCCGAACACCCGTCTGGTGTCCAGCCCGATGTCGTCCAGGACCCGCAGCATGGGACGGTTCTCGGCGAGCACGTCGGCGACCAGTTCCCGCACGCCCCCGTCGGCCGCGTCCAGCGCCAGGTGTTCCAGCAGCAGGGTGCCCAGGCCGTGACGGTGCATCTCGTCGTCGATCAGGATGGCGACCTCGGCGTCGGCCCCGTCGCCGGGGATGTACTCCGCCACCCCCACCAGCCGGCCGTGGGCCAGCGCCACCAGCGCGTGCCCCCGGTAGTCACGTGCGGTGACGCGGTCCATGTAGGCGTGCGCGGTGGCCGTGCCGCCGGTGAAGAAACGCAGGTAGGCCGAGTGCTCCGACGATCTGTCGACCAGTTCGTGCAGCTGGGCGTGATCCTCCGGACGCAGCGGCCGGATGTGCGCGATGTCGCCTTCGCGTAGCAGGACGTCGCACTCGCCGCGGCCGATTCGCCTCATATCAGCAGCCTGAGGCATCGCCGTGACGGCACCCAGGGTCCAAGT
This sequence comes from Streptosporangium sp. NPDC004631, assembly GCF_053601935.1. Classification (NCBI taxonomy): domain Bacteria; kingdom Bacillati; phylum Actinomycetota; class Actinomycetes; order Streptosporangiales; family Streptosporangiaceae; genus Streptosporangium; species Streptosporangium sp. NPDC004631. The sequence goes on along the minus strand of NZ_JBSGCR010000001.1, from coordinate 315,712 downwards.
GCCCTTTTGACAGGGACTGTCGGCTCTATGGGGTGTTCTGTGGATTTACAGCTACCGCGGCCGGCCGGGCGGTTCCGGCCGGTCGACGACAGGGCCGGTGCCGCCACCGGGGGCGGGACGCGTGACGGGACCCGGGGCCGGACCTGCGAGGGGACCACCGGCGGGACTGCCGGGACCACCGCCGGGGCCGCTGGGCAGTGGGCCCGGGTGGCTGAAGCGGGAGGCCCGGCGCTGCACGCGATGGAGGTGGCCGCGGCGGCGGATGACGGGCAGCCGCCCGCCGGCCTCGGCGAAGAACGTCTTCTTGGCGAACTCGATCAGGACCAGGTAGGCGACGACCATGCCGGCCAGGGCGAGAAAGAACGCGAGCGGTAGCGCGGTGAAACCCAGTTCGGGCGCGAGCGGCGACAGCGGCAGCAGGACCCCCACGGTGACGACGCTCAGCGCGGCGACCAGTAACGGCCGGCTCGGCCGGCTCCGCAGGAACGGGACCCGCCGCGTACGGATCGCGAAGATGATCAGAGTCTGGGTCGCGAGGGACTCCACGAACCAGCCGGAACGGAACAGATCCGGGCCGGCGTGGAAGAACCCCAGCATGATCGCGAAGGTGAGGAAGTCGAACAGGGAGCTGATCGGGCCGAAGAACATCATGAACCGGCGGATGAAACCGATGTCCCAGTGCGAGGGGGCCCGGAGCTGCTCGGGGTCGACGTGGTCGGTGGGGATGGTCAGCTGACTGGTGTCGTAGAGGAGGTTGTTCAGCAGGATCTGGCCCGGAAGCATCGGGAGGAAACTCAGCACCGCCGAGGCGGAGGCGGCGCTGAACATGTTGCCGAAGTTGCTTGAGGTGCCCATCAGCGCGTACTTGATGGTGTTGGCGAAGATGCGCCGTCCCTCGGCGACCCCGTCGGCCAGGACCCCGAGGTCCTTGTCCAGCAGGACGACGTCGGCGGCGTCCTTGGCGATGTCGGTGGCGCTGTCCACCGAGACGCCGACGTCGGCGGCGTGCAGCGCGAGCGCGTCGTTGACCCCGTCGCCGAGGAAGCCAACCGCCCGGCCGCGCCGGCGCATCAGCCGTATCAGCCGCGCCTTCTGCTCAGGGGAGACCCGGGCGAAGATCGTGGCGTTCTCGGCGGCCGCGATGAGCGCGTCGTCGTCCAGCTCGGCGATGTCCCCACCGGTCAGGGTGCCGCCGGAGACCAGGCCCAGGTCGGCGCAGACCTTCTCGGCCACCAGCGGATTGTCGCCGGTGGCGATCTTCACGGTGACGCCGAGTTCGGCCAGGCGGCGCAGCGAGCCGGCCGCGGCGGCCTTGGGCCGGTCCAGGAACACCAGGAATCCGGCCAGGGTCAGGTCGCGTTCGTCGGACGGGGTCGGGGCGGCCTGCCCGGAAGCGGCCCCGGTGGCGACGGCCACCACCCGGCTGCCCTCGGCGAACCGGGCCCGCAGGGTCTTGGCGGCCTCGACCGGTACGTTCCGGCAACGGCTCAGGACGGCCTCGGGCGCCCCCTTGGTGACCAGCGTCCGAGCACCGTCCGGGCCGCTCAGCAGGGCGGTGGTCATCCGCCGGTCATGATCGAACGGCAGCAGCCCGAGCCTGCGGTAGGAGCCCGCGGGCTGTGCCCCGGCGCCTGGCGCCCGCCACAGGGCGGTGTCCAGCGGGTTGCCCCCGACCGCCCCCGCACCGGCGACCGCCGGATCCGCCTCGGTCGCCAGCAGCCCGAGCAGCAGCACCCGATCGTCCTCGCCGCCGTCCGGGGCCAGGGCCGCGACGAAGTCGATCCGGCCCTCCGTCAGGGTGCCGGTCTTATCGGTGACCAGGACGTCCATGTCGCCCAGGTCCTCGATGCAGACGAGCCTCTTGACCAGCACCCTGTGCCGGGCGAGCTGCCGGGAACCGGCCGCGAGGCTGGTGCTGACCACGGCGGGCAGCAATTGCGGGGTGATCCCGACGGCGATCGCCAGGGAGAACAGCAGCGACTCGACCAGTGGGCGGCGCAGGACCAGGTTCGTCACCAGGATCAGGAAGGTCAGCACCATCGCGACCTGGAGCAGCAGCACCGAGAAATGACGGAGCCCGGCCTGGAAGTCGGTCTCGGGCTGCCGCTCTCCCAGCCCCAGCGCGATGCGGCCGAACTCCGCCCGGCCACCGGTCGCGACCACCACCCCGGCGCCGGTTCCCGCCCGCACCACCGTTCCCATCAGGGCGCAGCGGCTCGGCTCCGCCGGCTCCGCGCCGGACAGGACGGGTGCCACGGTCTTGCTCACCGGCAGCGACTCCCCGGTCAGCACGCTCTCGTCGCACTCCAGGCCGGACGCCGACAGCAGTCGCAGGTCCGCGGGGACGATCGAGCCCAGCGTCAGCCGGACCACGTCGCCGGGGACCAGGACGGTGACGTCGACCTCGGTGGGCCGCCCGTCGCGCAGCGCCACAACGGTGTGCCTGACCTGCGAGTGCAGCGCCTGGGTCGCCCGTTCGGCCCGGTACTCGTTGGCGAAGCCCAGTCCCACACTGGCCGCCAGGATGACCCCGATGATCACCGCGTCGGTGCCGTTGCCCAGGAAGAACGAGATGACCGCGGTCACCGCCAGCAGGATCAGCACCGCGTTGCGCAGCTGCCGGCCCAGCACCCGGAGCGCCCGCGCGTGGTGGGTGCGCACCGCGTTCGGGCCGCAGACGGCCAGTCGCCGCACGGCCTCCGCACTCGACAGTCCCGTCTCGGTGGCGTCCAGCCGGTCGAGCACCCGCTCGGCGGGCAACGAGGCCGCCTCGCCGGCGAGCAGGCCCACCGGAGATCTTCCGCCCGCCGTGCTCACCGCCCCCGCCCGGTGCGCGGCCGGCGTCGGCGTCGGTACCGGGAAAGGACGACCGTCATCGTTCATCTCACCTCCCCTGGGCGTCGTGTGCCGCCGTGCGGGGCATACCCGGCGCCTCCACCCCCAGCAGATCATCGGCGGCCCGGGCGGCTCACCGGCCGAAGGACACCATCCCCGGGGACCTTCGGCACCCGTCCCCTTCGGCACCCGTCCGCGCCGGTTCCTGTCTCCAGCGGTCCCCGTCCCCAGCGGGCAGAGGATCGACCCTCGGCGGCGGGAGACCGCCGAACCGGCCGCGCCTCGCGGGGACAGGACCGAAGGTCCCGAAAGCCTGAGGTCTCTCGCCCCTCACCTCGGCGCCCTTCGCCTCAGGGCGGTGGCTGGCGCCGTCTGCTGTGCTTACGGTCGACTGCCCCGCCGAAGAACGAGAAGCACTGAGAAGCACTGAGGAGTGACGGATGAACGGAGCGGATCTCCGGCGGATCGAGGGGGAGCTGCTCCCATCGACCCCGGTTCCGGCGGTTTTCACGGAGGCCGAGGTCGCGGGGCTGCCGGAGCCGGTGCGGAGGCATCTCATCTCGGCCATCGCGCCCGGCACGCCCCTGGCGGTCGCCGCCCGCCTGCGGATGCGAGGGAGCATCAAGATCGGCCGGTGGCTTCCGTTCCACGCCCGTCAGCTGCTCGCCCCCCAGCGGGGCTTTGTGTGGCGCGCGCGGGTGGCCGCCCTGATCGCCGGCTCGGACCACTACGCCGCGGGGCGCGGAGGCATGGACTGGAAACTGGCCGGTCTGATCCGCCTGGTCCACGCCGAGGGGGCCGACGTCTCCAGGTCGGCCGCCGAACGGGCGGGCGCCGAGGCGTGCTGGATCCCCACCGTGCTGCTGCCACGGTCGGGCGCGGTCTGGTCGGCCGAAGACGACACCCACGTCGGCGTCACCCACACCGTCGACGGCAGGGTGGTCCGGACCCGTTACGAGCTGACCCCGGACGGCCACATCCGGTCGTTCGTGTTCGACCGCTGGGGCGACCCCGGCAACACGGGATCCTGGGGGCTCCACCCGTTCGGCGGCGAGATCACCGGCCAGGCCACCTTCGCCGGTCTCACCATCCCCGCCGCCGGGAGGGTGGGATGGTTCTTCGGCACCGACCGGTGGGCCGAGGGGGAGTTCTTCCGGTACCGGATCACCGGCCTGCGCCCGGTCAGCGCGTGACGTCGCCAGCCGTCACGGCGGACGGTTTGAACAGGCCCGCGACCCCCGCCATCGCCCCCAGATGGACCCCCTCGGCCGTGGTGCCCCCCTGGAGGTCCTTCACATCGCTGTTCAACGCCTCCACCAGGAAGGGCTGGGAGGCGCCCGGCCGGACGTGGGCCAGCACCCCGGCGTGGACGACCGCGCTCAGCGTGGACCCGTGGCAGGTCCGGGCGAGGTAGTAGTCCACCGTCCGGACCGCCGTCTCGGTGTTCCACTCGTAGCCGAGGTCGGTCATGATCTCACCCAGCCCCTTCTCTCCCAGCAGGTGAAAGAGCATGAGCACGTCGGCCTGCTTGGAGGCCTTGTAGCGGTTGGGGCTGTCGCCCTCCGCTTCGAGGATGCGGTCCAGCCGCCGGATGTCCCCGTACCTCCGCCGGTACGCGGCCCAGTCCAGCTCCTCCAGCTCGGCGTATCCCTCGAACTGGCTGATCACCCCGTCGTGGAAGTCCACTCGCATCCGCCCGGCCATCCCGGTGAAGCGGTCGATCTCCTCGGCGCTCACCCCCTCGGCGCCGACCAGGCCGATCATGTCCAGGACCCGTCGCATCAGCCAGGCGGTCATGACGTTGGTGTAGGCGTTGTTGTCCAGGCCGGGTTCGGTCCTGCCGGGGTAGCCGTCGTGATACTCGTCCGGGCCCATCACCCCGCGGATCACGTAGCGCTCGCCTTCACGGGTGGTCAGGGAGGCGAAGAAGCGGGCGATCTCCAGTAGCAGCTCCCCGCCGAAACCCGCCAGGAAGGCGCTGTCCTTGGTCGCCTCGTAGTGCTGCCAGACGTTGTGGGCGACGGCCAGCCCGACATGGCGCTGCAGGCGCGAGTTGTCGGGCAGCCAGTTGCCCGAGCGGGGGTTGAAGTGAAGTCGCGGTGTCTCCTCCCGGCCGTCGCCGCCGCTCTGCCAGGGGAACATCGCCCCGGTGTACCCGGCGGCGCGGGCGGCCCATCGCGCCTCGGGCAGGCGTCGCCACCGGTACCTCAGCAGTGCCCGGGTGACCTCGGGGAGGCGCGGGGCCAGGAAGGGGAAGACGAACAGGTCGTCCCAGAACACGTGACCCCGGTACGCCTCGCCGTGCAGGCCCCGGGCCGGCAGCCCGGCGTCGAGTTCGGTGACGTGCGGGGAGGCCGTCTGCAGCAGGTGGAACACGTACAGGTTGAGGATCCGCTGCACCTCGGAGTCCTCGGCGACGACATGTGCCCGCGACCACAGGCGTTCCCAGGCGCGCACGTGCCGCCTGAGAAGATCGTGAAAGCAGCCGGCACGCACCACGGCCGCCCTGGCCGCGGCGGCGCTCTCGGCGATCGCCCGGTCCCTGGAGGTGTACAGGGCGACGATCTTCTCCACGAGCACCTCGTCACCCGCGGTCACCTCGATCGCCCGGTCGTCGGTGACCCGGCCCTCCTCCACCCCGGTACGGCACCGGCCGCCGGTCAGCGAGGTGCGAGCGGCGATCGCGATCTCCACGCGGGAGGTGGCGGTGCGCGTCAGCAGCTCGATCACCTCGCCGGCGGCGTGCGCGGAGACCGGAACGAGGTGCCGGTCGGCCAGTCCCCGGTAGCGGGCCACCCCCGAGTTGGTGACCCGCCCGTCGAGTTCCGAGCGGATCTCCAGCAGTCCGCTCCAGTTCTCCGGCACGACCGTCATGGTCAGCGCGGCCAGGTGCGGGTCGTCCATCGAGACCAGGCGGTGCTGTTCCAGCCGGGTGATCCGGCCGCCGGAGTCGCGGATCCGGAGCAGCCGGGTGAGTATCCCCTGCCGCATGTCGAGCGTGTGGCGGCAGTGGAGGATCTCGGCGTTACCGGGGGCGAACCAGTCGCCGCCGTCGGCGCGGAAGGTCAGAGGCAGCCAGTTCGGCACGTTGACAAGATCCTCGTTCTCCACCGAACGGTCCGCCACCTGTGAGACGAGCCGGTCGTAGCAGCCGGCGACGTAGGTGCCGGGATAGCGCACGCCGTCGGCGCGGGTTTCGGGAACCGCGCCCCGGGTGGCGAAGTATCCGTTTCCGAGCGTCGTCAGTGCCTCTCTCAGCCCCTCGTCGGCGGGGTCGCAGCCGTCATAGGTGAGGAGCCAGGGGTTCACTTCTTCTCCCGTCGAGTTGTATTTCCGCCAGATCGGTGACGACGAGGCCGGCCCCCGAGGCCCGGAGCGCGACACCCTGCCGGCCCTGCCGGTCGACACCGACGACAAGGCCGAAGCGGCCCCGCGCACCCGCCCGCACACCCGCGAGGGAGTCCTCCACCACCGCGGCCTCGGCCGGTGTCACGCCGAGCCGCCGGGCCGCCTGCAGGAACAGCGCGGGATCGGGTTTTCCCGCCAGTCCCAGCCGGGCGGCGTCCACGCCGTCGACCCGGACGTCGAACAGGTGGGCGACCTTCGCCGCGCGCAGTACCTCCGCGCAGTTCCGGCTCGCCGACACGGCGGCGGTGCGCACCCCGCGCCGCCGCAGCTCCTCGACGAGGGCGACGGTCGAGGGGAACGGCGCCACGCCGTGCCTGCGGATCTCCGCCAGGAAGTACGCGTCCTTGCGTGCGGCGAGAGCCGCGACCACGTCCGGGTCCGGCGTGATCCCCCGGGACAGCAGGAAGTCCCTGACCCCGTCCGCGCGAGGTTTGCCGTCCACGTGGAGCAGGTAGTCCTCACCCGTGTCGAACGGCCGGAACCGCTCGCCTGACCGGGTGGCCCGGTCGCGCAGAAAGGCGTCGAACACCCGCTTCCAGGCGGCGGCGTGCACCCGGGCCGTGTCGGTGATGACGCCGTCGGTGTCAAAGACCATCGCCGCCGTCCGGTCGAGACTCACCACCGTGGAGAGCGCCATGTCGAACCTCCCTTGAGTCCGCAGGGTACGGCGGGGCACGCCGTCGCCGTCAGGGCTGATCGGCCCTGTTCCGCAGGGACCTTCGTCCGCAGAGTGGGCCGTCCGCGTGACGGCCGGATGGGAAACGGCCACGGAAGGGAAGGTCTCCGGGTGGGGTCGGAAGTCCCTGACGATCAGGCCCTTCGACCGCTGCGCGGAACGCCGGCGAACGGTCGGATGGAAGACAGAACCCAGGAGGATGACATGACAGCGCATGTAGTGGTGGGAGTGGACGGCTCCCCCCCTTCGCAGGCCGCGGTCGAGTGGGCCGCCGACGACGCCGTCCGGCGTGGATGCGCCCTGCGGATCGTGCACGTGTGCGAGCCGTGGACCTATGACATCCCGTTGCAGACCCCGCCGGGCTTCCGTGACTCCATGGCCGAGTACTGCCAGAGCGTGCTCGACGACGCGGTGAACCTGGCGCGTGCGCACGCCCCGCAGGTGCGGGTGGACACCGCACTGGAGAGAGGACGGGTGGTCGAGGTGCTCCGGCGTGAGGCCGAGGGCGCCGAGCAGGTCGTGGTGGGCGGCCGCGGGCTGGGCGGGTTCACCGGTCTGCTGCTGGGGTCGGTCTCGCTCGCCCTGGCCGGCCATGTGGCCACACCGGTCGTGATCGTCAAGAAGACGCGCCGGTCCGTCGCGGACAAGGTGGTCGTGGGCTTCGACGGCTCGGCCTACGCGGCGGCCGCCCTCGGCCACGCCTTCGAGGAGGCCGTGCGCCGCAAGGCCCGGCTGCAGGCGATCCACGCCTGGCAGGCGCCCATCCTCGGTCCGTACGCCGCCGCCTACACGTCGCTGTTCGACGACATCTCCGCCACCGAGCGCCGCCAGGCCGCCGAGACGCTCGCCTCCTGGCAGCTGAGATATCCCGGTGTCGAGGTTGAGGAGACCGTGGTCTACGGGCATCCGGTGGCCGTCATCTGCGAGGCCTCGGACTCGGCGGACCTGGTCGTCGTCGGCTCGCGCGGGCTGGGCGGCCTCGGGGCCGCCGTGCTGGGGTCGGTGAGTCACGGGGTCGTGCACCACGCCCACTGTCCCGTCGCGGTGATAAACGCCCGGGGTGAGACGTGATGGACGTCCGCGAGCTCCGGGTCGGCCAGGTGATGAGCCGGAGGCTGGTCGCCGTCGAACCGGACGAGTCCCCGCTGATGGCCTGGGAGATCATGCGCCGTGCGGACGTCCACCACCTGCCGGTCGTCGAGGGCAACGGCCGCCTGCGTGGTGTCGTGACCCGTGAGGACCTCACCGCCCGCTGGTCGGGCGGGCCGATCGAGCAGTCGCGGGTGCCGGTCGGGGCGCTGGTGGCCGATCGCCGCTGTCCGCACGTCTCGCTGGACGCGCGCCTGGCCGAGGCCGCGGCGGCCATGCTCGGTGCCGGGGTCGACGCGGTGCCCGTGCTGGGGAAGTCGGCCACCCTGGTGGGCATGGTGACCACCACCGACGTGCTCCGGGCCGTCGCCGGGCAGATCACGGAGGAGGAGGCGGAGACGGAGCTGATGACGGGGGTGTTCCGCCTGGTCCCGGTGCTGCCCCGCACCTCCGGGAACTCGGAGGGGTGAAGCCGGTCGTGCCCGGCCGCCCGGGAGCGGGGAGAGCACCCGGGCGGTGTCCCGGATCCCGGTTGAGGAAGACTTTCGTCGGCGCCCTCGCCGTAGAGGGCGTCGACACCATGAAGCGGTGAGAAGGAGAACATCATGATCCTGGTTGGAGTCGACGGCTCACGGGCCTCGCTTGAGGCCGTGGGCTGGGCGGTCCGGGAGGCCGTGCTGCGCGGCACCACGCTGCGCATCGTGCACGTCATGCCGGCCTGGCCCATGGAGATGACCGAGGACGCCCCGTACGCCGATGTGGGCCGGTGGATGCGCGACGGGGCGGCGTCCACGCTGACGGACGCCCTGGACCGGGCCCGTGAGGAGGACGGCGGTGTCGAGGTGGAGACCCTGCTGCTGCCGGGTGACCCCCGGCTCGCCCTGATGGAGGCGGCCGGAGACGCGGATCTCCTGGTGGTCGGCAGCCACGGGCTCGGCGGTTTCCGCGGCATGCTGCTGGGATCGGTCGCGCTGGGCGTGTCGGGGCGGACCGCCTGCCCGGTCGCCGTCGTGCGGGATCTGCCCGAGGGGTCGCGCGGTGAGGTGGTCGTCGGCGTGGACGGCTCGCCTGAGGGGGCGGAGGCCATCGGGTTCGCCTTCGCCGAGGCGTCGCTACGCGGGGTCGGCCTGCGGGCGATCCACGCGTGGAGCCGGCCCGTCGCGGGGTGCGGGCCGTTCGCCCTGCCGGCCGCGGAGGAGATGGCCCAGGGGGAGCGGCGCCTGCTGTCGGAGGCCCTGGCGGGCTGGGGTGAGCGCTACCCGGACGTCAAGGTCACCGAACAGGTGGAGCACGCGCATCCGGTGGACGTCCTGAGGGAGGCCTCGGCCCACGCCGGTCTGCTGGTCGTGGGGTCGCGCGGGCGGGGTGAGCTGACCGGGCTGCTGCTGGGCTCGGTGAGCCACTCGCTGCTTCACCACGCGGCCTGCCCGATCGTCGTCGTCCGGCAGCGGGCGTAGTCGCCGGGCGCCACGGCGGGGGGCGTGAGGAGGCCCCCGCCCGGCCGCCGGCGGCCTTTCCAGCGGCGGGGTGCCCCGGCGTCCCCGCCGCTGGGGTCATGCCGGCTGGTGGTGAGGTCAGACGCTTTAACCGACAGGTCCGGACTCTTGACCGACAGATCCGGATCCGAGGAGGAGAAGATGTCCCAGAAGGATGCCGGCCTGCCGGTTTCAGGCACGCAGGACGCCCTCTCGCCGATCGTCGTCGCGGTGGACGGTTCGGCGGAGGCGGAGAGGGCGGTCTGCTGGGCCGCCGACGACGCCTTCCGCAGGCGGCTGCCGCTGAGGATCGTGCACGTCGTGGAGCGCGGTCCGTACGACATTCCCCGCTTCTCCGCCCCGGAGTGGCCCGGCAGTCTGGTCGCGAGCGGGCGGAAGGTGCTGACCGTCGCGGAACGGGCGGCGCGCGAGCGCCGGCCGTCCGTTGAGGTGACCATCGAGCTGGTCGAGGGCACCACGGTCAGGGTCTTGCGCGACCAGGCCGCGGGCGCCGCCGAGATCGTGCTCGGCAGCAGGGGCCTGGGCGGCTTCACCGGTGCCCTCATGGGATCGGTGAGCACGTATGTGGCCACCCACACCCACGGCCCGGTGGTCGTCGTCCGTCCGGGCGGCGAGGAGACGCGCGGTGAGATCGTCGCCGGTGTCGACGACTCCCCGGAGTCCGAGCCCGCGCTGGCCTACGCCTTCGAGCAGGCCGGGCTGCGCGGCGCCGTGCTGCGCGCCGTCCACGCCTGGCAACTGCCGGTGCACGCCTTCGCGCCGGAGATCTCCTACGACATGGACGAGATCCGTCAGGCACAGCACCGTGTGGTCAGCCAGAGGCTCGGGACGTGGCAGGAGAGGTTTCCCGAGGTGACGGTGGTGGAGGACGTCCAGAGCGCCCATCCCGTCGACGCCCTCACCGACGCCTCGGCCAGGGCCGACCTGGTCGTCGTCGGATCCCGGGGCATGAGCTCGGTCGGGGCGGCGCTGCTCGGCTCGGTCAGCCGCGGCGTGCTGCACCACGCCCACTGCCCGGTGGCCGTCGTCCGGTCGTGAGCGCCCGGGGTCCGGTGAGCGCCCGGAACCCGGTGTGGGTCCGGTACTCCGCGGCTGGGCGCGCACCTCTTTCCCAGGTGGGCCGTGCCGTCATGGAAGACTGATGATATGGGGCGTTTAAAGGCTTTTGCCCTTCTGGCCCTGACGGTGTCCGGACTGCTGGCCGGAGCGCTGCTCCACCTGGCCGGCGCGGGCGCCGCGGGTGACGTGGCGTGGGCGGCGGTCACCTGCGTGGCCCTGGTGCCCGCGATCGGCTGGGTGGTGTCGGCGCTGCGCGGCGGCCGGCTGGGGGTGGACGCCATCGCGGTGCTCGCCCTGGCCGGGACGCTCGCCGTACGGGAGTACCTCGCCGGCGCGCTGATCGGCGTGATGCTGGCGAGTGGCCGGGCGCTGGAGGACTACGCCCTGCACCGGGCCCGCCGGGACCTGACCGCCCTGTACGAACGCGCACCGCGCTCGGCCAGGCGCTACTCCGGAGGGGAGCCTCACCTCGTCCCCGTGGAACAGGTGCGCCCCGGCGACCTGCTGCTGGTCCCCAGCGGTGAGCTGGTCCCCGTCGACGGGGTGGTGGCGGCGGGGCTCGCGCTGCTGGACGAGTCGGCGCTGACCGGGGAGCCGCTCCCGGCCGAACACGCCGCGGGGGAGAGCGTGCGCAGCGGCGTGGTGAACGCCGGGTCCGCCTTCGACCTGAGGGCCACCCGGACCGCGGACGAGAGCACCTACGCGGGAGTGGTGCGGCTGGCGCAGCAGACCGAGGCCGACACCGCCCCCGTCGTACGGCTCGCCGACCGGTTCGCCACCTGGTTCCTGCCGGCCACGCTCCTGCTGGCCGGAGGCGCCTGGCTGCTCTCCGGCCAGCCGGTCCGGGCGGTCGCCGTGCTGGTCGTCGCCACCCCGTGCCCGCTGCTGCTCGCCGCGCCCGCCGCCATCGCCTCCGGCCTGTCCCGTACGGCCAGGCACGGCGTGGTGGTGAAGGGCGGAGGGGCGCTGGAGACGCTGGGACAGGCGCGCACCCTCATCCTGGACAAGACCGGGACGCTGACCGCCGGCCGGCCCGAGGTGGTCGACATCGTGGCCGCCCCCGGGTTCCACGCCGACGACGTGCTGCGCTGGGCCGCCGCGGTGGATCAGATGTCGTCTCACGTGCTCGCCGCCTCGATCGTCCGCGCCGCCCGCGCCCGCCGGACCGGGCTGCCACAGCCGTCCGAGGTCCGGGAGCGGCCGGGGACCGGCACCACGGGGCTGGTGGAGGGACACCGGATAGCGGTCGGCAAGGCGACGGCCCCCGCCTCCTCGGAGTGGGAGCGCGCCCAGCGGGCACGGGCCGCGCTGGACGGCGCCATGACCGTCTGGGTGACGGTGGACGGCGAACCCGCCGGGGTGATCCTGCTCCGCGACGCCGTGAGGACCGACGCGGCCCGCACGCTGCGCCGGCTGCGCACCGCCGGGATCGATCGGGTGGTCATGCTCACCGGGGATCGGGCCGACGTCGCCGAGAGCGTGGGCGTGGTGCTCGGCGTCGACCGGGTGCTGGCCGAGCAGACCCCCGAGGCCAAGGCGCGCGCCGTACGGGATGAGGCGGCCGGGGCCGTGACGGTGATGGTGGGCGACGGTATCAACGACGCCCCGGCGCTGGCCGCGGCCGACGTCGGTGTGGCGATGGGTGCCCGAGGGTCGGCGGCCTCCACCCAGGCCGCCGACGTGGTGCTCACCACCGACCGCCTGGACCGGCTCGCCGACGCCATGGACGTCGCCCGCCGATCCCGCCGCATCGCCGTCCAGAGCGCCGTCACGGGGATGACGCTCTCGGTGCTGGCCATGATCGTGGCCACGGCCGGAGCGCTGCCGCCCGCGGCCGGCGCCCTGCTGCAGGAGGCCATCGACGTCACGGTCATCCTCAACGCGCTGCGGGCGCTCCGCCCCGCCAGGGGAACCCGCGCGGTGGTGGACGCCACCACCGAGTCCCTGCTGCGCCGGTTCGAGACGGAGCACTCCTCGCTGCGTCCGCCCCTGGAGCTCATCCGGGAGGTGGCCGACCGGCTGAGCGGGCAACCGTCGGCAGAAGATCTCGCCCGGCTGCGGGAGGTCCACACCTTTCTCACCGAACGCCTGCTCCCGCACGAGCGGGCCGAGGAGCGACGGCTGTATCCGGCGCTGGAGCGGACGCTCGGCGGTCCCGAGGTCACGATGACCATGAGCAGGGCGCACGCCGAGATCGAGCGCCTCGTCCGCCGGCTGGGCCGCCACCTCGCCCTCGCCGAGACCGGCGGGCCGCGCCCCGAGCAACTCGACGATCTGTGCGCCTGCCTCTACGGCCTGCACGCCGTCCTGACCCTCCACTTCGACCAGGAGGAGGAGGCGTACTTCTCCCTGGCCACCGACTCGGCGGTCTGACGGCGGAACGCGGTCCGCGCGTCGGGGCGGACCGTCGGACCTCCTGCGGCGGGGGCGGTGGGGACCAAGGCCTCTAGGTGATCATGCGATGAGCGGGAAGGCTCATGGGCATGGACAAACTACAGAGGATCGACGCCTACTGGCGGGCGGCCAACTACCTGTCGGTGGGGCAGATCTACCTGCTGGACAATCCGCTGCTGACCGAGCCGCTGGCCCCGGAGCACATCAAACCGCGGCTGCTGGGACACTGGGGCACCACCCCGGGGCTGAACTTCTGTTTCGCGCACCTGAACCGGGTGATCGCCGAACGCGACCAGGACATGATCTATGTCGCCGGTCCCGGGCACGGTGGCCCGGCGGCGGTCGCGCACGCCTGGCTGGAGGGCTCCTATACCGAGAAATATCCGGATATTGGGCAGGATGTGGAGGGGATGCGCCGCCTCTTCCGGCAGTTCTCCTTTCCCGGCGGCATTCCCAGCCACGTCGCGCCGGAGACCCCCGGCTCGATCCACGAGGGCGGTGAGCTGGGCTACGCGCTGGCCCACGCCTACGGCGCGGCGTTCGACAACCCCGGCCTGGTGGTCGCCTGTGTGATCGGCGACGGTGAGGCCGAGACCGGCCCGCTCGCCGCGAGCTGGCACTCCAACAAGTTCCTCGACCCGTTCCGCGACGGGGTGGTGCTGCCGATCCTGCACCTGAACGGCTACAAGATCGCCAATCCGGCCGTGCTGGCCCGCATCCCGGAGGCGGAGCTGGTCAAGCTCATCGAGGGGTACGGCTACCGCCCCCACATCGTCTCCGGTGACGACCCCGCGGTCGTGCACGGGCTGATGGCCGAGACGCTGGACGTGGTGTTCGACGAGATCGCCGCCTACAGAGAGGGCCGGGCCGAACGGCCGCCGATGATCGTGCTGCGCACCCCGAAGGGCTGGACCGGGCCGCACGAGGTGGACGGCGTACCGGTGGAGGGCACCTGGCGCGCCCACCAGGTGCCGCTGTCCGGGGTGCGCGACAACGCCGAGCACCGGGCGCTGCTGGAGGAGTGGATGCGCTCCTACCGGCCCGAGGAGCTGTTCGGCGCCTCCGGGCGGCCGGCCGACGAGATCCTGTGGACGGTGCCCGAGGGGCGGCGCAGGATGAGCGCCAACCCGCACGCCAACGGCGGCGAGGTGCTCCGGCCGCTGGCGCTGCCCGACTTCCGGGACCACGCCGTCGAGGTGAAGTCCCCGGCCGCGGGGTTCTCGGAGCCGACCCGGGTGCTGGGCACGTTCCTGCGCGACGTCATCACCGCCAACCCGGACACCTTCCGGCTGATGGGCCCCGACGAGACCGCCTCCAACCGGCTGTCGGCGGTGTTCGAGGTCACCGACCGGGCCTGGAACGCCGAGACGCTGCCGGCCGACGACCACCTCGCGCCGGGCGGCCGGGTGATGGAGGTGCTCAGCGAGCACCTGTGCCAGGGGTGGCTGGAGGGCTATCTGCTGACCGGCCGGCACGGCCTGTTCAACTGCTACGAGGCGTTCATCCACATCGTGGACGCGATGTTCAACCAGCACGCCAAGTGGCTGGAGACGTCGAGGAGGATCCCCTGGCGGCGCCCGGTCGCCTCGCTGAACTACCTGCTGTCGTCGCACGTGTGGCGGCAGGACCACAACGGCTTCAGCCATCAGGATCCCGGTTTCCTCGACGTCGTGGTCAACAAGAAGGCCGAGGTCGTGCGGGTCTACCTGCCGCCGGACGCCAACACGCTGCTCTCGGTCGCCGACCACGTGCTGCGCTCGCGCGACTACGTCAACGTGATCGTCGCCGGTAAGCAGCCGGTGCTGGACCTGTTCACCGCCGCCGAGGCGATCGCACACTGCACCCGGGGGCTGGGCATCCTGCCGTGGGCCTCCACCGACGAGGGGGCCGAACCCGACGTGGTGCTGGCCTGCGCCGGGGACGTGCCCACCCTGGAGACCCTGGCCGCCGCCGCGATGCTCCGTGAGCACCTGCCCGAGCTGAGGGTGCGGGTGGTCAACGTGGTGGACCTGATGCGGCTGCAGCCGCCGTCGGAGCACCCGCACGGCCTGGCCGACGCCGAGTTCGACGCGCTCTTCACCACCGGCAAGCCGGTGATCTTCAACTTCCACGGCTATCCGTGGCTGATCCACCGGCTGACCTACCGCCGGGCCGGTCACCCCAACATCCACGTGCGGGGCTACAAGGAGGAGGGCACCACCACCACGCCGTTCGACATGGCCATGCTCAACGACATCGACCGCTACCACCTGGTGATGGACGTCGTCGACCGGGTCCCCGGCCTGGCCGTCCGGGCCGCGCACCTCCGCCAGCGGATGGCCGACAGCAGGCTGCGCGCCCGGGCCCACACCCGCGAGTACGGCGAGGACCCGGCCGAGATCAGTGACTGGACCTGGCCGTACTGAACACCGGTCCCGGCCGGAGGGAACCGGAACGGCCACCGGACCGGGTGGCCGGATGCCTCGTGAGACTCACAGGGTGACGGTGGTCTCGCGGGGAGCGGATGGGCCCCGGCCGCCCGGCCGGGGCCCACGCCGGGGCTCACCCCCGGTCAGGACTTCTGCTCGGTGACGAGGAACGCCACCGCCCCTCCCTCGTCGATGTCGGCGTCCAGGGCCTTGTCGTCGAGTATGTCGGCGGCCGCCGGATCCAGGAAGATCCGTGCCCCGTCCGCCTCGACCACCTTGTCCTCGGACTCCGGGCCGTTTACGACCGACAGCAGCAGCGATCCTGTGCCGTCACTCTGGGTGGAGATGCGGACGCCCGTGTCCGTCGAGTCCGCCACCTGGGAGCTGAGGTCCCGGATCACCTGGGCAGCGGTGTCCGTCAATGTAAGCATTGTGACTCCTTGTCGGGATCTGGGATTGGATTCTCCGCCCTTGCCCGCTCTGAGCCCGTCCAACCATGCCGCGCCCCGTCCCTTCCACCGGCTCCGCCGCCCTCGGCCGGGCGCACGGGCCGGCCCGAGGGCGGCCGGGGCCGATTCCCCGAGGCGCCGTCCCCCCGGGTCCCTCCCCGGGTCTTCGCCCGGGTTCTTGAGGTATTACCCGGTGTTACCCGGCGGGCGGCGCGGTCGAGGACCGCACGACCAGTTCGGCGCCGACCGTGTACCGTTTCGGCTTGACCTCCGGCCCGTTCACCGGCTGCAGCAGCAGGTCGACCGCGAGCCGGCCGAGCTCGTGCGCGCCCGTGTCGACGGCGGTGATCGGCGGGCTCCACCACTCCAGCAGCGGCATGTCCTCGAACGCGACGACCGACAGATCGGCCGGAATCTCAAGGCCCGCCCGGGCCAGCACCGGAAGCGCCCCGTAGATGGCCTCGTGGTTGCTGAGCATCAGCGCGGTCGGTGCCGGCCCGGCCCGAAGCAGCTCGGTCATGGCCTGCGCGCCGAACCCCACCTCGAACGGCCCCCGCCGTACGAGGACGGGATCGGGGGCCAGGCCCGCCTCGGCGAGCGTCTGGGCGAACCCGGTGAACCGGTCACGGCCGGAGTCGGTGGTCGGCGGCCCGCCCATGAAGGCGATCCGCCGGTGTCCCTGGTCGAGCAGGTGCCGGGTGGCCGCCACCGCCCCCTCGCGGTCCGCAGCCAGCACCGCGGGCCCCTTCGAGCCCTCCATCTCCCTGATCAGGTCGACCACGGTGACTCCGGAGGTCCGCAGCTCGTTGACCCCCGCCAGGTTCTGGCCCGTGCCCACGATCAGCACGCTGTCGACCTGATGGTCGCGTAGCAGCCTCAGGTAGTCGGCCTCTACGGCCGGGTCGGCGTTGGTGATGCAGAGCAACGCCTGGTAGCCCGAGGCCACGAGGCGCTGCTGCACGGCCTCGACCACCGTGTGGAAGGTGTGGTTGACCAGATTGTTGAGCACCAGGCCGACCAGCCCGGAACGCCTCGTCCGCAGGCTCACCGCGGCGAGGTTCCGCCGGTAGCCCATCGACTGGGCGGCCCGGGAGACCCGGCGGCGGGTCGACTCCGAAATCTCCGAGGATCCGGTGAGCGCGCGGCTCGCCGTGCTCACCGACACCCCGGCGGCGGCGGCGACGTCACGGAGCGTGGCGGCCATCGTCCTCCCCGTTTCTCAGGGCCATCTCCGGCCCGCCGAGTACCCCCGAGATCATCTTCTCAGAGAATACGGTTTTCGTTACCGACAAATAAGACATTTCATAGGGCATCGCGGCTCTCCGGCGCTGAGGAGCGGGGCTCGCGGGACGGGACGGGTCACCGGGGAGACCCCGTCGCGGCCGGACCGGCCGGTTACCCGACGAGGCCGCCGTGACGGACGCACGCGAGGCGGCAGGGGAGCGGGCGGAGCAGCGCGCCGGTCGGCCGCCGCCCCCGCGTGGAACCGGCCGATCCGGCCGGCGCCTCCCCGTCCCCCGCTCCGCGGCGGCGTCACCTGACCGCGGCGTTGTGGCCTTCGAAGACCCGGTAGAGGCCCAGGAGCCGACGGCCGTACTCCTCGGCGGCGGCGCCCGTCCCGTTGTAGCGCGCCAGCACCCCGCGGGTGGCGTTCTCGTCGTAGTCGAGGGGGGCTCCGGTCACGCCGATCTCCGCCGCGCCCTGGATGAGGACGAGGGGTACGGTGCCGACACTGTAGTCGTCGTCGCCGTGCAGGGCCTGCCAGACCGTCCACATGTCGTGCCAGTCGTCGGCGTTGCACGGCGGGCCGCCGATGATGCCCTGGGCCACGGCGTGGTTGCGCGCCCTGATCGCGGTCCTGGCGGAGATCTGGCCGAGACCGGTGCCGGAGTCGTCCTTGGCGAGCGGGGGAAAGACCGGTGCCGGGCCGGCCGGGGACCTCTCCCACGCCTCGTACTGGATCTTGTAGCCGTAGTAGGACGTGACGAGACCGTCCGCCGACGGGTCGGCGGGTGTGAGCTTGCGGACCTCCCAGAAGATCGGGCACTGCACGAGGGCCTTGCGCATCCGGAAGGCCCGGCTCATGGCGGTGATCAGCGTGTCATGCCGCAGAAGCACGTCCAGGGAGTGCTCGGTGAGGTTGAGATACCTGCCGGGGAGGTCGGTGACGCCGATGGACTCCAGGTGGACGCGCACGTCGGCGAGGAGCGCGCCGCGCCGCGCCATGTCGAACCCCACGTCGAGCCGGCCCGGCGGAGGCGGGAGGAACTGCGCCTGCCCGGCGTCCCGGCCCGAGGCGATGTTGTTGTCGATCTCGATACGGCCGGCGTCGGCGCCCACCGTGATGGTGGAGATCTGGTCGAAGGCCCAGTCCGAGGGCAGTGGAAACCCCAGGTTTCCGCTGAACCCGGTCGACATGCCCGAGACGAAGCTGGAGGTGGTCAGGCCCGCGCGCGCCAGGCGGTCGCAGACGTTGCGCGAGCCGTAGACGCCGATCCTGTACTCGCTGCCGCAGGAGGCCAGGCGGGCGGCGAGCGCCTGGAAGTGCGGGACGATCCGCTCGGTGACGTCGCCGTCCAGGGCGTCGAAGTCGACGGCGAAGTAGATCGTGGTGCCGCGCCTGAAACCGTGGCCCCGGGCGGCGTCCAGGGCCGCCAGGGCGTCGGCGCCCCCTTGGGCGGCGGAGAAGTAGTCGGCCGATCCGCCGTCGGTCTGGTAGATCGGGAACACGCTCAGGCCGGCCGAGACCATCGTGCCGAGCTCGCCCGGCTGGATCTTCTTGTTCAGCGAGCTGCCGGGCACGTTGGACAGGTAGCGGCCCACGGTGGTGTAGCCCTCCGCCCGCAGGGTCCGCGCCCGGGCCGCCGTGATCTCCGTGACGCAGTCGCAGGCCGTCCCCCTGCGAGTGGGGTCGCCGGTGCTCACCAGCAGTGACGCCCAGGTACGGTAGTCGGCGGTGCCGTTGGCCTCCAGCCGCGCGAACCGCTGGAAGTCGGTGACCGTGTCCGCGACGGCCGAGGTGTGGGAGCCGTCGAAGGGGACCGGCCGGCCATTGAAGATCATCGCTGCCTGGAACAGCCGGACGAACCGCCGGGTGGAGTCGGATGCGCCCACCCCGAAGACCGCCTGCCTCTTGATGCCCGCCTGGGTGGCCGGCCCGAAACGGCCGGTGGCCGTGTCGTCGTCCATCCCCAGCTCGAACTGGATCGCCAGCAGGAGCGCCTTCTGCACGTCCCGGGAGAAGCGCCCGTCGCACGGCATGATGAAGAAGTCACGGCGGCCGACATAGGCGGCGTTAAGCCATTTCTGGACGCCTCGCACCTGCTCGGTGCCGCCGGTGACGACGACATGGGCGTCCATCGTCAGCAGGGCCTTGAATACCTTCGGGACGACGCCGTCCGCGGTGAACACGCCGCTCACGCCCATATCGGCCTTCAGGTCGGCGACGGCGGCGGCGGTGACGGAGTCGTAAACACCGCCGAGTTCACTTCCCGGGTAACCCTTGCAGTAGAGACCGCTCTGCACGATGCGAATGATGTTCGCCCGCCTGATGCCCTCGTTGACCACGGGAAACCGCTGAGAAAGCGTGTCAAGGGTGACCGGCCCGAAGGCGTCGGACGGCTCGGGGACGCCGAGCTCGATCTGCAGGGCGCGGGTCAGCGCGTACATCGTGGGCCGGCCGGTTCTGCCGTTCTCCTGAACCGGCTGGAATCCGGGGGTGCCCTTATAAGTGGAGTTGACCCATCGTTGCGCACGGAGAACCATTTCGTCTGCCATAAAGCCACCCATGGGGATTGGGACGGTAATACAGATCCTTGACGGGTTCCTGATCAACGGCCGACGGGGAGGACGCCGATACGATCACGCCATGGACTTTACCTCGCCTTTTATCGACGTGGGCGGGGTCGAATCACGGAGGCCGGCGTTTTTCGAAAGACCTGACCGTGCGGTGAGGGCGGTGGGGGAGGGCCGGACGGGGTGCCCCCCGGGAGAGTCCCGGTCCGCGGGGGATGTCGGTACGCTCTGCCGGTCGAACGTGTGATGTGGAGGCTTGGCGTGGATACGGCGGAGATCGTTCTGCTGCTGGCGGCCGCGGCCGGGGCGGGATGGATCGACGCCGTGGTCGGCGGGGGAGGGCTGCTGCAACTCCCCGCCCTGCTGCTGGCGGGGGTGTCACCGGTCCAGGCGCTGGCCACCAACAAGTTCGCCGCCGTCTTCGGCACCGCGTCGGCCGCCGTCACCTACGCCGGAACCACCAAGATCGACAGGCGGGTCGCGCTGCCCGCCGGGGCGGCGGCGGTCGTGTTCGCCGGGCTGGGCGCGGCATCGGCGTCGGCGATCTCCAGGGAGGTGCTCATCCCGCTGGTCATGGCCGCCCTGGTGGGGGTGGCGATGTTCGTGACCTTCCGCCCGGCCTTCGGCGTCCACCCTCACGGCCGGCCGCGCACCCGCGCCAGGACGTCGGCCGCGATCGCCGTCACCGGTGCCGGGATCGCCTTCTATGACGGCGTCGTCGGCCCGGGCACCGGTACCTTCCTGATCATCGCCTTCACCGTGATTCTCGGCATGGACTTCGTGGCCGGCTCGGCTCACTCAAAGATCGTCAACTCCTGCACGAACCTGGGCGCACTTCTGGTCTTCGGCTTTCAGGGCCATGTGCTCTGGCTGCTCGGCCTGGCCATGGCGGTCTGCAACATGGCCGGCGCCCAGCTCGGCGCCCGGATGGCGCTGCGCCGAGGCGCCCGGTTCGTGCGCGTCGTGCTGCTCTGCGTGGTGGCCGCGATGGTGGCCAGGCTCGGCTACGAGCGGTTCCTCCTCTGAACCACTATTGATCTACTTTGTAAAGGAGTGATCCGGGGAGACCGGCCCCCGGTGCCGCGGAGACAGCCGGGCGGCACCGGAACGGACGGCCGGTGTGGGGACGACCGCGCGCGACGGTCGTGCATGGCGGTCGTGCGGGAGAATGGACGCCATGCGCGCCAGTCGTCTGCTGTCGCTCCTGCTGCTCCTGCAGACCCGGGAGCGGATGACGGCCGCCGAGCTGGCGGGGGAGCTGGAGGTCTCGATCCGCACGGTCTACCGGGACGTGGAGGCCCTGTCGTCGGCCGGGGTCCCGGTCTACGCCGACCGGGGGCCCGCCGGTGGATACCGGCTGCTGGACGGTTACCGTACCCGGCTCAACGGCCTGACCGCGGCTGAGGCGTCCTCGCTGTTCCTGGCGGGGCTGCCGGGGCCGGCCGCGGAGCTTGGACTGGGTGAGGTGGCGGCCAACGCCGAGCTGAAAATCCTCGCCGCGCTGCCGCCCGAGCCGCGCTCTCACGCCGCCCGGATGCGCGAGCGCTTCCACCTGGACGTCCCCGGCTGGTACCGCGACGCCGACGACGCGCCCTTTCTCGGTGAGGTCGCCGAGGCGGTGTGGGAGCAGCGCCCGATGCGGATGACCTACCGCCGCTGGGGGCCGCGCGACGTCGAGCGGCTGGCCCACCCCTACGGCCTGGTGCTCAAGGGGGGTTCGTGGTATCTCGTGGCGGCCGCCGACGGGGGAGCGCCGCGGACCTACCGGGTCTCGCGGATCCTGGCCGCCGAGATCCTCGACAGCCGGTTCGAGCGGCCAGGCGACTTCGACCTGTCCGCCTACTGGGAGCGTTACGCGGCGGAGTTCCGGGCGCGGATGCGCGTCGGTGAGGCCGTGGTGCGGGTGGCGCCGGGTGTCGAGAAGATGCTCCGGCACACCGTCGGCGCCGAGGTCGCCGACGTCGCGCTGGCCGGGGCCGGTCCGCCCGACGAGTACGGCTGGACCGTGGTGCGCCTGCCGACGGAGTCGATCCGGCACGCCCACTGGCTGCTGTTGCGGCTGGGCGCCGACGTCGAGGTGCTGGAGCCGCCCGAGCTGCGCGCCCGGATGGCCGCCACGGCCACCGGGCTGGCGGAGCTGTACGGCTCGGCCGCGGAGGAGGGGGCCGGGGCCGGGAGGGAGTCCGGGAGGCCTCCGCCCGCGCCGGCACCGCCCTGATCCGGGCCGGGCCATGCCGTGCCGCGCGGCGCGGCGCGGCCGGATGGGCGCGGCCGGAGGGATGGGGCGGGAGGATCGGGGCCGCCGGGGAGGGCGCCGCCGTCCGCCGGGACCGTTGGAGACGTCTACCGCCATGCCTCCACGGCATGAGTCCCCCAATATCCTGCTTGACGATATATGCTGGCGCTCATGAGTCCACGGACGATGACGGAACCGGCGTTCCTCGTTCTCACCGCGCTGGTCGACCAGTCGCGGCATGGTTACGGGGTCGTGCAGGAGGTCGAGAGGCTGTCGGAGGGGCGGGTGCGCCTGAAGATCGGCACGCTGTACGGCGTGCTGGACCGGCTGGCCGCCGACGAACTGGTGGCCCTGGACCGCGAGGAGGTGCAGCAGGGGCGGCTGCGCCGCTACTACCGGCTCACCGAGTCCGGGGCGCGCGCCCTGGAGGCGGAGGCCACCCGGCTGGCCGGAAACGTGACAAGCGCCCGCGAACGGCTGCGGGCCCGGCACGCGGGGGGGATGGCGTGAGCCTGCTGGAGGACCGCTACCGGTATGTGCTGCGCATGCTGCCCGCCTCCTACCGCGCCGAGCGGGAGGAGGAGATGGTCTGCGCCTTCCTGGAGGGGGCGGGCGACCTCGAAGACGCCGACAACCCCCGGCCGCGCTGGTCGGAGATCGCCAGCGTCGCCGCCCTGTCGGCGCGCGTCCGCCTGGGGGGCGCCGGTGCGCCGCCGAGGTTCGTCATCCGGAGCGAGACGATCCGCCTGGTGGCCGTGCTGGGACTGGGCTTCCACGCGGCGATGAGCTGCGTCTGGCTCGGGGACCTCCTGCGGCTCTACGGGATCCTCGGCTCGTCGCCCGCCGTCGATCAGGCGGTTCTCGGCGCCGCCGGATCGGCGGAGCGGCTCTGGGGCATTGTGCGGAACCTCTCAGGTCTCCTGTGGGTCGTGGCCTTCGTCGCGCTCGCCCGAGGTCGCTCGCGCACCGCGAAGACATCGGCGCTGCTCGCGCTCGGCCTGTATTACAGCTCCGTCTTCCCGGCAGGCGCCATGATCTGGAATGAGGTCGTCAAGGCCGGGGTCGTCTGGAGCCTGGTGTTCGTTCTGCCGGTGCTCGCGCTGCTGGCCGGATTCCATCGGGACGCGCCACGGCCGTGCCGCCCCTGGTGGGTGGCGGCTCTGCCCATAGGCGCCGGTGTCCTGCTCTACGCGGCCCTGGGGGTGCTGTTCTCGATGGTGTCGGCGCCGGCCGTCGACCTGTCGGCCTGGTCGTGGCTGTGGCCGTGGCTGGGTGAGCCGGGGCTGGCCTGCCTGGCGCTGCTGATCGCGAGCGTGGCCTGCGTCGGGATGCAGCTGCGGGTGCCCGCCATGCGGACCCCCTCCCTGCCGTCGGCGCTGGCGATCCTGATCGTGCCCGTGGCGTTCTCCATCGCCTTTGCCGTGATCGGCTGGACCCTTTTTCAAGCCGACGACCCGATCATCCGGACCATGGAGGCCGTGAGCATCGTCCAGCTCGTCGCGCTCCTGTTCTGCTGCCTGACGCTCATCGTGCTGAGCGCCAAGGTGACGCCCGTCCTCCCCGGGACGGCTCCGCCCTCCGTCGTGACCCCCCGGACCGAGCGGTAGCCCAGGGGGCCGGGCATGTCGGCGATGAGTTTTCCGGCAGGGGGTCGTCATATTGGTGATGCCGTGCATGCGAGGACGAGGAGCGATCGGTGCGTAAAGTCGAGGTCAGGGCGGGCGAGGCCGAGGAGGGCGCGGTCGTCGACGCCGCGCGGACGGGCGACGAGTCGGCGTTCGCCGAGCTCGCCGAGAGATACCGGCCGGAGCTGCAGGTGCACTGCTACCGGATGCTCGGCTCGTTCGAGGATTCGGAGGACCTGGTGCAGGAGACGTTCCTGCGCGCGTGGCGGGGCCGGGAGGGGTATCAGGGGCGTGCCACGTTCCGGGCGTGGCTGTATCGGATCGCGACCAACGCCTGCCTGGACTTCATCGACCGCAGGCCGGTCGCGCGTCAGACGGCGGCGGGGGTCCGGAGCGGGGGGATGCCCGCGGTCGCGGTTCCGTGGTTGCAGCCCTATCCCGACCGGCTGCTGGACTCGATCGCATCGAACCAGGACACCCCGGACACCGCCGTCGTCGCGAAGGAGACGATCGAGCTGGCGTTCCTGGCCGCGATCCAGCACCTGCCGCCCAGGCAGCGGGTGGTGCTGATCCTGCGTGACGTGCTCGGCTGGTCGGCGAGGGAGACGGCCTCGCTGCTGGAGGCGAGTGTCGCCTCGGTGAACAGCGCGCTGCAGCGGGCCCGGCCGACGCTGCGGAACCACATTCCGGAGCGCAGGCTGGAGTGGGCGCCGTCGGAGGAGCCGAGCGAGCACGAGCGGGCGGTGCTGCAGCGCTACATGGCCGCGATCGAGCACGCCGACGACGTCGCCCTGGCCGAGCTGCTGAGTGAGGACGCGCGGGCCAGCCAGCAGCCCGGAGCCGGTGGTTACGAGGGGCTGGAGCCGGCCTGTGTCGAGGGGCGGGAGGCGATCATCGCGGCGTGGGCGCCGGCTCTGCACGGCCCTCACGCGGTCGAGTTCCGGTTCGTGCCCACCCGCGCCAACAGGCAGCCGGCGGCGGCGTCCTACATCCGGGCGCCGGGCGACTCCGCCTACCGGGCGTTCGCGCTGAGCGTGCTGCGCGTCGAGGACGGAGGCGTCGCGGAGCTCGCCACCTTCGCCTCGGACCTCTTCCCGGCGTTCGACCTTCCCACGACGCTGTGACGGTCGCCGCAGGCGGCCTCTCCTCCTCGCCCGGACTCGCTCGCCCCTCACCGGGCGGCGCCCGGTCCGCGTCCGGGCGGCAGGCCCCGGCCGGCCTGTCTCGCGGGGATGCGCGAGGGGTCAGCGGGGCGGGCGCAGGGCGCCGGCCGTGGCGGCCATGAACGCGGCGAGGAGGGCGGGAACGCCGAGGGCGGCGGGCAGGCCGACGAGTTCGGCGGCGCCTCCGATGATGGCGGGTCCGGCGACGAGCCCGGCGTAGCCGACGGTGGCGACCTGGGCGATGGCCTCTCCCGAGCGGGCGGGGTCGCGGTTTCCCGCGGCGGAGAAGACCTGGGGGACGATGGTGGCCAGGCCCAGGCCGAACAGGGCGAATCCGGCGATGGCCACGGGGGGCCGGCCGATGAGCAGCGCGGTGCCCAGCCCGGCGGCGGCGATGAGACCGGAGTAGCGGACCAGGCGTACGGGGCCCAGGCGCAGGACGAGGTGATCTCCGGCGAAGCGGCCGGCGGTCATGGCGGTGGAGAAGACGGCGAAGCCGAGGGCCGCGACGCCCTGGGAGGTGTGGAGGTCCTCGAAGAGGTAGACGGCGGTCCAGTCGACGGCCGCGCCTTCACCGACGAGCCCGGCGAAGGCCACGACGCCGATGAGGACGATCCAGCCGGACCAGCGGGCGCGGGCGGTGGCCGCGCGGGGGTTTTCGGTGGACGCCGTGGTGCGGGGGAGCAGGTGGCGGCGGGCGTGGAGCGAGATGAGGGCAAGGGGGATCCCGGTGGCGGCGAGGGTGATGCCGGCACCGAGGCCGAACCAGGCGAACAGGCCGCCGATGCCCGCCCCGATGAGGCCGCCGACGCTGTACATGCCGTGGAAGGACGACATCAGGGGACGGCCGTAGGCGCGCTCGACCTCGACGGCGTGGGCGTTCATGGAGACGTCGAGGGAGGCGTTGACGACGCCGTACAGGAACAGGGCGGCGATGAGGGCGCCCAAGGTGGGGGCGTAGCCGGCGGGGATGATGGCCAGGGAGGTGGCGACGGCGGCGGGGGCCACCACGCGGGAGCTGCCGAGGCGATCGGTGAGGCGGCCGGCGAAGCGCATGCCGACGACCAGGCCGGTGGTGATGGCGAGCAGAGCGTAGCCGAGCTGTCCGTTGCCGAGGTCGAGGGCGTGTTTGACGGCGGGGATGCGGGCGGCCCACGCGCCGGACACGGTGCCGAGCGCGACGAAGAAGAAGGACACGGCCCGGCGGGCGTGGACGGCCTGCCGGGCCGGCGTGTCGCTCATGAGGCGCCCCCGGGGTCGTGGTTTCCGGGGCGTCATTCAATCATCTGATCCTTCAGCGTGGAGACTCCTGCCTTCAGGCAGGGGAGGAAACGCGGCACGGTGCCGCGCGGTCCGGGGTCGAACTCGCCTCCATCTTCAACTGATCTTGTGGTATTATGTGAGGCGTGGCGCGTGTTGTGAGGCGGTCCTACAAGTACCGCTTCCACCCGACCTCCGAGCAGGCTTCCGAGCTTGCCCGGACGTTCGGCTGCGTCCGCCTGGTGTACAACAAGGCTCTGGAGATGCGCACCCGCGCCTACACGCTGGAAGGCCGGAAGGTCTCCTACGTGGAGTCGTCGGCGGCGCTGACCGAGTGGAAGAAGACCGCCGATCTCGCGTTCTTGAACGAGGTGTCGTCCGTTCCGCTCAAGCAGGCGTTGCGGCATCTTCAGGCGGCGTTCTCCAACTTCTTCGCCAAGCGGGCCGGGTATCCGACGTTCAAGGCGCGCAAGAGGTCGCGGGCGAGCGCGGAGTACACCCGCTCGGCGTTCCGCTGGAGGGACGGGCGGCTGACCTTGGCGAAGATGGACGGCCCGTTGAACATCGTGTGGTCGCGGCCTTTGCCGGAGGGGGCGGAGCCGTCCACGGTGACGGTGTCCAAGGACGCGGCCGGGCGCTGGTATGTGTCCCTGCTGGTGGAGGAATCCATCCGCCCGCTCGACCCGGTGGACGCGTCGGTCGGTGTCGATGCCGGAATCGCGTCCCTGGTGACGCTGTCCACCGGCGAGAAGGTCGTCAACCCGAGGCAGGAGCGCGCCGACCGGCACCGTCTGGCCAGAGCCCGGCGCTCCCTCGCCCGCAAGGCCAAGGGCTCGGCGAACCGGGCCAAGGCCCGCCGGAAGGTCGCCCGCGTGCACGCCCGGATCACCGACCGTCGCCGGGACCACCTGCACAAGCTCACCACTCGTCTCGTCCGTGAGAACCAAACGGTCGTGATCGAGGACCTCACCGTCCGCAACATGGTGAAAAACCACTCGCTGGCCCGGGCGATCTCGGACGCCTCCTGGCGGGAGCTCCGGTCGATGCTGGAGTACAAGTGCGCCTGGTACGGGCGGGAACTCGTCGTGGTGGACCGCTGGTTTCCCTCCTCCAAGCTGTGCTCGGCGTGCGGAACCATCGCCCCGTCCATGCCGCTGAACGTCCGGGAGTGGACCTGCGGCTGCGGCGCCGTCCACGACCGGGATGTGAACGCCGCGATCAACATCCTCGCCGCCGGGCAGGCGGAGAGGTGAAACGCCTGTGGAGCTGGTGTAAGACCTCAAGGGGAGACCTCCTCGGCGGGCGACCGGCGGTGAAGCAGGAAACTCCGCGGGCGACCGTGGGAATCTCCTCCCTTCAGGGAGGAGAGGATGTCAAGTGCGCGATCAGTGGACGGAGAAGCCTCCGTCGACGCAGATGGTCTGGCCGGTGAGGTAGGCGCCGGCCCGGCCGGCGAGGAGGACGGCAATGCCGGCGAAGTCCGCGGGGACGCCGTTACGGCCGGTCATGGAGCGGGCCGCGAGGGCCTCGACGCGGCCGGGGACCGCCTGGGCGGGTTCGGTGAGGGGGGTCAGCACGAAGCCGGGGACGACGGTGTTGCAGCAGACACCCCGGGCGGACCAGGCTTCGGCCTGGGAGCGGGACAGGCCGGTGACGCCGGCCTTGGAGATGCCGTAGGCGCCGCTGTCACCGAAGGCGCTGATGGACTGCTGGGAGCCGACGTTGATGATGCGGCCCCAGCCGCGCCGGGCCATGCGGGGGCCGAAGTGCTGGCCCAGGAGGTAGGGGGCGGTGAGGTTGACGGCGATGGTCTGCGCGTAGTCGCCGGGGGTGAGGTCGGCCATGGGGCGGCGGATGTTGTTGGCGGCGCTGTTGACGAGGATGTCGATGTCGCCGAAGAAGGTGGGGGCCCGGCGGCAGACGCGGGTGACGTCGGCGGGGTCGGCGAGGTCGGCGCTGATGGAGTCGGCGCGTATGCCGTGGGCTCGTAGCAGCCGGACGGTGTCGGCGAGTTCGGGACGGCGGCGGGCGACGACGACCACCGCGGCTCCGGCGCGGCCGAGGGCCTCGGCCATGGCCTGGCCGATGCCGGAGCTGCCGCCGGTGACGAGGGCGACGCGGTCGTTGAGGCCGAAGAGATCCTCAAGGTATGCGGACGGCATGTCGGTGAACCTATCATCCCACCTTTTTGGGGGACGGTGCCGTCGGGTGGAGGGTGGCGGCGGCTACCTGGATCTTGCCGAGGACGGCGGAGAGGTCGCGGAGCGTGGGGGTGTCGAGGAGGCCGAGAAGCCGGCGGAAGCCGTCGAGGCCGGCGTCGGCGATGCGTTCGGTGAGGGCGTGCCCGGCGGGGGTGAGTTCGACGCGGCGGATACGGCGGTCGTTGGGGTCCTCGCGGCGGGTGACGAGACCGTGGCCGACAAGACGGTCGACGATGCCGGTGACCGTGCCGAGGCCGACGCCGAGGTGGTGGGAGAGGTCCTGGCCGGAGGCGGAGTCCTGGGAGGACAGGATCATGACGACCTTGAGCTGGCGCAGGGTGAGGTTGGAGTCGAAGAGCGGAGACGGGGGGTGATGCTGGGCGAGGAATCGCCCGAGGTCCCGCTGCGTCTCACCGATCCGGTCGATCAGCCGGTCACGTTCGTCGTCCACGCTCACCTCTCGCTTCCTGAGAAGGTTATCAGGAAGGTTCGATGACGTTAAATATTCGTATAAGGCGAAGTGTTAGTCTAAGCGAAACTTATCGTGACATCCCCCTAGGAGTCCGCCCCCATGACCGCCCTGGCCAGGTTGAGCCTTGCCAACCGCAGCCTTGTCATAATGATCGCGGTCGTGTTGAGCGCCTTCGGCGCCTTCACGATCCCCTCGCTGAAACAACAGTTGCTGCCCTCGCTCTCGTTCCCGGGGGCGTTCGTGGTCGCCCCCTATCCGGGAGCCTCCCCTGAGATCGTCGAGGATCAGGTCACCAAGCCGATCGAGGACAGCTTCCAGGGCATCGAAGGGGTCAACGAGGTGACCTCCACCTCCACGGAGGGGATGTCACAGGTCCGGGTCGCGTTCGAGTACGGCACGGACATCGACGCCGCGGTCGGCAAGATGCAGCAGGCGGTGTCGCGGATCGGCACCCGGTTGCCCGACGGGGTGGACCCGCAGGTTCTGGCCGGCGGCACCGACGACATCCCGGTGCTGGTGCTGGCGGTGGGCGCCGGTGACGACGAGCGGGCCGTGGCCGACAGGCTTGAGCGGGTCATGGTGCCGGAGCTGCAGGGAATCTCCGGCGTGCGCGAGGCCAAGGTGACCGGTGCGCGGGACGAGACCGTGGTGATCACCCCGGACCTGAAGAAGCTCGCGGCCCGGGGGCTGGCGCCGACGGCGGTGGCGGACGCGCTGCGCGCCAACGGCCGGCCGATCCCGGTGGGCGGCCTGACCGAGGACAAGACGTCGCTGACCGTGCAGGTCGGCAACCGGATCACCTCGCTGGAGGATCTCAGGAACATCTACCTGCCGCCCGCCGCGGCCCAGGCGCCGCAGCAGGCCCAGCAGCAGGCGCCGTCGCAGCCGGGCCGTACGGCCGGGGCCGCGCAGAGCCCGCAGGCACAGCAGGGGCAGGCGGCCCCGCAACCGGTCAAGCCTCCTAAGCCGGTCAAGCTCGGCGATGTCGCCAAGGTCAAGCGGTCCTTGGCCGAGAGCACCTCGCTGACCCGCACCAACGGCCGGCCGAGCCTGGGGGTGTCGGTCACCATGACCCCCGACGGCAACGCGGTGGCGATCTCCCACGCGGTACGCGAGAAGCTGCCGGAGCTGGGCCGGGCGATCGGCGACGCCTCCGAGGTGACGGTGGTCTTCGACCAGGCGCCGTATGTGGAACGTTCGATCGAGGACCTGACCACCGAGGGCCTGCTGGGCCTCGTCTTCGCGGTGCTGGTCATCCTGGTCTTCCTGCTGTCGGTCCGCTCCACCCTCGTCACGGCGGTGTCCATCCCGCTGTCGGTGGTCATCGCGTTGATCGCGCTGTGGCTGGGCGACTACTCGCTCAACATGCTGACCCTGGGGGCGCTGACGATCGCGGTCGGCCGTGTGGTGGACGACTCGATCGTGGTCCTGGAGAACATCAAGCGGCACCTGGGATACGGCGAGGCCAAGCGCGAGGCCGTGCTGGCCGGGGTGCGCGAGGTGAGCGGCGCGGTGACGGCCTCGACGCTGACGACGGTGGCGGTGTTCCTGCCGATCGCGGTGGTCGGCGGCATGGTCGGGCAGCTGTTCGCCCCGTTCGCCGTCACGGTGACGGTGGCGCTGCTGGCCTCGCTGCTGGTGTCGCTGACGGTCATCCCGGTGCTGGCCTACTGGTTCCTGAAGGCGCCGGTCCTGACCGAGGAGCAGGCGCTCCGGGTACGGGAGGAGGCCGAGGCCAAGGAGTTGCGCAGCCCGTTGCAGCGCGCCTACCTGCCGGTGCTGCGGTTCGCGACCAGGCGGCGGCTGATCACCGTGCTGATCGGCATAGTGATCTTCGTCGGGACGATGGGCCTGGCCGGGCGGCTGGAGACCAACTTCCTCGACTCCTCCGGGCAGAACACCATTTCCCTCAGCCAGAGGATGCCTCCCGGCACCGACCTGGCGACGACGGACGCGGCGGCCAAGAAGGTCGAGGAGGTGCTGGGCTCCCTGAAGGACGTGGAGTCCTACCAGGTGAACCTGGGCTCAGCCGGCGGGTTCATGGGAGCCATGGGCGGTGGCGGCGACCGGGCCTCCTACTCGGTCACGGTCGCCGAGGGGACGGACACCCCCGCGCTGGAGAACGCGCTGCGCGAGCGGCTCAAGGCGCTGCCGGACGCCGGTGAGATCACCGTCGGCGGCTCGCAGGGCGGCCCCGGCGGCGGCTCGACCAACCAGCTCCAGGTCGTCGTGCAGGCGTCGGACGCCGCGACGCTGCGGAGCGCGGCCGAGACGGTGCGCGAGGCGATGTCCGGCCTGACCGGCCTGCGGGACGTCTCCTCCAACCTGGAGGCCGGCGCCGAGCGGGTCGAGATCCAGGTGGACCGGGAGAAGGCCGCGGCCAAGGGGCTGACCGAGGCGCAGATCGGGCAGTTCGTGGCGCAGGTGTTCCGCGGCGCCACGCTGGGTCAGATCACCCTGGACGGACGTGCCGACGACCTCATCCTGCGCACCGGCGACGCGCCGGAGGATCTCGCGGAGGTCCGCAAGCTGAAGCTGCCGGCCGGGGCCAAGACGGTCGCACTGTCGGATGTGGCGAAGGTCGTCAAGGTGGACGGGCCGACGCAGGTCACCCGGATCGACGGGGAGCGCAGCGCGACGGTGTCGGGTACGGCGGTCGCGAGCGACCTGGGCGCCGTCACCGCGGAGCTGACCGCCAAGCTGGACGGCCTGTCGCTGCCGGCGGGGGCGAGCTTCACCGTCGGAGGCGTCAGCGCCGACCAGGCTGAGGCGTTCGGTCAGCTGGGACTGGCGATGCTGGCGGCCATCGCGATCGTCTTCATGATCATGGTGGCGACGTTCCGCAGCTTCGCCCAGCCCCTGGTGCTGCTGGTCTCGGTGCCGTTCGCCGCCACCGGCGCCATCGGGCTGCTGCTGGCCACCGGCACCCCGCTGGGTGTGCCGGCCCTGATCGGCATGCTGATGCTGATCGGCATCGTGGTGACCAACGCGATCGTGCTGATCGACCTGATCAACCAGTACCGGCAGCAGGGGATGGGCATCGTGGAGGCGGTGATCGAGGGGGGCCGCCGCAGGCTGCGGCCGATCCTGATGACCGCGGTGGCGACGATCTTCGCGCTGGTCCCGATGGCTCTGGGCCTGACCGGTTCCGGCGGGTTCATCTCCCAGCCGCTGGCGATCGTGGTCATCGGCGGACTGCTGTCGTCGACGCTGCTGACGCTGGTGCTGGTGCCCACGCTGTACGTGACGCTGGAGCGGGTCAAGGAGCGGTTCCGCCGCACGCCCCGTACCGGTGGGCACGAGGCGGGGGCGGCCTCCCTCGACGGCGGGAGGCCGGCTCCGGTCCGCTGACCCCGGGTGAGCCGGGGACCCGTACCGGGTCCGCCACGGCCGGCCGCCGTACCCCGTCGCCCCGCGGCGCGGTACGGCGGCCGGCCGTTCCGCCGGACGGGGGTTTCGCGGCGCGGCGGGAGGGACGGCCCGAGGGAGCCGGAGAGAGGGGCGCCGGCGGGGGAGTGGCGGCACCCCCGGCCGGTCGTGTCCGCCGGCCGCAATAGACTGAGGCAACGTGACTGCCAAGCCGCGTATCCCCAATGTCCTGGCCGCCCGCTATGCCTCGGCGGAGCTGGCCCGTCTGTGGTCTCCCGAGTACAAGGTGGTGGCCGAGCGCCGCCTGTGGCTGGCGGTGCTGGCCGCGCAGGCGCAGCTGGGCGTCGCGGTGCCGGACGGGGCCGTGGCCGACTACGAGAAGGTCGTCGAGCGGGTGGACCTGGCCTCCATCGCCGAACGCGAGCGTGTCACCCGCCACGACGTCAAGGCCCGTATCGAGGAGTTCAACGCCCTGGCCGGGCACGAGCACGTGCACAAGGGCATGACGTCGCGGGACCTGACCGAGAACGTCGAGCAGCTGCAGATCCGCGACAGCCTCCTGGTGGTCCGCGACCGGTGCGTGGCGCTGCTGGCGAGGCTGGGAGAGCTGGCCGCCGAGCATTCGGGCACCGTGATGGCCGGCCGCTCGCACAACGTGGCCGCCCAGTCGACCACCCTGGGGAAGCGGTTCGCGTCCGTGGCGGACGAGCTGCTGGTGGCCTTCGCCCGGCTGGAGGAGCTCATCGCCCGCTACCCGCTGCGGGGGGTGAAGGGGCCGGTCGGCACCGCCCAGGACATGCTGGACCTGCTGGGCGGCGACCGGGCCAAGCTGGCGCTGCTGGAGGATCGGATCGCCGGGCACCTGGGGTTCACCCACCGGCTGACCAGCGTCGGGCAGGTCTACCCCCGCTCGCTGGACTACGAGGTGGTCACCGCGCTGGTGCAGCTGGCCGCCGCCCCCTCCTCCCTGGCCAAGACCATCCGGCTGATGGCCGGGCACGAGCTGGTGACCGAGGGCTTCGCCCCGGGGCAGGTCGGCTCCTCGGCCATGCCGCACAAGATGAACACCCGCTCCTGCGAGCGCGTCAACGGCCTGACGGTGGTCCTGCGGGGATACGCCTCCATGGTGGGGGAGCTGGCCGGAGACCAGTGGAACGAGGGTGACGTGTCCTGCTCGGTGGTGCGGCGGGTGGCGCTGCCGGACGCGTTCTTCGCCTTCGACGGGCTGGTGGAGACGGTGCTGACGGTGCTGGGCGAGTTCGGCGCCTTCCCCGCGGTCATCGCCGCCGAGCTGGACCGTTACCTGCCGTTCCTGGCGACCACCAAGATGCTGATGGCCGCGGTGCGGGCCGGAATGGGCAGGGAGGGCGCCCACGAGCTGATCAAGGAGTACGCGGTCTCCTCGGCGCTGGCGATGCGCGAGCGGGGAGCCGGCAACGAGCTGGTCGCGCTGCTGGCGGCCGACCGGCGGTTCCCGCTGGACCACGCCGCGCTGCGGGAACTGCTGGACGAGCGGATCTCCTTCACCGGTGCGGCGGCCGAGCAGGTGGAGGCGGTCGTGGCGCGGATCGGCGAGGTCGTCGCCCGCCATCCGGCGGCCGCGGCGTACGCTCCCGGTGCGATTCTCTGAGCGGCGCGTGGAACTGACCTCGGCCGCGGATGTGGCCGCCGCCTGTGGTGACGACACGCTGATCATGTGGGCCGCGCAGGGGATGCGCGACGGGGTGCGGGCGTGGGCGCTGGGCGAGGCGGTGGCGGTGGCCAGCCCGGAGCTGAACCGCCGCGACCGCCTGGTGGTCCGCGGGCCCGCCGGCCAGGTGGCCGCCGTGCTCCGGCGGGCGCTGCCCGAGATCGGCCCGTCGTACCGGTTGCTGGGCGACCGGGCGCTCATCGCCGAGCTGGCCGTACAGGTGCCCGGAGCGGAGCGGGTGGGGGCGTTCGAGTGGATGGACACGGCCCGCCCGCCCGCGCCGGAGGCGCCCGGCAGGCGGAGCGCGCCCGGCGAGGTGAGCTGGCTGCGCGACGCCGACGAGGAGGTGTCCGACCTGCTGGCCGAGGCGTCCCCGTCGGCCTGGGCGGTGCCGGGCCTGCCGGGGATCCACCGGTGGGCCGGGGTCCGGGCGGCCGATGGGAGGTTGGTGGCGACGGCCGCCGACGCCTGGTCCTGCCCGCAGGTCGGGTTCGTCGCCGGGGTGGCCACCTCTCCCGGCCACCGTGGCCGGGGATACGGGGAACGGGTGTGCAGGTTCGTCTTCGGCACGCTGTCGGCCGGGCACGGCAGGGTCGCCCTGATGGTCGACACCGACAACCACCCGGCGATCGGTGTCTACGAACGGCTGGGCATGCGGGGCCGCCCGATGGCGGTCTTGACCCCGCCGTCCCACCCCTGGCCGCACTGACCACGCCGGGGCTTCCCGCCAGGGGCTCCGTCCGGAGGCCGCGCGGGCGTGTCAGTAGCCGCCGAACCAGCCCGGCACGTCGAGCCGGAAGAGGTCCGCCGGCGTCACCGCGCGCAGGTCGGCCTCCAGCGCGCGCAGGCGCTCCTCCCCCAGGGCGCGCGCCCACCGGCCCCGCAGGTCGTCGAGGACGCGGGCCGAACGCGCCAGGCTGTCGACGCCGCGCCCGGTGAGCCGTACGACCTTGCGCCTGGCGTCATAGGGGTCGGAGCCGCGTTCCACGTAGCCCAGGCGCTCCAGGGTGTCGACCGTCTTGCCGGCCGCCTGCTTGGAGACGCCCAGCCGCCGGCCGAGCTCGACGGCGGTCGTGCCGTCGGAGCCGATCGCCTGCAGCACGAAGCCGTGCATCGGCCGTAGGTCGGGGTGCCCCTGGCGGGCGAGCTCGGCGTGGAGGTCGTCGATGAGAACCCGGAAACCGAGGAAGAGCAGGAGCGGAAGCTCGAAGCCCGGAGGGTCACCCGGCACGGCCGGCCCCTTGCCCCGCTGTTTCGACAACCATGTTGCCCATCATAGGGAGAGCCGTCCCGGCTGTCATTCGCCGGGGTGAACGCCGCGGTGTGGACGCGGCGGGGGACGTCAGGGCAGGCCGATACGTTTTCTGTACTCGTTCCACGCGGTGACGCAGTAGGCGTAGCGCCAGTCGTCCGGCCGAAGGTGCCTGCAGGCGTAGGTGGCGCTGAGCCGTTCGTCGAGGGTGACGGCGGAGCCGGTGCCCGGCGGGGTGCCGCCCCCACCCGCGGTGGTGGACGGCCCGGCGCCTCCGGTGTTCCGCTCCTCCTGCGCCTCCGGCGCGGGATCGCGGTCCGCGCCGTCGGCCCTCCCCCGGGGAACGGGGACGGGACGGGGGCGCTCCGTCCTTCCGGGCCGGCCGGATCCGGCGTTTCGACGGGCTCCGCCTCCACCCCGGGATACCCGCGACCGGGGCTCGGCGGTCTCCGGCCTCCGCGACGGGGAGGACCCGGCACCCTCGGCCCCCGGCCTCCTCACGCGCTCCGGCATGGTCTCCGGCACGGCATCCGGCGTGCCGCGCCCGGCGTGCCGCTGATCGTCCCGCCCCCTGTGGGGGGCGGTCGCGGAGCGGGTACGGGGCCGCTCGGGCGCCGGGGACGGCCTCGCCGCCGGGTTGTGCGCGGGCTTCTCCGAGGGGACGGCCTTCTCCGAGGGGGCGGGCGGGACGGTGGAGGCGGCGACCGGCCCGCCCGTCGCCGGGGGAGGCGTCCCGTCGCGGTCGTCCGTCCGCGACGGTGTGGCGGGCGCCGCGGCGCCCACCCCGGACGGCCCGGACATCGGCGTCCAGCCGGACGTCCAGACGCCGACGCCGGCGGCCGCGAGGAACCCGAGGATCAACGCGGACCGCAGCAGGCGGTCGCGGGGCATCTCCGGCCACGACCACTGCGGCGGTTCCGGCGCCGGGTGCCGGGGCGGCGGTCCTGGCGGCCGGACCTCGACGTTGATCCAGGACCCGTAGGCGAAAGGGTCGTCGGCGGTGCCGTAGGCCGGATCCGAGGCGGGTGCCGGTGGCGGAGCCGGGTGACGTCCCACGGAGCCGGGGGCCCGCTCCGCCGGTTCACCGTACGGCCGCCGGCCCCGGCGGGGTGTCCCTGTGCGCCGGTCGTGAGTGGGGTCGTGCTCACCGTACATCTCGCCTCCCGCATCGCATCTAACCTGATCAGCGTGCCCGAGATCACGTAGCGTATGTTGCTCGTGACAAGACTGTCCTACTGACCTGTTATCAGAAACAGCGTCTAAATCATCGGAAACGCGCTTAAGCCGACCCGGTGTCTTCCGTGTGCCGGCGGCCGTCGCGCCATTCCGGCGACCAACCGGCGCGGCCGTGGGGCGGGGCGTGTCTCAGGTGGGGCGTACCTCCAGGCCCAGCACGGTGGCGATCACGACGGCCTGCTGAAGGTCGATGACCGCGCCCTTCAGCGTGGCGGTGAGCGGGTCAAGCGAGGACAGGTCGCTGCCGCGCAGATCGCAGCGGGACAGGTCGGCGTTGTGCAGCCAGGCGCCTGACAGGTCGATCTCGCGAAGCGTCGCCCCCGCGCAGCGGGCCCCGCTGAGGTCCGCCTCGCGCATCCGCACCCCGCGGAAGGAGGCGCGGCGCAGGTCGGCCCCGGCCAGTCCGGTGAACGACCAGTCCCCGCCGTCGACCTTCAGCAGGTCGAAGGTGCAGTCGTGGAACGCGCTGCCGACGAACTTGCACCCGGTGAGTGTGGCGTCGAAGAACGCGCACCTGGTGAAGACACAGTTCACGAACGCGGTGTCGGAGTGCGCCGACGCGTTGAACCGGACCTCGCGGAAGGTGCACTCGGAGAAGACCGCGCCCCGGCTCGACGCCTCGGTCATGTCCACGTCGACGAAGGCGACCCCGCTGTGCTCCTGCCCTGAGAGATCCTCGCTGTCCCAGTCCTCGGATCGGACGGTCGTGCGGGTCTCGGGCGCGGGCAGGCCGCGCCTGCGCTCAGCCACGGGACGTCCACGGTCCGCCCCGCGGACGCCGGTCACCCGGCGTCTCCGGTGCGCGGACGGGGCAGGGCTTGCGGCCGACTCCGGCCAGCACCCACATCTTCTCCGGGTTGATCTTCCTGGCGATACCGGGACGCCACTCGGGCGCGGTGACCAGGCCGGGGTCGACCAGGTCGAACCCGGTGAAGAACTCCATGACCTCGGCGTGGGAGCGGGCCACCCAGGGGGCGCCCGCCCGGGTGGAGACCTCGACGAGCTCGGCCGTCTCCTCGGGACGCGGGTCCGGGGTCACGTGGGAGATCGCCAGATGGCTGCCCGGCGCCATGATCTCCCGTAGCCGCGACACCGTGCCGTGCGGGCCCTCGGCGTCGGGGACGAAGTGCAGGACGGCGACCAGCAGCACGGCCACCGGCCGGTCGAAGTCGATGAGCCGCCGCAGGTCGGGATGGCCGAGGACGTCGTCGATCTCGCGGAGGTCGCCGCGGATGAAGGCCACGTTGTCCGTCGTGGCCACGAGCGCGTCACCGTGGGCGACGACGCTGGGATCGTAGTCGACGTAGACGACCCTGGCCTCCGGAGCCGCCTCCATGGCGACCTGGTGGACGTTCCGCTGGGTGGGCAGCCCGGAGCCGATGTCGAGGAACTGGCGGATGCCGGCCTCCGCGGCGAGATAGCGTACGGCGCGGCCGAGGAACTCCCGGTTCCGCCGGGCCATCACCGGCATCTCCGGGGCGAGGGCGAAGACCTTCTCCGCGACGGCACGATCGACTGCGTAGTTGTCCTTGCCGCCCAGCGCGTAGTCGTAGATGCGCGCGGAGCTGGGAACGTTCGGGTCGACTCCCGCCGGCGCCGGTTGCTGACCTGACATCGTCCCTCCTCCGCCGCGACCACCGGCTACCGGGCCGGCAGGCCGGTACGCGGGCCGATCGCCCTCTTTGGAACGATCATAGCCGCGGTTTTACCCCGTACCCGGATGCGGCGGGAGAGCGCCGGGGGCTCACTTCGACAGCATCAGGTACAGCCCCGCGCCGACCCCCGCGGCGACGATCAGGAAACACGTTCCCGCGAGGAGCAGCCCGGGCAGCCTGCGGCCGCCGGGCCGCCTCCCGGCGGCGGCCGACAGTCCCGCGAGGCCGAGCGCGTACACCGCGACCAGCCCGGCGCCGCCGGCCAGTCCGGTCACCAGGACCTTCCACAGGATGTCCAGATCGAGGTAGTCGTTCACGACGCCGGCCCCTCGGTGAAGGTCGCCTCCGTGTCGTCCGGGGAGGGCTCCGGCTCGCTCCTCCACACGGCGTTGACGTTGGAGGCGTTGACCGGTTTCAGGTCCGCGGCCACGTAGAGCTCAAGGGCGATGATCAGCGCCATCACGAACACCACCGCGACGCCCTGCACCCCGCCGATGAGCCGGGCGCCCAGCCACGCGGCCGCTCCCACCAGGGCGGCCGCCGGCAGGGTGATCAGCCATAGCGCCACCAGCCGGGCCACCATGCCCCACCTGACCCCGGCGGGCCGCCTGCCCGTCCCCGCGCCCACGATGGAGCCGCAGCACACCTGGGTGGTCGACAGCGGAAACCCGTGGTGTGAGGCGGCCAGGATCAGGGCGGCCGAGGCGCTCTCCGCGCTGAACCCCTGCGGGTTCCTGATCTCGGTCAGCCCCTTTCCCACGGTCCGGATGATCCGCCACCCGCCGACATAGGTACCCAGGGCGAGCGCGGCCGCGCTGCTCATCACGACCCAGGTCGGCGTGGAGGCCGTCTCGCCGATCGTGTGGTCGACGATCAGCGCCAGCGTGACGACCCCCATGGTCGTCTGGGCGTCGTTGGTGCCGTGGGCCAGCGACACCAGCGACGCCGAGCCGATCTGCCCGACCCGGAACCCCCGGTCACGGATGCGTCCGGGCACGTTCCTGGTGATCAGGTAGACGAGGGAGGTGCCGACGACCGCCACGAGCCCGGCCGCCAGCGGCGACAGGAGCGCCGGGATGAGGACCTTCGTCAGCAGCCCGTGCCCCTTGACGGCCGAGGCGCCCGCCGCGATGAAGGCCGCTCCCACCACCCCCCCGATGAGGGCGTGGGAGGAACTCGTGGGCATACCGAGATACCAGGTCACCAGGTTCCACACCATGCCGCCCACCAGGCCCGCGAAGATCACTGTCAGGGTGATCGCGCCGGCGTCCACGATGCCCTGGGCGATCGTGGCGGCCACCTGCAGGGACAGGAAGGCGCCCAGGAAGTTCAGAGTCGCCGCCAGTGCCACGGCCGAGTGCGGCCGCAGCGCGCCCGTCACGATGGACGTGGCCATCGCGTTGGCGGTGTCGTGAAAGCCGTTGGTGAAGGCGAAGGCGAGCGCCGTCGTGACCACGACGGACAGCAACAGCGAGCCTGTATACATACCCGTGCCAATGGTCACCTTTAGTGATACTTAATCCGTTTCACGGGTAAAATCCAGAATCAAGAACGATTCCGCCGTCCCTCTCATGTCGGCATGAGAGGGACGGCGGGACCTTCCGGATCCGGGACCGGTCCCGCCGTGATCCGGGGGCGGACGTCCGGCGCACATCCCCGGCCGTCACGGAACCCGCCGGGGCAATCCGGTCCGCCGGATCGGCCACCGCTACCTGAAGCGGCGCAGCCGCAGGCTGTTGCTGACCACGAAGACCGAGGAGAACGCCATGGCGGCGCCCGCGATCATCGGGTTGAGCAGGCCGAGCGCCGCCAGCGGCAGGGCGGCCACGTTGTAGGCGAAGGCCCAGAACAGATTGCCCTTGATGGTGCGCAGGGTACGGCGGGACAGGCGGATGGCGTCGGCGGCCACACGCAGGTCGCCACGGACCAAGGTGAGATCGGCGGCCTCGATGGCCGCGTCGGTGCCGGTCCCCATGGCCAGTCCGAGGTCGGCCTGGGCGAGGGCGGCGGCGTCGTTGACCCCGTCGCCGACCATCGCCACCGACCTGCCCTCCGACTGCAGTCGTTTGACGACGTCGACCTTGCCCGCGGGCAGCACCTCGGCGACGACCTCGTCGATACCCACCTCGGCCGCGACCGACCGGGCGACGGCCTCGTTGTCGCCGGTGAGCAGCACCGGGGTCAGCCCCAGCGCGCGCAGCTCGCGGATGGCCTGGGCGCTGGTGGGCTTGACGGTGTCGGCCACCACCAGGATCGCGCGGGCCCGGCCGTCCCAGCCGACCGCGACGGCCGTACGGCCCGCGGCCTGCGCCGTCTCCAGCGCCCGCTTCAGCTCGGACGGCAGGTGCTGGGACCACTCGGCCAGCAGCCGGGGACGGCCGACGAGCACGGCGTGCCCGTCCACGACACCCTGGACACCGAGCCCCTCGACGTTGCCGAAGTCCTCCGGCGCCGGCAACTCGCCCACACGGTCGGCCGCGCCCCGGGCGACGGCCCGGGCGATGGGGTGCTCGGAGGCGTGTTCCAGGGCGCCCGCCAGCCGCAGCACCTCCAGCTCGTCCTCGCCGCCGGCGGTGACGACCTCCACCAGGGTCATTCTGCCCTCGGTGACGGTGCCGGTCTTGTCGAGCACGACGGTGTCGACGGCCCGGGTGGACTCCAGCACCTCGGGCCCCCTGATCAGGATGCCGAGCTGGGCGCCGCGGCCGGTGCCGACCAGCAGCGCCGTCGGGGTGGCCAGGCCCAGGGCGCAGGGGCAGGCGATGATGAGCACCGACACGGCGGCGGTGAAGGCCGCCTCGGTCCCGTTGCCGGTGCCCAGCCAGAAACCGAGCGTGCCGACGGCCAGCGCGATCACAATCGGGACGAAGACGCCCGAGATCCGGTCGGCCAGCCGCTGCACCCGGGCCTTGCCGGTCTGGGCCTCCTCCACCAGGGCGGCCATCTGGGCCAGCTGGGTGTCGGAGCCGACCCGGGTCGCGCGGACGACCAGTCTGCCGCCCGCGTTCACGGTCGCGCCGACCACGGTGTCGCCGGGCCGTACCTCCACGGGCACCGACTCGCCGGTCAGCATCGAGGCGTCCACGGCCGAGGAACCCTCCTCGACCACGCCGTCGGTGGCGATCTTCTCGCCCGGGCGCACCACGAACCGCATCCCCACCGCGAGCTCGCCGGACGGGACGCGGACCTCGCGGCCGTCGCGCAGTACGGCGACGTCCTTGGCGCCCAGCTCCAGCAGGGCGCGCAGGGCGGCGCCCGCCCGGCGCTTGGAACGGACCTCGAAGTAGCGGCCGGCCAGGATGAACGCCGTCACCCCGGCCGCGGCCTCCAGGTAGATGTTGCCCGAGCCATGGGTGCGCTCGATGGTGAACGCGAACGGGTGGGTCATGCCGGGGGTGCCCGCGGTGCCGAAGAACAGCGCCCACAGCGACCAGCCCAGCGCGGCGAGGGTGCCGATGGAGACCAGGGTGTCCATCGTGGCCGTGCCGTGGCGCAGGTTGATCCACGCCGCCCGGTGGAACGGCCAGCCCGCGTAGACCACGACCGGTGCGGCCAGGGTGAGCGACAGCCACTGCCAGTTGGTGAACTGCAGCGCCGGGATCATCGCCATGGCGATGACCGGGACGGAGAGGACGAGGGCGGTGATCAGGCGCTGCCGGAGCGGGGTCAGCTCGTCTCGCGGCTCCCGGCCGTCCGTGCCCTCCGGCCCGCCGGACCGTGGCGGGGCGGGCAGGGTGGCGGTGTAGCCGGACTTCTCCACCTCGGCGATCAGGTCCCGCGGATCGACCCCCGCGCCGAAGGCGACCTTCGCCTTCTCGGTGGCGTAGTTGACCGTCGCGGTCACACCGTCGAGCCTGTTCAGCTTGCGCTCGATCCGGCTGGCGCAGGACGCGCAGGTCATGCCGCCGATCGAGAGTTCGACCTCGCCGCCGGAGGTCGGCGGCCTGTCATCGGTGAGGGGGGACATCGCCTCTCCTTTCTCGCGCCGTACCGGCGTCAGTGAGTGTGCTCGTCGTGCTGTCCCGCCCCGTGGGCGGGGGTCGCGGGAGAGGTCGGCGCGGGGGGCTCGTGCTGTCCCGCGGAGACGGTGAGGTCCGCGGTGCGTACGGTCCCGGCGTGCCGGAAGTCCAGGTAGAGCCGGTAGTCACCGCGGCTGGGCACCTCGACCTGGAAGGTGACGCCGGGGCCCGGCGCGGTCCTGCCGTCGCCCGGTCCCCCCTCGGGGTGCACGTGCAGGTAGGCGAGGTCTCCGGCGCGCAGGGCGACCAGGTGACCATAGGCGCCGAGGTGGGGCTGCAGGTCGGTGACGGGCCTGCCGTCCCGGCTGACCGTCAGGGTCAGTTTACTGGACCTGCCGGGGACCAGGTCGCCGTCGAGGGTGACGGTGTATCCGTCCACGGTCGCGGTACGGCTCGCCGGGGGCAGCGCCCTGGGCGTGTAGTCGCCCGCGGCGTACAGGTCCGTGCCCAGCGTCATCCCGCCGCCCCCCTCGGGGGTGAAGTCGGCGAAGGCCCGGTAGGCGCCCGCCTCCGGCAGCGTCAGCCGTACCGACCACTCGCCGTCCCCGGCCTCTTCCGGGTGCAGGTGCTGGAAGCCGCTCAG
The DNA here is from genome assembly GCF_053601935.1 of Streptosporangium sp. NPDC004631. NCBI lineage: Bacteria > Bacillati > Actinomycetota > Actinomycetes > Streptosporangiales > Streptosporangiaceae > Streptosporangium > Streptosporangium sp. NPDC004631. The sequence goes on along the minus strand of NZ_JBSGCR010000001.1, from coordinate 273,342 downwards.
GTCGCGTGAGACCACCATGAAGTGCAGTCTCCTGTCGTGCTGAACCTGGTAGCCGGTGACCGGCCGGCCGTCGGGACCCGTCACGGTGAAGCGGAGGTCCGTCGCCTCACCGGGCCGGAGGGTCGTGCTCCGCGGGGTGAGCGTGTAGCCGTCCTGAGACACCTGGAGCCCTCCTGGAGCGGGGATCCCGGCCGTGGTCAGGCCGGGGGGCGATGTCGACGCCGGGGCCGTCGCCGCGGGGGTCGTGTGGGTGCCGTGCCCGCCGGCGGCGGGGAGGGGCGGGCCGGTCGGCCCGACCGCCCTGCCGGCTCCGATGGCTCCGCCGAAGAGTACGGCGACGCCGAGGAGGTAGGCCCCGAGTTTGGTGGGGGTGTTCACAACGGGTTCACCACTTCGTATCCCGCGGTCTCGACGGCGGCCCTGACCCGGTCGTCGTCGACCGGGCCGTCACCGCTCACCGTCACCAGGCCGGTGGCCAGGTCGGCCTCGACCCCGGTGACCCCCGGAACCTCGCCGACCTCTTTGGTGATCGAGCTGACGCAGTGGCCGCAGGTCATGCCCCGGACGGTGTATGCGATGGTGATCATGAAGATCGTTCCCTCCGTATTCCTTTACGTCGTTCCTGTATGTCGTTTCCGCAGGTCGAACCGCGCGCCGGCGCCGGTCGGGAAAGGGGTGGCCGACGGTGCCCGGCTGCTCCCCGACCCCGGTCTCGGCCCGCCCCTGGTGGTGGCGGCGTGTCAGGTGCCCTCCTGGGTAACATCATACCCCCCTACCGTATTCCGCTCGATTTCGGGGCTACCGCACGGCTTCCGGAATCGCCCGGAATCCGGCGGTAAGTCCAGGTGGACCACAGGGCCGGGACGGTTTCCCGGGGGGTGACGTAGATGTTCGGGCCGTCGCCTCCCGTCTGGGCTCCGGGGGCGTCCCCGGCGCCGCGCGCACCCGCCGTGCGCATGAGGTTCTCCCCTCTCCAAGTACCCTGGTGGGGTATCGAGTGTGACCGTAACATACCCCTAGGGGGTCGTCCTCTCAAGAGGGCGGCGGATCCGGTATGACGCCGCCGCGCCCCGTTCTATCGCGCCCCGTTCCGGTGCGGGCCGTCCCCGCCGTGGAATGGAACTCGTTTTCGGCGAGTCTTTGATTCCGATGTATTTCGCGCGCCAAATAGTCGGGCGCCTCCGGGATGCGTGAAAACGTAATGAGAAATTCAGGTGCTCGCCGGATCTGCCTGACCCTTGTCAAGTGGTGGGCCGATCGTCCGTGACGGCCTGGGGGAGCGCGGCATTCCGCGTCGACAATGCCCTGGTAGCAGGGTTTTATGTAGCGGAGAGTAGTGGTTCATTCTCTTTTAGTTACCGACGGGTTTGGGAGGGTAATCAGACAGGATTGAGGCTTTTGCCTCTCTGGGGTGACCTATTCAAGGTCTTTCTCACTAGCGTGGAGTTTGAGTTCCACATCATCTCGACGTCTTTTCGAGGCGCCGATTCGATGATCCGGTGGCCCAGGCACCGCCCAGGGCGCAACCATCACGACATGGAGTGATCTCATGATCAAGCAGATTCTCGCTGCCGGTGCAATGGTGGCCTCCGCCCTCATCGCCCCTGTGACGATGCCGGCCGAGTCCGCCAGCGCTTCCAGCGCACCCCAGACCGTCACCACGGCCGGCTCCACATCCTTCCTCGTGAGCTCGGGACCCTGTCGTCACAACCGGAACTGTCGGCATAGGACCGGAGGCGGCGGCGGTGGCGGCGGTGGCGGCGGCGGTGGAGGTGGCGGTGGCGGCGGTGGCGGCGGTGGCGGCGGCGGTGGTGGAGGCGGCGGTGGAGGCGGCGGTGGAGGTGGCGGTGGCGGCGGCAGCCGCTGAGCCGACCGAAACCCGCTGAGCAACCGCACCGTTCTCCCGGCCGGTTGAGAGCCGTACGGCCCTCAACCGGCGGTCCGGGAGACCTCGACCACCTCGCCGTCCGTCCCGCCGGCTGCCGGGCCTTCCGCCTCGGCCCAAGCCCCGGCGGGAGGAGACAGCCGTCGTCTTCGGAGAGGGGTGAGAAGTAAGGCGCACCTCTCACCGAAGGCGGAACGGTTCAGCCGAGGCCGCCCCTTCACGGAGGGGCGCCACAACCGGATCCCCGGGCGACCCGCCCGGGGATCCGTCCGCGTCCTGGCACGTCCCGCGGCTTGAGAGCCCGCCGGTCGCAGGACGGTGCGCCGTGGTCGGCGGGGACGCTCAGGCGCGCCCGGGCCCCGTCTCCCCGCCGGCGCCCACACCCCGGACACCGGTCTCGGGGTCGTTGGTGAGGACGTCGATCAGCCGGCCGCCCGTCTCCGGCACATGACGGCTACGGGGCCAGGGCCTCGGCGAGCACGGGGGCGAAACCCGCGGGCCGGTCCAGGACCGGCAGCGGATCGACGTAGAAGGTGCGGATGCCCACGGCCTCCGCGCCTCCGTCGGCCGAACGGTCGTCGCCGACCATAAGGGTGTGCCGGGGATGAACGGCCAGCCGCGCGCAGGCGGTGGTGAACAACACGGGATCGGGCTTGAGGCGTCCCTCCTCGTAGGAGAGCAGGACCTCCTCCAGGTGACCGGACAGTCCGTGGGCGGCCAGCACCGGGCGCGGATCCCAGCCGATGTTGCTGATCACGGCGGTGTGGACTCCCCGCTCGGCCAGGGTGGTCAGGGTGCGCGACGCGTCCGGGTAGGGGGCCCACGCCTGTGGCAGGGTCGACCGCAGGTAGAGGGCGCCGGTCAGGTCGGGCCACGGCCACCCGGCATGCGTGATCAATCCGGTGTAGGCGGCCCTGTGGGCCTCGGGATCCAGGTCTCTCCGCTCCCAGACGGCCCGGAGCCGGTCGGGGACCCGCCGGGGGGCGCGCCCCCCGGGCAGGCCGCCCGCGTCCTCCAGACGGAGCGCCCAGTCGCGGACCTGTTTCCCGGGAGGCGCGATCCCCGCCTCGGCCAGTACGGCGGCCACCCAGCGTTCGGCGGGTTCGGCCCGCATCAACGTCCCGGAGAAGTCGAACAACACCGCGTGCACTGGTTCCGGCATGACCGCGGATCCTATCGTCGGCGACGTCCGCCGGGGAGCCGCCCTCGATCCGGGGCGCGTCCGGCTCCGGTGAGGGATGCGCGGGCGCGTGGCCGGTCCGGTGTACCCGCCGGTGGCGGAGGGTGGGTAAGCGCAGGTCGGAGGCGTGGCGGAATGGGGGCGGAAGTCCCACGCCCAGGGGACCTTCCGCTCTGCCGTGCCGGGCCGCCCTCGGCCCACCATGGCGGGAGAGGGGAAGCCGGGGCCGCGCATTCCGGTACGGGCGACCCCGCGGGCCGATCAGAGCGGCATCGCGAGAAAGACAGGGGGCCGGCTATGACGCTGCAGGTGAAGGATGTCATGGGGCTGGTGGCCATCGCGGTTCACCCGGCGGCGACGTTCGCCGAACTCGTGACCACCATGCGCCGCTTCAAGGTGGGCGCCGTCGCGGTGATCGACGCGCAGGGGCGCCCGATCGGGGTGGTGTCGGAGGACGATCTCCTTCTGAAGGAGACCGGTGCCTCGTTCGGCGCGGGCGTCTTCGAGGGACGCGGGGAGCACGACAGGGCCAGGGGGACGACCGCGGGGGAGATCATGACCAGTCCGGCGCTGGTCGTCACCCGGGTGACCCCGGTACGGGAGGCGGCCCGGCTGATGCACGTGAACAGGATCAAGCAGTTGCCGGTGGTCGACCAGGTCAGCGGGAGGATCGCGGGTACCGTGCATCAGGCCGATCTGCTGAAGGTCTTCACCAGGAGGCCCTCCGACCTCCTGGCGGACGTGGCGGCGGCCATCGCGGGGCTGGGGCTGGATCCGGACATGTTCACCGTCACCGTGTACGACGGGGTGGTCCGCGTCACGGGGAGGCTGGCCGGACGCTCGCAGGCAGCCCAGATCATCGAGGCGGGGCGCCGGGTGGAGGGCGTGGTCGATCTGGAGGTCGAGGCCGCCTACGGGCACGACGATCCGGCGAGGACGCACACCGGCAGCCGGTGACCCGTCCGGCGGCGCCCATGGAGACGGGACTTTCGCCCCTGCTCGAACATGTGACGGCCTGATACGCATGATCTTCAGGAGACCTTCGGGAGAGAGGTGGAAACCGTGAGTGCTCACGCCACGGAAGAGATCACCCAGGCGGTTCACGCGGCGGTGGAGGCCGCGCTGTGGGCGCCGTCGCCGCACAACACCCAGCCGTGGTCCTTCGCCGTCTCCGGCGACGAGATCAGCGTCCGGGCCGACAGTGACAGGCAGTTGCGCACGGCCGACCCGGAGGGCCGGCAGATGCTGATCAGTTGCGGGGCGGCCCTGTTCAACGTGCGGCTCGCGCTGCGCGTGCTCGGCTACCGGCCCCGGGTGCTCGTCCTGCCGGACCCCGACCGCCCCGCGCTGCTGGCCACGGTACGGCTGGCGCCGGGATCCGGCGCCGACGAGCACAGCCGGCTGTTGCACGGGGAGATCGAGCGCAGAAGGACCCACCGGGCCGGGTTCACCGCTCTGCCCGTGCCCGAGCGACTGCTTGAGGAACTGGCCGACCAGGCGGCCACCGAGGGCGCCCGGCTGACCCCGGTCCGGTCCGAGGCCGCGGTCCGCGTCCTCTCGGCGCTCACCGGCGCGGCCCAGGACGTCCAGTCCCAGGACCGCGCATTCGGGCTGGAGGTCCTCCGCTGGGCGCGTCCGCCCGGCAGCCCGCGCCGCGACGGTGTGCCGGCCGACGGCTATCCGCGGACCGCCCGGCTCACCGACCCCCCCTTCGCCCAGCGCGACTACACCGGGGGCCGTCCGTGGGGCGCCGACGGGAGCCCGGACGGCAGCACCGGCGTGGTGGCGGTGCTCACCACGCGGGGCGACCTCCGCGACGACTGGATCATCGCCGGCCAGGCGCTGCAGCGTGTCCTGCTGCACGCCTCCGCCTACGACGTCAGCGCCGCATTCCACACCCAGGCGCTGGAGATGTATCACCTGAGGGAGTTCCTGCGGCTGGAGATGTGCTCGGGGGAGTACCCCCAGATGATCATGAGGCTGGGGTTCACCTCCGACGACAGGCCGGGAACCCGCCGCCCGCTGCCCGAGGTGCTCGACGAGCGGCCCTGAGGGGCGAAGGTCCCGGCGGAGTGGGGACCTTCGGGGCGGGCGCCGCGAGCCGTACGGCACTGCCGGAAAGTTCTGCGAAACGGTGTGATTAACCCATCACAGCCGCAGGTCGGCAGTACCGAAGGAGACAGTCATGGCGATCACCGAAGGCCGGCACCAGGGCCACCGCACAGACTCCGCGCCCGTCATGGACACCCTCCCCGCCGAGGGCTCGGCCCGGCCGGTCGACTACGTCTGGGCGATCGCCCGGATCTCGCTGGGCTGGATCTTCCTCTGGGCCTTCCTCGACAAGACCTTCGGCTGGGGCTTCGCCACCCCCGCGGAGCGCGCCTGGACCGCGGGCGGCAGCCCGACCACCGGCTTCCTCAAGGGCACCGGTGAGAACGCCCTCGGCGGCCTCTTCAGCGGCCTGGCCGGTCAGGGATGGGTCGACTGGCTGTTCATGCTCGGCCTGCTCGGCATCGGCGCCGCGCTCATCCTGGGGGCCGGCATGCGGATCGCGGCCGTCACCGGCGGCCTGCTGCTGATCCTGATGTGGGCCGCCGAGCTGCCGCTGACCACCAACCCGTTCATGGACGACCACGTCGTCTACGCCGTCGTGCTCGCCGGGCTGGCGCTGGCGGGTGCCGGTGACACCCTCGGTGTCGGCGCCTGGTGGGGGCGGACGGCCCTGGTCCGGCGCCTGCCGATCCTGAAGTAGCCCTCCCCCCGGACGTCTGAGAGCCCACCTCGCATCACGGGGTGGGCTCTCAGGCGTCCGGGTGCGAAACTTCGGTGTATGGGAAAGATCGAGCCTGGTGCGTTGATGCCGCACATGCGGCTGGACGAACTGCTGTCGGAACTGCACGTGCGGCTGGAGGCGGTGCTGGCCACCCGGGACCGGGTGCACGCGCTGCTGAGCGCGGTCGTGTCCGTCGGCAGCGACCTGGACCTGGAGACGGTACTGCGGCGGATTGTGGAGACCGCGACCACGCTGGTCGACGCCACCTACGGGGCGCTGGGGGCGATCGGCGCCGAGAACACGCTGGTCCAGTTCATTCCGGTGGGGCTGAGCGAGGAGGAGATCGCCCGCATCGAGCACTGGCCGCACGGCCTGGGTCTGCTGGGCCTGCTCATCAAGGAGCCGCGGTCGTTGCGGCTGGCGCACATCTCCGACCATCCGGAGTCCTACGGCTTCCCGCCCGGGCATCCGCCGATGGGGTCGTTCCTGGGCGTGCCGATCCGGGTCCGTGAGGCGGTGTTCGGCAACCTCTACCTCACCGAGAAGCGCGGGGGAGGGGAGTTCGACGAGGAGGACGAGGCGATCGTCACGGCGCTGGCCACCGCCGCGGGCGTGGCGATCGAGAACGCCCGGCTGTACGAGGAGAGCCGGCGGCGTGAGATGTGGCTGCAGGCGTCCTCCGACGTCACCACCAGCCTGCTGTCCGGAGCCGAGCCACAGGAGGTGCTCACGCTGATAGCGCGGCAGGCGCGGGAGATGGCCCGCGCCGACGTCGTGGCGGTCCTGCTGCCCGACCAGACCGGGTGCGTCCTTCAGGCGATCATCGCGGACGGGCCCGCCTGTGACCAGGTGGCCGACGCCGAGGCCCCGATCACCGGCTCCTTCGAGGGCAGGGCGTTCGTCAGCGGCGAACCGCTCATGGTCACCGATCCGGCCGAGACCGAGATCCCCGTCGTGATCGCCGAGTACGGGTCGCTGGGCCCCGTCGCCGCCGTGCCCATCGGTACGGCGGGGGCCGTACGCGGTGTGCTGTCACTGGGCAAGCGCTCGGGCCGCATCCCGTTCAACCAGGCCGAGCTGCGCACCCTGCACTCCTTCGCCGGCCAGGCCGCGATCGCCCTGAAACTGGCCGAGAGCCGGATGGACGCCGAGCGGCTGGGGCTGCTGGAGGACCGCGACCGGATCGCCAGGGACCTGCACGACGTGGTGATCCAGCGGCTGTTCGCCGTCGCCATGACGCTGATGAGCACGGTGCGGCTCGTCGACCGGCCGGAGACCTCCTCCCGGCTGCAGAACGCGATCGACGAGCTGGACAACACGATCCGCCAGATCCGCTCGACCATCTTCGCGCTGCAGACCCCCCACCAGGGCGGCGACTCCGGCCTGCGCGCGCAGATCGTGGGATTGGTGGAGGACGTGCGCGGTCACCTGGGATTCATGCCGGGCCTGGAGCTGGAGGGGCAACTGGACAACAGGGTGCCGCCGGAGGCCGCCCAGCATCTGCTGGCCGTTCTCCGCGAGGCGCTGTCCAACGTCGTACGGCACGCCAGGGCCTCCAAGGCCGAGGTGCGGGCCGTGGTGGAGGGCGAGCGGCTCACCCTCGTCGTGCGGGACAACGGGACGGGGCTGCCCGAGGACGGCAGGCGCAGCGGACTGCGCAACCTCCAGGAGCGGGCCCTGCAACTCGGCGGCTCCTTCGAGATCGAGTCGCCCCCCGAGGGAGGCACCCGGCTGATATGGAGCGTCCCGCTCGACTAGCCGGGGACGGCGGGGGCGGAGCGGTCCACGGCAAACCGGGAGCGGAGCGGGAACGGAGCGGGAACAGGCCGGGAACCGGGCCTAACGCCGGATGCGGCGGCCGGAGATCTGCTCGGCCCGCATCACGATGAAGTGGTCCCGGTCGCCGGGCGCCCACGCGGTCAACGGCAGCATCGACAGCCGGGCGATCTCCGTGACGTCGGAGACCGCCCGCGCGTGTCCCACCGCGGTGACCGACCAGCCGGTGCGCGCCTCGGCGTCGAAGTCGTCGATCTCGAAGGCCACCACCGTGTGGCGGGTGGCGGCGGCCAGCTTGGAGCCCGCGCCGGTGCGGATGACGATGTCCTCACCGTCCAGGTAGAAGTTGACCGGTTGCACCGCGGGAAGGGCTCGGTCGGTGAAGACGATCCGCCCGATCGGTGTCGAGGACAGCAGATCGATGCACTCCTGGCGGGAGAGTACGTGCAGCCCGGCTGAATCGACGTTCATGCCTTCATAGCCTGCCGACTGCCTGTGCCCCGGATAAGGGTCGAAGGTCCCGTCAATCAGGGCGATCGGCCTTCAAACGGGCAGCCAGGGCGGCGGCCTGGGTGCGCCGCTGCATGCTGAGTTTGGCCAGGAGGTTCGAGACGTAGTTCTTGACGGTCTTCTCGGCGAGATAGAGCCGCTCGCCGATCTGCCGGTTGGTCATGCCCTCGCCGATCAGCTCCAGGATGTGGCGCTCCTGGTCCGACAGGGCGGCGAGCGGATCCCTCCTGGTGGCCTGCTCGCGCAGGCGCGTCAGCATGGAGGCGGTGGTCTGCGGGTCCAGCAGCGACTGGCCGGCGGCCACCGTCCGCACCGCCCCGACCAGGTCCGAGCCGTGGATCTGCTTGAGCACGTATCCCGCGGCGCCCGCCATCACCGCGTTGAACAGGGCCTCGTCGTCGGCGAACGAGGTCAGCATCAGGCAGGCCAGCTCCGGCATCTTGGACCGGACCTCGCGGCACACGTCCACACCGCTGCCGTCGGGCAGTCGCACGTCCAGGACCGCCACGTCCGGCCGGAGCGCCGGAATGCGGGCCACCGCCGACTCCACGGACCCGGCCTCACCGATGATCTCGATGTCCCCCTCGGACTCCAGCAGGGCGGCGACCCCCCGGCGCACCACTTCGTGGTCGTCCACGAGGAACACGCGAATCATGCCATGAACGTTAACTCTCCCCCGCGTCTGCGGGTAGGGACCAAGGTCCCGATGGGCCACGCCCAAAGACTCTGACGCGCCATGTGGGTAGGACAGACGGTGGAGGTGTATGCGCAGTAGGAGGTGATCCGATGCGTTCTCTTGGTCAGTGGGTGATGCGTTGTCTGTGCCTTCACCGTTTTGACGGCAACCCGTTGCGCAGGCGCTCGGACCGGATTGAGACGGCGGTGGTTCTGGCAGGCCTGATGATATTCATCGCCGCGCTCTGGCCGGCGGTCACACTCGGGCGGCAGGCCTACCAGAACGGGCTGCGTGCCGAGCTCACCGGTCCCGGACACCGGCAGGCGGTGGTCGCCGAGGTCGTGGACCCGGCGCGCGGTGCGGGGTGGCAGGCGCGGACGGTGCGATGGATCACCCCGGGGGGAGGTCCCGGGACGGGCAAGGTGGTACTTCCGCCGAGTGCGCCCGCCGGTTCGCACACCGGCGTCTGGGTCGATGCGGCCGGTAGGCTCACGACCTCTCCGCAGAACCACGCGAAGACGGCCGTGGACGCGGGGCTCGCCCTGGTAGCGGTGATGAGCGGGGTCGCGATGGCGCTGCTGCTCTGCCTGACCGGTCTGCGCGGGCTGCTGAACCGGTGCCGGGACGCCGAGTGGGACAGGGCGTGGGCCCTGGCCGACGAGCGGTGGCGCCGGCCGAGGCAGCCCTGATCCCGCGGGGCCGGCCGCGGGGCCGGCCCCACGGGCGGCCGGCCGGGCACTAGCCGAACTCGCGGGCCGAGCCCGCCAGCTGGGCGACGTCCTCGGCGCCGTCCTGGATCAACTGGGCGGCCAGAACGGAGAGCGCGCGTCCGACCGCCAGCTCGTCTCCGATCTCCGGGACGGGCTGGTCGCTCGGGTTGCGCCGGGCGTGGGCGACCCCCTCGTGCCTTCTGCCGCGATCGGTGAACAGCACGGCCCTGGCGGTGGTGACGTCGTCGTTGTCGTCCTCGCTGATGAAGATCTGCACATTCCACTGCTTGGCTTCCATCGTGAACACCTCCCCCCGCAGCGTCTCTCTCCGGTACGGGCCGGTGAAAGGGTCCTTGGACCCTATTGCGCCAGGTCGTTGCGCCCTGTCCGTCCGGTGTGACGCTAACGACCAAAGTCCCGATCGAACGGGCATAACGGCTCTAAACCGGTAAGAGAGTAAAGCCGATCGTGGAACCATGAGGCCGAGTCTGCGTCTGGGAACCGTCGCGGGGATCCCCATAGGAGTGCACTGGTCCACGCTCCTCGTCGTCGCGCTGATCATGGCCGTGCTGGGAACGGCGGTGCTGCCGGTCCAGGGGGCCGGTATGTCGCGGGGGGTGTACTGGACGGTCGCCGCGGTGACCGCGCTCGCGTTCCTCGCGTCGCTGCTGGCCCACGAGCTCGCCCACGCCCTGGTCGCCCGTCACCGGGGGGTCCGGGTGGGATCCATCACCCTGTGGCTGCTGGGCGGGATCACCGAGCTCGACGACGAGGCCGGTACGCCGAGGACGGAGGCGGAGATCAGCGCGGCCGGCCCCCTGATGAGCCTGGCCCTCGCGGTGGCGGCCTACCTCGTGCTGATCGTCACCCACGGGCCGCCGCTCATCTCGTCGGCGCTGGCCTGGTTCGCCCTCGTCAACGCGGTACTCGGCGTGTTCAACCTGCTTCCCGGCGCACCCCTGGACGGCGGGAGGGTCCTGCACGCGTTCCTGTGGTGGCGCTACCGCGACCGTTCCCGCGCCGACCGGGCGGCCGTGCGGGCCGGGCAGTCGCTCGGCATGCTCCTGGTGGCCGCCGGTGTCCTGCAGACCGCCCTGTGGTCACCGGTCGGCGGGCTGTGGACGGTGCTCATCGGCTGGTTCCTGGCCGGTGCCGCCCGCAGTGAGGCGTTCGCCCACGCGGCGCGGGAGGGACTGGCCGGGCTGCGGATGCGTGACATCATGACGTCCGGCCCGGACCTCGCCCCCGCTTGGCTCACCGTCGACGATTTCGTGGCCACCGTGGCGCTCCGGTCGCGGCAGAGCGTCTTTCCCGTCGTGGACTTCTCCGGAGCGCCCGTCGGCTCCGTCTCGCTTGAGGCGCTCTCCGCCCTCACCCCCGAGCAGCGAACCGCCACCCATGTCACCCAGCTGGCCCGCCGGCTGCCCCCGGACCATCTCGCGGCCCCCGACGAACCCGCGACGCGGATCCTGAGACGGTCCGCGGAGCCGGCCACCCTGGTGGTCGAGAACGGTCACGTGACGGGCATGGTCACCTCCGCCGACCTGACCAGGATCCTGCTGCAGGCCACCCTGCGCGGCGGGCCGTGCGGCGACGCGACGTGATCCACGTCCGGGGCGCCCCCGCCCGGACGGGCGCATGGTCAGCCGATCACGCCGGCTGACCATGCCGGCCATCCCGGGTGCCATGACACCGGAACGTCCCCGGCCCCGGTGACGGCCGTGGCCTCGGAGGCCGGTGTCCCCGCCCCGCCGTGCCGTCGCCCAGGGCTCCCGCTACCTCGACCTGCCGTGGTGCGCCTCGACCGGGATGCGCTTGCTCTTCTCCTCGGGCCTGGCCAGCTTCATGCTGACTTCGAGGATGCCCTGGTCGTAGCCGGCCTTGACGTCCTTCTCGTCCACCGTCGGGGGCAGGGTGATGGACCGGGTGAACGAGCCGTAGCGGAACTCCGTCCGCTGCTGGTCCTTCTCCTCCTCCTGACGTTCGGCGTGGATCGTGAGAATGCCGTTGTTCAGGTCGATCTCGATGTTCTCGGGGTTGACGCCCGGCAACTCGGCCCGTAGAACGTACCGGCCCCCCTTGACGTAGTCCTCGAACCTCATGGCCTGCTGGCCCTGCGATCTCATGGTGGCGAAAGGAGCGTCGAGCAGGTCGAGCAGCTCGGGGAAGAGCCCCCTCTGCTCACGACGTGTCAGCATGCTCATGTATGTCCTCCCTGTCGGATCGGGACCCTGCCCACTGTCGTCCCACCGCTCCCGCGGTGCCGGCACGGCGGCCGGAGGTCCCCACTGAACAGGTCTTTCGCCCGGCGACCGCTGCGAAAAACCCTTGGAAAGGGCTGATTTCCCCATAGAGGTGTCGTTCCACGCACCGGCGCCTCGACGGCGAGGGCCGGAGACCCGGGGTTCAGGCCCGGGTGAGGACGACTTTGAGCGCGCCGGTCTCGGCGGGATGGGAGAAGACCTCGTAGGCCTCGGCGAAGTCGTCGAGCGGGAACCGGTGTGTGATCATGCTGTCGGTGTCGAACCGCCCGCTGCCGAGCATGCCGAGCAGGGTAGGGGTGGAGAAGGTGTCGACCAGGCCGGTGGTGATGGTCAGGTCGCGGATCCACAGGTCCTCCAGGTGCAGCGTGGCGGGCCGGCCGTGGACGCCGACGTTGGCCACCCTGCCGCAGGGCCGTACCAGGGTGGTGCACATCTCGAAGGTCTCCGGCAGACCGACGGCCTCGATCGCCACATCGGCCCCCAGCCCGTCGGTCACCGAGCGGATCACCTCCAGCGGATCGTCGTCGGGCCTGAGGGCGATGTCGGCGCCGAACTGCTTGGCGGCCTGCAGGCGGCTCTGCGCCGTGTCGATCGCGATGATGTGCGACGGAGAGTACAGCCGCGCGGTGAGGATCGCGGCCAGCCCGATCGGGCCCGCCCCGACGACGACCACCGTGTCACCCGGCCGGACCCGGCCGTTCAGTATCCCGACCTCGTAGGAGGTGGGCAGGATGTCGGCGAGCATGACGGCCGCCTCGTCGCCGATGCGGGCGGTGAGCCTGTGGGTGGACAGGTCGGCGAAGGGAAGCCGGGCGTACTGGGCCTGGACGCCGTCGACGAGATGGCCGAGGATCCAGCCGCCCCCGCCCAGGCACTGGCCGTATCTGCTCCGCCGGCAGTAGTGGCACATGCCGCAGGCGGAGATGCACGACGCCAGGACCCGTTCACCCGGCCGCAGTGTGCTGACGGCGTCGCCCACGTCGACCACGGTGCCCACCGCCTCGTGGCCCAGGATCCGCCCCGGCCGCACCTCGGGTACGTCTCCGCCGAGGATGTGCAGATCCGTGCCGCAGATGGTCACCGTGTCGATCTGGATGATCGCGTCGCGCGGATCGACGATCCTCGGGTCGGGCACCTCGGTCCAGCTCTTCTGCCCGGGACCGCCGTACACCAGAGCCTTCATCGCAACTCCTTGAGGTTGGAATCCCCCGGCCTCAGCCGTGGGGAGAAGGTCAGGACCGCCTCCCAAGGCCCGGCCGAAGGCCGGCGTTCCGGAAGGCGCGGGCGGAGGGTCTCGCGGCCGCGGCGGGTCGCCGGCCCCCTTTCGCGGAGGGGAGGTCAGCGCCCTCTCCAGGCGGGGAGGTCGTCCACGTTCCACTCCAGCCTGTCGATCACGTCGACGACCCCGTGCACCCGGTGGGTCATCCGCGCCGCCAGCTGGGCCTCACTCCGCCGGTGCATGCGGCCGGTCAGCGTTACGATACCGTGTGTGACGGTGACGGCTGTGTCGTGCGGCTCCGCCCAGAGGGAGTGCTCAAGGATCTCCTCGCACACCTCCTCGGCGATGCCGGAATCGCTGCGGACGAAGACTCTCAGCAGGTCATGACGGCTGATGATGCCTTCGAGCACCCCCTCGTCGTCCACCACGGGCAGCCGCTTGACCCCGTGCTCCTCCATGAGCCGCATGGCGGCCACGATCGAGGCGTTCGGCCGGGTCGTCACCGCCGGAGCGGTCATCAGCTCGGCGGCGGTGTCCCCCCGGGACTTGCTCCTGCCGTCGCCGCCCTCCTGGCTCAGGCGGTGGCGCAGCCGGGCGCGCAGCGGCGGCCGGTATCCCTCGCGGTAGTACTGCTCCTTGAACTCCTCCTTGTGCAGCAGGTCGGCTTCGGAGACGACGCCGATGACGTGTCCGTCCCCGTCCACGACGGGGACCGCGCTCACCCCGTGGGCGATGAGCACCTCGGCGACGTCCTTGAACGAGCTGCTGCCGTTGACCGACGCCACCTGTGTGCTCATGACGTCCTTGACCTTCACCCGCATCGCTGAACCCCCTTCGTGCGCGTGCGGGCCCGATCCGGCCGGGCGACTCCGCACGTCTTCGTCTTCTCCCCGGGCACGGCCTCGACGAGGACGATCTCTGCCCGGCTCCCCACATCTCCATCTCACCGCCGGAGGGGCCGGTGAGGCAGAGGCCGGAGGTCCTCAATGCCGGGGTCTTTCGGCCGCCCCGCGGCGGGCCCGGAGGGCGGTCGCGCGCAGTCCGCGCGGACCGGGTGGCCGGCCGGGTCCGGTGTTCCGTTCCGTCCGGGGCGCCGGATCGGACCGGTTCCATGAGATATCCCCGGATCGGCTCGCTTCCATCCGGAGGCGCCGGATCAGCCCGGTTCCATCCGGGGGCGCCGGAACCGCCGGGCGGCGGTGCCCGGGGGCGGATGGATCGCCGCCAGCGCCCGTTCGAGCGACTGTTCGGGGGAGGTGCCGGTGTCGATCTCGACCGCGTCGGGCCAGGGGGCCGCCCGCTCCGCCATGGTCGCGGCGATCGCCTGGTCGGCGTCCGAGATCCCGCCGGTACGGAAGGCGAGACGTTCGGCGACGACCCGAGGGGAAGCCGTACAGCGCAGGGCCACGAGATCGCTGGAGGTGTTCCGGGCGACCTCCTCCGCCGCCGCCCGGTGCCCGGCGTCGATCCAGGAGGCGTCGAGGACGACCGGCTCGCCGTGCCGTAGCAGCCTCCCGGCTCGGGACAGCAGTTCGCCGTAGGTGCGCTCGGTGTGCTCCCGGTGGTAGACGCCCTCGCCGAAGGGGGCGGGCGCGGGTTGCCCGGGTGCGATGCCGGCAAGCTCCTTGCGGACCCGGTCGCTGCTCAGCAGGGTGTGGCCGAGCCGGTCGGCGACGGCTGCGGCCAGGGTCGACTTGCCGGTCCCCGGCGTCCCGCCGACGAGGATCAGATGGACCGCGCCCGCCCGCAGATGGCGTACCGTGAGCTTGGCCAGCTCGCGGGCCTCCCACACCGCGTCGGAGTCCCCCTGGCAGTGCCGGAGGCAGGCGACCTTGGCGCGGACGAACGCCCGGTAGGCGACATAGTGATGCCACAGTGAGGGCGGGGAGGGATCGCCGGAGAACTCGGCGTACCAGTTCAGGAACATCTCGCCCGGCTGGGGCGCGCCCAGCCGTTCCAGGTCCATGGCCAGGAAGGCCGCGTCGTCCAGGCCGTCGAGGAAGCGCAGCCGTTCGTCGAACTCCAGGCAGTCCAGAATCCGCGGTCCGTCGTCCAGGCAGAAGATGTCCTCGGCGAGGAGGTCGCCGTGGCCGTCCACGATACGGCCCTCCTCGACACGGGCGGCGAACAGGTGCTCCCGGCCGTCGAGGAAGCGCAGGGTGAGCCGCTCGATCTCCTGAAGCACCTCGACGCCGAGGATCACGTCGGGAAGCGCGCGGACCTGATTGAGGCTCGCGGTCCAGCGGGACCACAGCGCCTCCCTCCCGCCCTGCTCGTCGATCTGCGGGCCGTGGCGGGCTCGGCTGTGCATGCTCGCGACCATCCGGGCGACCTGGCGCAGGTGCGCCTCCACCGGCTGCCCCGAACGGACCAGCACGGAGAGCCGTCGTTCCTCCGGCATCCGCCGCATCACCACCAGGTGCTCGCAGAGCTCTCCATCCGGGCCGAGCACGTCGGCGACCCCCTCGTAGACGTCCGGTGCCAGCCGCCGGTTGAGCTCCACCTCCTCCAGGCAGACGGCCCGCCGGGCCTCCCGCGTGGTGAAGTCCAGAAAGCCGAGGTCCACCGGTTTCTTGAGTTTGAAGGCGTGATCCCCGAGGAGGACCACGACGCCGGAGTGTGTTTCCCTGATCTGCGCCCACGGTCTCATCGCCGATGCCTCCGCGCTCGGGTCTGCCGCCCGGGTGATCCGGGAACCGGCTGAGGCGGGGGAGCCCGTGCCTCCCCGGAACGATCTCGTACGGGTGGGGCGGACGCCCCTGTCCCTGACTCTTCCCACAGCCGCGGTGTTCGACGCCGGTCGCGTGCGGAGTCGGTGTTGGAGGGCGGTGACGGGCGGGTGTGACCGGTGAGGTGCGGCCGAGGCGGAGGCCCCGGGGCCGCGCAGGGCCGTCCGTCCTGCTCTTCGGGTCTTTCGGCCCTGCCCCGCCCCCGCCGGGTGACTGAAAACTGGCGGCAGAGGCAGGGAGCCGGCAGGGAGGTCAGCTGATGATCACACGGTTTCGGCTGCGCGGCCGGCACATGACGGGTACGGCGAAGCCGGGGCCGCCGAACGAGCCCCCGCCCCCACCTGCGCCCCCGCGGCCTCCGGGCTGGCGGCACTGGCTGCTGCCGCTGGGAATGGCGATCGTCGCGCTCTGGCTGCTGCTCCCCCTCCTGTTCACCGGGACGGCGGCCAAGCCGTACTCCTACAGCGACTTCCTGGCCAAGGTGGGCGCCGGGCAGGTGAAGGAGGTGACGATCGACGACCAGGGCGCGGTGACCGGCGGCCTGAACGACGGCACGACGTTCACCACCCAGATCCCCACGGCACCCAACGCCGATCAGGTGGAGGCCCGGCTCCTGTCCCACCACGTGCGGATCAGCGCGACCCGGTCGGGCGGTTCCCTGCTGTCGATCCTGGCCGGCTTCCTGCCGCTGGCCCTGCTCATCGGCCTGTTCATGTGGACGGGACGGAAGGCGCAGCAGTCCATGGGCGGCGTCGGCGGCATCGGGGGCTTCGGCCGTTCGAAGGCGAAGATCATCGAGGCGGAGCGGCCGACCACCCGGTTCGGCGACGTCGCCGGTTACGACACCGTCAAGCAGGAGATCGGCGAGGTGATCGGCTTTCTGCGGGACCCCGGCCGATACGCGGCCGCGGGCGCGAAACCGCCCCGGGGCGTGATCATGGTCGGTCCGCCGGGGACGGGCAAGACGCTTCTCGCCCGGGCGGTGGCCGGTGAGGCGGCCGTGCCGTTCCTGTCGGTCACCGGCTCGGCGTTCGTGGAGATGTTCGTCGGAGTGGGTGCCTCACGGGTCCGTGACCTCTTCGACGAGGCACGCAAACGCGCCCCCTCGATCGTCTTCATCGACGAGATAGACGCCATCGGCGGGCGGCGGGGCGGCCCGATCTCCGGTGGCAACGACGAACGCGAGCAGACGCTCAACCAGCTGCTGGCCGAGATGGACGGCTTCGACCAGAGCAGCGGCATCGTCGTCCTGGCCGCGACGAACCGGCCGGAGACCCTCGACCCGGCTCTGCTCCGTCCCGGCCGGTTCGACCGGCAGGTCACCGTGCCCCTGCCCAACCAGGCCGAACGCGCGGCGATCCTGGCCGTTCACACAGCGGGCAAGCACCTGACCCCTGAGGCCGATCTCGGGGTGATCGCCCGGGCCACGCCGGGATTCTCCGGCGCCGACCTGGCCAACCTGGTCAACGAGGCCGCCATCAACGCGGTCCGGGCCGACCGGACGACGATCAACGCCCAGGACCTCGACGAGGCCCGTGACCGGGTGCTGCTGGGCCGCCGGGAGACCTCCAACGCCCTGCTTCCGCAGGAGCGCCACGCGGTGGCCGTCCACGAGTCCGGGCACGCCCTGCTCGCCACGCTCTGTGAGCACGCCGACCCGGTCGCGAAGGTGACCATCCTGCCCGCAGGTCTGACGCTCGGTGTCACCGAGCAGCTTCCCGAGGCCGAGAGGCACCTCTACAGCGAGAGCTACCTGGCCGACCTGCTCGCCGTACGGCTCGGCGGCCGGGCCGCCGAGCTGGTCGTCTTCGGCGAGGGTTCCACCGGTGCCGCCAACGACCTCGCGGCCGCCACCCAGATGGCCACCCGGATGGTGCGCGACTTCGGCCTGTCGCCCGCGCTCGGCCCGGTCGGCTACTCCTCCGCGGCCCCCCGGTATCTCGGTGAGCAGGCCGAGGACCTCCAGCGCAGGCCGTACTCCGAGCGGACCCAGCAGATCATCGACGAGGAGGTCGCCCGTCTGCTCGGCGAGGCCGAGAAGCGCGCGGTCGATCTGCTCCGCGCCCACCGGACCGCGCTCGACCGGCTCGCCGCGATCCTGATCGAACGCGAGACCGTCGACGGTGACGTGGTCGGCGGCGTGCTCCGGCGGCCGGCGGCCCGGCCCTTTCCGGGAGTCTTGTGCCGGGACGACGTCGCGATGAAACCCCGATGAAACCATGACGAGGCCGTGACGGGGGCCGTGACGGAGCGGGTCGAAGGCGTTTCCGCGTGGTCCTGAGCGCCCCGGCGGAGGCCGGCCCCCGCCGGCGCCCCGGCGTGTTTTGGGACCGCCCGATAACCGCCTTACCGAAACATGAAATCCGGGTTAGGTCATTGACTCTCTGTTCGGCGGTACCTACTGTTCTGCTTACGCGAACGCTGTATCGCTGATCGGAACGATTGGTGTGCAGTCGAGCCTGTCGTGTTCACCTCCCTGCGAGGCGTGAAGGGGGATCGATGACAACGTCGGGCGTGGAGGGACTTCTCTCACCCGTCACGGTGGGACCGCTGTCACTGCGCAACCGGGTGTTCGTCCCCGGCCACACCACCAACTTCGGCCTGGACAACCGCCCGACCGACCGCCACACGGCCTACCACGTGGAACGTGCCAAGGGCGGTGTCGGCCTGATCATCACCGAGGCGGTGCGGGTCCACCCGACCAGCGCGGGACGGCACATCAGTCTCGGCAGCTTCGACGACTCCTCCATCCCCGCCTACGCCGAGGTGGCCCGGGCCGTGCAGGCGGAAGGCGCGCGGATCTTCGCCCAGATCATGCACGCGGGGCGCCAGGCCGCCGGGGACGCCACCCGAACCGCCGCCTGGTCGGCGGCCGACGTGCCGTGGGCCGCCGGAGCGCACGTCCCGCACGCCATGGGACGGGGTGACATCGCCGTCGTCGTCGACGCCTTCGGCGGCGCCGCCCGGCGGATGGCCGCCGCGGGCTACGACGGCGTCGAGGTCCACCTCGGCCACGGGCACCTGCTGCAGCAGTTCCTGTCACCGGTCACCAACACCCGGGCCGACGACTACGGCGGCGACCTGAACGGCCGCCTCAGGCTCATCCGCGAGGTGCTCGAATCGGTGACGCGACAGGCGCCGGGGCTGCCGGTCGGCCTGCGGGTCAGCGCCGACGAGTTCCTGCCGGGCGGCCTCACCCCACCCGACGTGGTGGAGGTCGTCGCGCTCCTGCGGGAGGAGTTCCCCCTCGTCTACGTGCACGTCAGCCACTCGGCCTATCACGGGAGCTACTCGCTGGCGACCCAGATGGCCGACATGAGCTTCGGGCACGCCCCGTTCCGCCACCACGCCGCGCTGTTCAAGAGGGAGTTCCCCGACCTGGCCGTGCTCGCGGTCTGCCGGCTCGACAGCCTCCCCGAGGCCGCCGAACTGGTCACCGGGGGAGAGGCCGACCTGGTCGGGCTGGCCCGCCCCCACATCGCCGACCCCCACCTGGTCCGCAAGGCGATCCAGGGCCGCTCCCACGAGGCACGCTCCTGCCTGGCCTGCAACCAGGGATGCGTCGGACGGCTGGAGAACAGCCTGCCGATCTCCTGCGTGGTCAACCCGGAGGTCGGATCCGAGCGGCAGTGGGCGCGGCTCCGGTCGGCTCCGCCGCCCGCCGCCGCCCGCCGGCGCCGGGTCATGGTCGTCGGAGGCGGCCCGGCGGGCATGGAGGCGGCACTGTCGGCACACCGCGCCGGCCACGACGTGACGCTCGCCGAGGCTGGCTCCGAGCTCGGCGGCCAGGTGGCCGTCGCCGCCCGGGTGCCGGGTCGCGAGCGCCTCGGCCTGCTCACCGCCGAGCTCGCCGCCGACCTGGCCGCCTCGGGGGTCGAGATCCTGCTGGGACGGCACGTCCAGGCCGCCGACCTGCTGACCGGCGGCCGGCACGAGGGCTTCGACGACGTCGTGGTGGCGACCGGTTCACGGCCGGGGCGGCGGGAGCTGCCGGGCGGTCCCCCGGTGCTCGACCTCTGGGAGGCCGTCGCGGCCCTGGACGATCCGGCCTCCCCGCTGCGCGGCACCGTCGTCGTCCGCGACGACGAGGGCGCGTGGCCGGCGGCCTCGATCGCCGAGCACCTCGCCCGGCTGGGTACGAAGGTGCACCTGGTGTCGCCCACGGCCTCGCTCTCGGCCCGGATCACCACCTACTCCAAGCTCGCGCTCACCCACCGGCTGGGCGAGCTGGGCGTCAAGGCCCACCTGCTCCGCGTCCCGCAGGGCGCGAGCGGGCATGAGGTCGTTCTCCGCGACACCCTCTGCGGCGACGTCGAGTCGCTCCCCGGGGTGACCGCGATCGTCGACGCGGGCACGCCCGTCGCGGTGGACGAGCTCTACCGCGCGCTCGACGGGGCGGCCGGAGCCCCCCGGGTGCACGTCGTGGGCGACGCCAACGCGCCGCGGACCGCGCTGGAGGCGGTCTACGAGGGGCGGCTCGCCGGCACGTTCCTGACCGACGCCGCCGGTGGCGCGACCGCCCTGGCCGGCGACGGCTGACCCCGCCCCCTCCGGCCAGCCCCGGCCTCACAGACCCCCGCCCGTCTCCCCCGCCGAGAAGGAGAGCCATGATCGACATTGAGGACAGACTGACCTTCGACGAACGCTCAAACGTGGACTACATCCTCGCCCTGCGCAAGCGGTGGGCCGACACCGTCTACCCCGCGCTCGCGGAGGAGTACCGGACGAGCGGCGCCCCGGCCCGGACCGTTGAGGAGGCGGCCGGACGCCTGCGCGAGCTGAGCCTCTACCCCTGGTACAGCCACCTGGAGCGCGTGCAGCAGAAGATGCTCTGGAGGAGCGCGGGCGACGCGGTCGTCAGCCGCAGGGCCGACCTGATCGACCAGCTGAACGCCTCCGAGGGGGCCGGGGGCACGCTGACCCTCGACCCGGAGCTCGACCTGCCCGGCTGGTACACCGACTTCGACATCCACCTCCAGCCCGGAAGCTTCTTCTCCGACGACCTGTCCGCCTACGTCTACGAGTTCGGCGCGCGGATCGTCATGCTGCGCGACAACGACGGCTACAAGTTCCACCGGCTGTTCGCCGAGACCGCGCTGCCCGACCTGCCGTCGGCGGCCCGCGTGGTCGACATCGGCTGCGGCTTCGGCAAGAGCACCCGGCCGCTCGCGGCCCGCTACCCGGACGCCGAGATCATCGGGGTGGACCTCGCCGCGCCGGGGCTGCGCCTGGCGCACGCGGAGGCCGAGGCGGAGGGCGCGGCCATCTCCTACGTCCAGGGGGACGGCAGGGCCACCGGCCTTCAGGACGGCTCCTGCGACGTGGTCACCGGCACCATGGTGCTGCACGAGATGCCCGCGCAGGCCGTACGGGAGACCATCCGTGAGGCCGCTCGCCTGCTCAGGCCGGGCGGCGCACTGCGGTTCCTCGAATTCCAGCCGACCGGCGAACCGTTCAGGGACGCGACGATCTTCGAGCACGCCGAGCGGAACAACGAACCCTTCTTCCACGACCTGTTCGCCTCCGACCTGCTGGAGTTCTGCCGCGAGGCCGGCCTCGCCGAGCCGTCCTGGTCCCCGTTCGACGAACGGAACCACGGCGTCAGCCCCGACGGCTGGGGCGAACGACGCGAGTGGCACTTCCCGTGGGCGGTTCTGGCCGCGACCAAGCCGGAGAACTGATGAGCGACGAATTCGACTACTTCCGCGACCGTAACGTCGGCAGGCTGTTCGACCTGATCCTGCAGCTCAGCACCGACCTGCACGTCGCCGACCAGCGACTGCACGGCCTGGAGGCGCTGCTGGTGCGCCGCGGCGTCCTCGCCCCCGGCGAACTCGACTCCCTGGTGCCCGACGAGGCCGAGCGCCGGGTCCTGGACGGCAGGCGCGACGCCATGGTGGGCCGCCTGATGAGGATCATCACCGAGTCCGGCCCCGCCGAGCACCCGCTCCGCGACCAGTGGGAGGCCGTGCTGGCGAGCGGGAACGGCCGATGACCGGGGAGACCGGAGCCGAACTCGTCGACCGCTACCTGCAGTTGTGCGAGGACCGCGACCTGGAGGAGGCCGCCCGGCTGCTCGCGCCGGATGTGCGGATGGTCTTCCCCGGCGGCCGGGTCTTCGCCTCGCTGCCGGAGATGGTCGCCGGGGCCGGCGGGCGCTACCGGTGGGTCCGCAAGCGCCGCGAGCGCTACTTCGAGGGCGCCGCCGGCGACGCGACCGTCGTCACCTCCCTCGGGACCCTGTACGGCGAGGACCTGACCGGCGACCCCTTCTCCGGCGTCCGCTACGTCGACGTGTTCGTCATCCACGACGGTCTCATCACCGAGCAGAACGTCTACAACGACCTCACCGAGGCCGGGATCCCCTTCCGGCCCGCCGACGCCTCCCAACCCCCCAGCTGACAGAGGTTCGAACATGAAGCAGTTCCTGCGAATGGGCGCCGCCGCCCTCGCCGTCGCGACGCTGAGCGCCCTCACCGCGTGCGGCGGAGACGGAGACGAGGGTACGGCCGCGAGCCCGGCCGCCGACGGCGGCAAGCCCGCCCGAGGGAAGATCACCTTCGCGATCGCCTCGGCCGTCATCGGGCCGAAGGAGGAGGTCGCCACCTACGCGGTGGCCAAGGACCAGGGCTTCTACGAGGAGCAGAACCTGGAGGTGGAGACCATCAACACCGACGGATCCGTGGCCGCCATCCAGGCGGTCGCCTCCGGCAGCGCGGACATCACCGCGGCCGACGCCGGCTCGATCCTGGCCGCCGTCGAGAAGGGCGTCCCGGTCAAGGCCGTCGGCGGCCTGGTCCAGAACTGGCCGTGGGTCATGGCGGTCAAACCGGGCAGCGGGATCAAGAGCGGCGCCGACCTCAAGGGCAAGAAGATCGGCGTCATCAGCCTGGCGTCGGGCTCGGCCCCCTACGCCAGGGCCTACGTCCACGAGGCCGGGCTCGACCCGGAGAAGGACGTCGAACTGCTGCCCGTCGGCGTGGGAGCCCAGGCCGCCGGCGCGTTCAACAGCGGCGAGGTGGACGCGCTCGCGCTCTACACCCAGGCGTACACCACGATCGAGCTCTCCGGCACCGGCTTCGAGTACCTCCCCAACCCGGACATGTTCCAGGGGATCCGCTCCATCACCTTCGCGGTGCGCAAGGACACCCTCGACCAGAAGAAGGACGAGCTGACCCGCTACCTGCGGGCCGGCTACCAGGGCATGCTCTTCGCCTCGGTCAACCCCGAGGCCGCCACCCGGATCGGCTACAAGGTCTTCCCGCAGATCCTGGCCGGCAAGTCCGCGGAGGAGCGGGTCGCCAACGACACCAAGGTCCTGGGCGCGTGGATGAAGACCGCCACCCCCAAGAGCGGCGAGCCGGAGACCTTCGCCGACTGGGGAGCGATCAGCGAGCAGGAGTGGGACAAGACCGCCGCCTACACCATAGGCGCCGGTCAGATCACCAAGAAGCCCGTGATGGCCGACGTCTGGGAGCCCGGGCTGCTGCCCGGGGCCAACACGTTCGACTCCGCGGCCGTGGTCGCCAAGGCCAAGGCGTACGCCCCGAAGTGACCTGGCCGGTGACGCCCGCACCCCGGTGACCCGGTCCGACCGTCCCCCGCACGACCCGCCCGATTATCGAAGAGGAGAACCGATGGCCATCAGGACTCCCGGCCGCCGCCGGGCCGGCGCCGTCCCGGCGGCGGCGGACGAAGCCTCCTGGATCGAGGTGAACGGCCTGCGGAAGGTGTACCAGCCGCGCAGGTCGGAACCGACCCACGCGCTGGCCGACATCGACTTCACCGTCAGGCGCGGGGAGTTCATCTCGATCGTCGGTCCCTCCGGGTGCGGCAAGACCACCATGCTGAAGATCCTCGCCGGGCTGATCCCCAGGACCGAGGGGGTCGTCCGCGTCGCGGGCCGCGACGTGGACGGCCCGCTCCCGCAGGTGGGCATGGTCTTCCAGGCGGCGACCCTGCTGCCGTGGCGGACCATCCTGCAGAACGTGATGGTGCCGGTGGAGGTGCAGAGACTCGACGCCTCCGCCTACCGGAAGCGGGCCGTGGAACTGCTGGAGATGGTCGGACTGGGGGGCTTCGAGGGCAAGTACCCCCATGAGCTGAGCGGGGGCATGCAGCAGCGCGCCGGGATCTGCCGGGCCCTCGTGCACGACCCGGCCGTGCTGCTCATGGACGAGCCGTTCGGCGCCCTGGACGCCATGACCAGGGAGTACATGAACGTCGAGCTGCTGCGGATCTGGAAGGAGAGCGGTAAGACGATCGTGCTCGTCACCCACTCCATACCGGAGGCGGTCTTCCTCTCCGACCGGGTCGTCGTGCTCAGCTCCCGGCCGGGACGGATCGCGGAGATCGTCCCGGTCGAGCTGGAGCGCCCCCGCGACCTGAGCGTCATGTCCTCCGACCGCGCCGGGGTCTACGTGACGCGGATCCGCAACCACTTCAACGCCGCCGGCGTCATCGACTGACGAGGTCCGCAATGACATCGAGCAAGACCATGGACGAGTCGCAGGCCACCCCCAGGCCTCCGGCCCGTACCACGAAGAGCCGCTTCGACCTGCGGGAACGTCCGGAACTTGTCCTGGTGCCCGCGGTCTTCGTGGTTGTCGTGCTCCTGTGGGAGTTCGCGGTCCAGCCCCTGGGCATCGACGACTACGTGCTTCCCCGGCCCACCCAGATCGTCTCGGCGCTGGCCACCCAGCTCACCGGCGAGCAGTTCTGGTCGCACCTGTGGGTGACACTCCAGGAGTCGCTGCTCGGCTTCGTGATCGGCGTCGTCGCGGCGATGGTGCTGGGCACGCTGATCTCCCAGGTCCGGCTGGCCGACCGCACGCTCATGCCGTACATCGTCGCCTTCCAGACCGTGCCGAAGGTCGCGCTGGCGCCGCTGTTCGTCGTCTGGTTCGGCTTCGGGACGGCCAGCAAGATCGTCATGGCGGCGGTCATCTCGTTCTTCCCGATGCTGGTCAACGTCATCGAGGGGCTGCGCTCCGCCGACGCCGACAGGATCCAGATGCTGACCGTGTTCGGCGCCGGGAGGTTCCAGGTGTTCCGCATGGTCCGGCTGCCCAGCGCGCTGCCCTTCATCTTCGCCGGCCTCGACATCGGCATCGTGTTCGCCATCCTCGGCGCCGTCGTCGGCGAGTTCATCGGGGCCAAGGAGGGGCTCGGCTACCTGCTCCTGCAGGCCAACTACAACTTCGACATCGCGAGCATGTTCGCGGTCTTGGTGGTGCTGTCGGTGATGGGCCTCGTCGCGCACTCCCTGATCCGCTTCGCCCAGCGGCGCTTCGCCTTCTGGGCCGAGGACAACCAGGTGATCGGGGCATGATGAGCGATCCGAACCGGTTCGACGGCAAGGTGGCCCTGGTCACCGGCGCCGGGCGGGGCATCGGCGCCGTGATCGCCGCGACGCTGGCGGCCCGGGGCGCCCGGGTGGCGCGGGCCGACGTCGATCCCGTCGGCGCCTGGCAGACGCCGCTCCCGGCCGCCGGCGGCCACACCGGCCATCGGGTCGACGTCCGTTCGGCCGGCTCCTGCCGGGAACTGGTCGCCGAGGTGCTCGCCGCGCACGGCCGCCTGGACCACCTGGTGAACAACGCCGGCGTCGTACGGCGGGGCCCCGCGGCCACGATGAGCGAGCGCGACTTCGTCGACGTCCTCGACGTCAACCTCACCGGAACCTTCCGCATGTCCCAGGCCGCCTATCCCGTGCTGCGTGAGGCGGGCGCCGCGAGCGTGGTGAACATCGGCTCGACCAACGGTCACATCGCGGTCCTCGACACCCTCGGATACTGCGTCAGCAAGGCCGGGGTCATGCACATGGCCAGGGTGCTGGCCCTGGAGTGGGCCCCCGACGGCATCCGGGTGAACGCCGTCGGCCCCACCATCGTGCCCACCGACATGACCGCGGACGTGCGCGCCGACCGGGCGTACATGGCGGACAAGCTGGCCACCATCCCGCTCGGCCGGATGGCCGGAGCCGACGACGTCGCCAACGCGGTCGCCTTCCTGCTCAGTCCCGCCGCCGCCATGACGACGGGCCAGACGATCTACATCGACGGGGGCGTCACCATCTGGTGACACCCGACCGAGTGCGAGGAGTTCCCATGTCACACCCCGACGTCGCCGCGGCGCTGGCCGCCGTCGACACCCACTTCGACACCTTCGTCGAGGAGCTTCAGCAGCTGTGCCGCATCCGCAGTCTCCGCGAGGAGGCCGACCAGATGACGGCCACCGCAGAGTTCCTCGCCGGTTCGCTCGAACGCTGGGGCGGCAGCGCCGAGATCGTTCCGTGGGCCGACTCCCACCCCTACGTGCTGGGCGAGATCGGCGGCGGCCAGCGCGCCCTGCTGCACTTCAACCACTACGACGTCGCGGTGGAGCCGACCGGCGACGACGACCAGTGGGTCAGCCCGCCGTACGCGGCGGAGATCCGTGACGGGCGGCTGTACGCGCGGGGTGTCGCCGACGACAAGGGCGCCATGCTCTCCCGGGTCCACGCCGCGGCGGCCTGGCGGCTGGCCGGGCTGGAGCCGCCCGTCACCAGCCGCTACATCATGGAGGGCAAGAAGTGGCTGCACAGCCCGGGGCTCGGCTCGTTCGTCCAGGCCCACGCCGACCGGCTGGCCGCCGACGCCGCGCTCTGGGAGAACTCGTGGACGGACACGGACGGCCGCCCGCTGCTCAAGCTCAGTGAGAAGGGCGTGCTGTACCTCAAACTGACCGCCCGCACGCTGACCCGCGATCTCACCAGCCAGAACACCGTCCTGCTGCCGGCGGCGACCATCCGCCTGGCCGCCGCGCTCACCAGCCTGCAGCGCTCCGACGGCACCGTCACCGTGGCGGGCTTCGCTGACGACGCGCGGCCCCCGACGGCCGAGGAGCGCGACCTGCTGGCCCGGCTCCGGTTCGACGGCGAGTTCCTGCGCGCCAGGGCCGGGGTGGACGGCTTCATCGGCGGCCTCGACGACGTCCAGGCCGCGATCGAGATCCGGACCCGGCCCACCCTGACCGTCGCGGGCATCTCCGGCGGGGACAACCGCGACGAGGTCACCCTCGGCATCCCCTCCACCGCCAGTGCGAAGCTGGAGATCCGGCTGGTCGCGGGTCAGGACCACGAGCGCGTCCTGCGCGCCGTCCGCAAGCACCTCGACGACGCGGGCTTCGGCGACCTCACGATCGAGGTCATGGCCACCAGCAGCCCCAACCTGACCGACCACCGCCACCCGTTCGTGGCGCTGGTCGCCGACGCGGCCCGCCGCGCCTACGGCGCCGAGCCCGTCATCGAGCCCTACACGCAGTGGATCGGCAACCAGGGCGTCATGGGCGACCTCCCGATCGTCGGCGTCGGGGTCTCCCGCGCCGACGCCTGCATCGACGGACCCAACGAGCACATCCGCCTGGAGGACTACCGCATGGGCGTCAAGCACGTCGTCGAGGTCATGGCGGCGATGGCCGTGACAGGATGAACACCGGCATGCGCGGCGCCTCCGAGCGCGGCTACCTCAACCTGCCCTGGGGCCAGGTCCACTTCCGGCGGGCGGGCGACCCCGCCGGGGTGCCGCTGGTCGTCCTGCACCAGTCGCCGCTGTCGTCGGCGACCTACGAGCCCGCCCTCGCCGCGATCGCCGCGTACGGCGTGCACGTCGTCGCCCTCGACACCCCCGGCTTCGGGATGTCCGACGCCCCGGCCCGGCAGTGGTCCGTCCCGGACTACGCGGCGGCCGTCTGGTCGGCCGTCGACGCGCTCGGCCTGGGCAGGGTGCACCTGCTCGGGCAGCACACCGGCGCGGTGGTCGCCGCCGAGGCCGCGCTCACCGCCCGGGACCGGGTGAGCGGCCTGATCTTCCAGGGGCTTCCCCTGTACGGCGAGGCCGAGCGGGCCGAGAAGAAGGCGTCCTACGCGCCGGGCTACGAACCCGCCTCCGACGGCGGTCACCTGCGGACGATCTGGGAACGCGTCCACCGGCTCTACCCGAGGATCTCGGCGGAGTCGGCCAGCCGGCAGGTCGCCGAGTATCTCAGCGTCGGCCCCGACTACGCGGTCGCCTACCGCGCGGTGTTCGACCACCGCCTGGACACCTCCGCGCTCGGGGGCATCCCCACACTGCTGCTCCACGGTGACGAGGACGTGGTGAACCGGATGAACGACACCGTGCTCGCCGCCCTGCCGGGGACGCCGCTGGTCGTCATCGCCGGCGGCACCGACTTCGTCGCCGAGGAGCAGCCGGAGGTCTTCGCCAAGGCGGTGGCCGAGGAGGTCCTGCGGCACGGCGCCGCCGGGCCGCGGCCGGGGTTCACCCCCGTCTACACCGCGACGGTCGAGGTCCGGGGGGGCCGGGGCGGCGGCGCGCGTTCGCGCACCGGCCCGCTGGAGCTCGCGCTCACCCGGCCGGGCGACAGGAGGCCCGGCGACACCGGCACCGATCCGGAGGAGCTCTTCGCGGCCGGCTACGGCGCCTGCTTCGACAGCGCCCTGGCGGTGGCGGCCCGGCGCGAGCGGATCGTCACCGGCCCGGTGACCGTGACCGTGTCGGTGACCCTGGGCACCGTACCCGGCGGGAGCTACGCCATCGCCGCCGGTCTGGAGGTCGCCGCGCCGGAGTGCCACCAGGCCGACCTGGAACGGCTGGTGGAGATCGCGGACGGGCTCTGCCCCTACTCCAACGCGGTCCGGGGCAACGCCGACGTCACGATCGACGTGCGCGGAGGTGCCTGACGACGCCCCGTTCCACGACGTCCACGCAATCTCCGATCCCGCGCCGCCCGCGGCGTGCGCCGCACCAACCGAGGAAGCCATGACCACCGATGAGGCCGGAGGCGAGCAGGGGCGTCCGCGTTCCGGCATCGCCCGGGCCCTGGCCGTGATCGAGGTCATCGGCATGTCGCCGCGGAGCCTGGGCGTCTCCACGATCGCGCGGGAGACCGGGCTGCCCAAGGCCGTGACCCACCGCATCCTGCGGGAACTGGTGGGCGGCCGGTTCCTGGGCTTCGACGAGGACAGCAAGCTGTACCGCCTCGGCCCCGGCGCCCTGAACATCGGGCTGGCCGCGATGCGTGAACTCGACGTCCCCGCGCTCGCCCACCGCCACCTGGTGGCGCTGGCCGAGCGGACCGGGGAGACGGCGACGCTCTCGCTCCGGCAGGGCTGGTCGCGGATCTACGTCGACCAGGTGCTGTCCGCCCAGGAGATCCGGATGTCGGTCGCCCTCGGCACCGGCCACCCCCTGCACGCCGGGTCGTCGTCCAAGGCGATCCTCGCCGCCCTGCCCGACGCCGAGGTGGAGGACTACGTGGTCCACCACCGCCTCGACGGCCTCACCGACGCCACCATCACCTCCGCGGCCGCCCTGCGCGAGGAGATCGCCCGGATCCGGGGGCTGGGCTACGCGGTCAGCTCCGGAGAGCGGCAGTCCGGCGCGGCGAGTGTGGCGGCGGCGTTCCACGGCGCCACCGGGCAGGTCACCGGGTCGGTCTCCGTCTGCGGCCCCCTGGACATGTTCACCCTGGGCCGGACGGAGTCACTGGGCGCCTGGGTGGCCGCCGCGGCCGCGGACATCTCGGCCGACCTCGGCCACCGCGGCACCGCCCCGGCACGCGGGCCGTGAGACGGCACGTGACACGGGCGGCGTGAGGCCGCGTGAGACGGCGGGAGGACCGGCCTCCCGCCCGGCGGATACGACGTTGAACCTTTTTCTCATCTGGGGGTAAGCATGCGAGACGGGCCACTCGAAGGTCTTCGGGTCGTCGACGCCTCAACGATCCTGGCGGGGCCGCTCTGCGCCCAGATCCTCGGCGACTTCGGCGCGGACGTGGTGAAGATCGAGCATCCCACCGCCGGGGACGGCATGCGCGGCCACGGCAGGTCCAAGGACGGACACCCGCTGTGGTGGAAGGAGATCTCCCGCAACAAGCGGACGGTCGGACTGAGCCTGTCGGCCCCGGAGGGAGCCGAGATCTTCCTGCGGCTGGTGGAGGGCGCCGACGTCCTCATCGAGAACTTCCGTCCCGGAACCCTGGAGCGCTGGGGGCTGGGCCCCGACCGGCTCCACGAGGTCAACCCCGCACTGGTCGTCGTCAGGATCACCGGCTTCGGGCAGCGCGGGCCGTACGCGGCCAGGGCGGGCTTCGGAACCCTCGCCGAGGCGATGAGCGGGTTCGCCCACCTGACCGGCGAGGCGGACGCGCCGCCCACGCTCCCCGCGTTCGGGCTGGCCGACAGCATCTGCGGCATCGCGGCCTCGTCCGCGGCGATGATGGCGCTGTGGGAGCGTGAACGCCACCCCGACCGGCGCGGCCAGATCGTCGACATGAGCCTCCTGGAGCCCATCATGACGGCCGTCGGCCCGTCGCCCACCGTCTACCAGCAGCTCGGGATCGTCGAGGAGCGCCACGGCAACCGCTCGACCAACAACGCGCCGCGCAACACCTACCGCACCTCCGACGGTCACTGGGTGGCGGTGTCCACCAGCGCGCAGACGATCGCCGAACGCGTCATGCGCCTGGTCGGGCACCCCGAGGTGATCGGCGAGCCCTGGTTCGCGAGCGGCGCGGGACGCGCCGCCCACGCCGGCCCGCTGGACGGGATGGTCGGCGAGTGGATCGCCGGCCGCACCCGGGAGGAGGTCGTCGCGGAGTTCACCGCCGCGGGCGCCGCGGTCGCCCCCGTCTACAGCTCCCGGGACCTCGTCGAGGACCGGCACGTCCGCGAGACCGAGATGCTCACCGTCGCCGACGACGCCGATCTCGGCCCCCTGCTGATGCACAACGTCATGTGGCGCATGTCGCGGACGCCGGGCCGGATCCGGTTCACCGGCCGGGCGCTCGGGGCGGACACCGAGCAGGTGCTCGTCGGGGAGCTGGGCTGCGACCCGCAGGAGCTGACCGACCTGCGCGCGCGCGAGATCGTCGCCTGAACTGCGGTGATCGAGGAGACAAGCGGACATCGGGAGAGACGAGTGACCACTTATACGACCTCCGCCGCTTCCCGCGGAGAGGTAGAACACGATCCCCTGCTGAGCGCGGTGCGTGACGGCGTGACCGTCTACGACCTGGGCCGCCCCCTTTTCGCGGGGATGCCGCAGTCGCCCAACCACCCCGCCTACACCCACACCCTGCCGCGCCGCCACGGCGACCGGGTGCGTCCCGACGGCGGCTCGGCCGCCAACGACATGCTCGTCATGGGCACCCACGTGGGCACCCACATCGACGCGCTGGCGCACGTGTCCCAGGACGGCAGGCTGTACGGCGGAGCCGACGCGGACGAGGCCTGCGTCGGAGGGCTCTACCCCGACCACGGCGTGCACACCGTCGCGCCGATGGTCTGCCGCGGCGTGCTGCTGGACGTGCCCGCCACGCTCGGCGCGGACTCCTGCGAGCCCGGCTACGAGATCACCCCCGCCGACCTCGACGCGACCGTGCGGCGCCAGGGCACGGAGGTCGGCGCCGGTGACGTCGTCCTGATCCGCAGCGGCTGGGGCCGCCGCTTCACCGACCCCGACCGCGCGGTCTACATCGGCGGCGAGTCCGGTGTTCCCGGAGTGGGCGAGGCGGGGGCGCGCTGGCTGGCCGGGCGCGGCGTGCGCGCCGCGGGCGCCGACACCATCGCCTTCGAGTGCCTGGCCCCCGGGCAGGGCCACAGCGTGCTGCCCGCGCACCGGGTGCTGCTGGTGGAGTCGGGTGTCTACATCATCGAGGCGATGGCGCTGGACGAACCGGCCCGCGACGGGGTTCACGAGTTCACCTTCGTGCTGTCGCCTCTGCCGCTCTTCGGGGCCACCGGGTCACCGGTGCGCCCGCTGGCACTGGTGGGCCGCAGGCCGTCGGCCGGCGACGCGGAGGAGGGGGGCCGTCGTGGCTGAGCCGACCCTCGGCCGGCTGCTGGCCGACTTCGCGGCGGACACCTCCTGGGCCACGCTCCCCGGCGAGGTGGTCGGCAGCGTCCGCAGCCGTGTGCTCGACGTGATCGGCCTCTGCGTCGCCGCGCACCGGCTGCCGACGAGCACGGCGATCGTGGAGCACGTCCGCGACCAGGGCGGACGCCCGCAGGCGCACGTCGTCGGCGGCGGTCCGGCGGTGCCCGCCCCGCTGGCCGCCCTCGCCAACGGGGTGCTCGCGCACTCCCTCGACTACGACGACACCCACCTGCCCTCGGTGCTGCATCCGAGCGCCCCGGTCATCCCCGCGGCGCTCGCCGCCGCCGAGCTGGCCGGCGCGTCGGGCCGGGAGACGATCCACGCGATCGCCGTCGGCCTGGAGGTGTGCGTACGGCTGGGCATGGCGGGCTACGACCCGGAGAGCGGCAACTCGACCTTCTTCGAGCACGGCCAGCACGCCACGTCCATCTGCGGCACCATGGGCGGCGCCGTCGCGGCGGCCGTGCTGTTCGGCCTGTCCCGCGAGGGCGTGCTCGACGCCCTCGGCGTGGCCGCCTCCACGGCGTCGGGCATCATCGAGGCCAACCGGACCGGCGGCACGGTGAAGCGGCTGCACTGCGGGTGGGCCGCGCAGTCCGCGGTGACCGCCGCCGAGCTGGTCCGGCGGGGGTTCACCGGGCCGCCGACCGTCCTGGAGGGCCGGTTCGGCTTCTTCGAGGCGTTCCTGCACGGACGGTACGCCCCCGAGGAGATCACCGCGGGTCTCGGCACCGACTGGGCCGTCCCGGGGATCTTCTTCAAGCCCTATCCGGCGAACCACTTCACCCACGCGGCGGTGGACGCCGCGATCGGACTGCGCGAGCAGGGCCTGGACCCCTCCCGGGTGGAGAGCCTGACGCTGGGCGTCCCCGCCCCCGTCATCCGGACCATCGGGCAGCCGATCGAGGGCAAACGCGCCCCGGAGACCGGCTACCAGGCACAGTTCAGCGGGCCGTACGCGGTCGTGGCCGGTCTGCTGGGCGGCGGCGGCCTCGGGGTGGGACTGGCCGACTTCACCGACGAGCTGGCCCGCGACCCGCTCCGCCGTGCGCTCATGGCCAAGGTGGACGTGGTGCCGGACGACCGGATGACGGAGATCTTCCCCCATCAGTTCCCCGCGGTGCTGCGCGCCCGCGACCTCGACGGCCGCGAGTGGAGCCACGAGGTGCTCGCCAACCGGGGCGGACCGGCGCGCCCGCTGTCGGTGGCGGAACTGGCGCTGAAGTTCCGCGACAACACCGAGGGCCGGCTGTCCGCGACCACCGCGGGCGTGGTGACCGACAGGGTGAACCGCCTGGACGAGCTGGACCACATCGGCGACCTTCTCCGCCTGGTGGCGGAGTTCGAGGTGGAGTCCGAGACGGCAACAGGAGACAGGAGATGACCGTGGCCGAGTTTGACCTGCTGGTAAAGAACATCCGCGTCGTCACGCACGATCGCGATGAACCGGTTGAGGCGGACATCGCCGTGCGGGACGGCCGGATCGTCCAGGTGGCGCCCGGCCTGGCGGCCGAGCCGGCCCGCACGGTGGTCGACGGCGGAGGCCGTCTCGCCTTTCCCGGTGTCGTCGACGCCCACCAGCACTGGGGCATCTACAACCCGCTGGAGGAGGACACCGCCTCGGAGAGCAGGGCGAGCGCCCAGGGGGGTGTCACCACCGCGCTCACCTACATGCGGACCGGGCAGTACTACCTCAACCGCGGCGGTGACTACGCCGACTTCTTCCCGCGGGTGCTGGCCGCCTCCGCCGGCCGCTCCCACATCGACTACGGCTTCCATCTCGCCCCGATGTCGCGTGGCCACATCGGGGAGATCCCCGAGCTGGTCGAGCGGTTCGGCGTCACCTCCTTCAAGATCTTCATGTTCTACGGCGGTCACGGTCTGCACGGCCGCTCCTCCGACCAGAACTCCTTCCTGATGATTCCGGAGGGGGAGCGCTACGACTACGCGCACTTCGAGTTCGTCATGCGCGGCGTGCAGGAGGCCAGGGAGCGCTTCCCCGAGCTGGCCGACGAGATCTCCCTGTCGCTGCACTGCGAGACGGCCGAGATCATGAGCGCCTACACCAGGATGGTCGAGGAGGCCGGAGACCTCAGCGGCCTGGCCGCCTACCACGCCTCCCGGCCGCCGCACTCCGAGGGGCTCGCGGTCTCCATCGCCTCCTATCTGGCCCACGAGACGGGCCTGCCCACCGTCAACCTGCTCCACCTGTCGTCCAGGAAGGCCGTGGACGCGGCCGTGCGGATGGCCGGGGCCTTCCCGCACATCGACTTCCGGCGCGAGGTCACCGTCGGTCACCTGCTGGCCGACATCACCACCGCGCACGGCCTGGGCGGCAAGGTGAACCCGCCGCTCCGCCCCCGCGAGGATGTGGAGGCCCTCTGGGAGTACGTGCTGGACGGCACGGTCGACTGGGTGGTCAGCGACCACGCCTGCTGCCGGGAGGAGATGAAGTTCGGCGAACCCCGCGACGACGTCTTCGTGGCCAGGTCCGGGTTCGGCGGGGCCGAGTACCTGCTCCCCGGCATGATCACCGAGGGGCGCCGGCGCGGCCTGTCCTACGGCCGCATCGCGACGCTGACCGCGTGGAACCCCGCCAGGAGGTACGGCCTGCGCGCGAAGGGCGTCATCGCCGCCGGCTTCGACGCCGACTTCTGCCTGGTGGACCCCGGCGCCACCTGGACCGTGCGCGCCGAGGAGTCCGAGTCCACCCAGCAGTACACCCCCTTCGAGGGGTTCGAGCTGACCGCGCGGGTCACCGACACCTTCGTCCGGGGGCACCGGGTGCTCGAAGACGGGAAGGTCGTCGGCGGTCCGGTCGGCCGTTACGTCCACCGCCCGGCCGGCACCGACTGAGGGAAACGACACACGGTGAGATCGGCACTCTACGTCCCGGGCGACAGCCCGGAAAAGCTGGCCAAGGCGCTCGGACGGGGGGCCGACGCGCTTATCGTGGATCTTGAGGACGCGGTCCCGCCCGGGGCGAAGGCCACGGCCCGCGCGGCCGTGGCGGGATGGCTCGGCACCCTTCCGCCCCGCGCGGGCCGGGCCGGGGCCGGTCGGGCTCCCGGGGGGCGGCCCCCGGAGATCTGGATCCGGGTGAACCCCGGACCGCTCGGTCACGAGGACCTGCGCGCGGTGGCGCTGCCCGCCGTGACCGGGGTCTGCGTGGCCAAGACCGAGTCGGCCGCCGAGCTCGTCGCCGTCGACGGGCTCCTCTCGGACGCCCCGTGGATCGCGGTCTGCCCGCTGCTGGAGAGCGGTGCCGCCGTACTGGCCGCCGCCGACCTCGCCCGCGCCCCCCGGGTGGTGAGGCTCCAGCTCGGCGAGGCGGACCTCCGCGCCGACCTCGGCGTCGAGCCGGGACCCGACGAGCGGGAGATGCTCTGGGTCAGGTCCCAGATCGTGCTCGCGTCGGCGGCGGCCCGGATCGGCCCGCCTCTCGGCCCGGTCAGCACCGACTTCCGAGACCTCGGCGCCCTCCGGAACTCCACCCACGCCCTCAGACGGCTGGGGTTCCGGGGCCGGGCCTGCATCCACCCCGCCCAGATCGAGGTGGTCAACGAGGTGTTCACGCCGTCGGCGGAGGAGGTCGGTCGGGCCCGGACGCTGATCGAGCGCTTCGAGTCGTCCGGTTCCGGCGTCGTCCTCGACGACACGGGCCGGATGGTCGACGAGGCCGTCATCCGCCAGGCCCGCCGGACCCTGGACCGGGACCGGCCGGCGGGGTGAGCCATGCGGGCGTCGGCGGAGGCGGGTGCGGCGACTGCGCCCCGCCGCCCCCGGGCCCCTGCTCGGGGAGGTGGATCGGGCCGTCCGACGGCGGAGTGCTTGATCCAGGTCAATTGACGCCGGTTATTGACTTAAACATCCCCTATATATCTACTTGAGACATAAAAGATTGTTTTGCCACTAAATCTCGCCGGAAGCCCGCCGGAAGGACCGCCCTCGGTGAACCGGGCGAGGTGTCCGTCGTGCCGGTGAGGTCTCGTGTCTCCGAGCCCCGAAGTCGGCCGGGAGCCCCATATCCGGGAGTGACGGGCCGGGGAGTCCGGTGAACGGACCGATCCCCTCGCAGGCAGACCGTATCGGTGCCACAGTCCACGAAATCCGCCGGCCCGCGAGAGCGAGACCCATCGCCGGTGGGACGGCCGGAGCCACACCAGGGAGGAACGTTGACCAACCGGGTTCGCCGGCGCGGGCCACGGCTCCGCGATCTCCCGAGGTGTCCCGGTGACGCCGGGGGAGAGGTGACGGCGGCGACCGTTTCGCACGGCCGTGACCACGGTGTTCCGCTGAGGAGAAGATCCCGATCATGAAGGAAGGTCGAGGCGAGACAGTGAACGACTCCCACGAGCAGGCCGGTCACGAGAGCGCCGGCGAGGTCCCGCTGCTGGGGCTCTCCGCGGACGAACTGCTCATGACGACCCGGACGGTGCGGCGGAGACTGGACCTCACCCGGCCGGTGCCCCGGGCGGTCATCCGCAGAGCCGTCGAGATCGCCGTGCAGGCCCCGACCGGAGGCAACCGGGCGGGATGGCGGTGGATCGTCGTCGACGATCCCGCGCTACGGGCCGAGGTGGGACGGGTCTGGTCCGAGTGCGCGGAGGGCTACCTGCGCCACGTCCCGGCCGACGACAGGATGCTGCCCGGCGCGCGTCACCTGCAGCGGATCATCGGGAGTGTGCCGGCGCTGGTCATCCCCGTGATCGAGGGGCGGCCGCCGGAACGGGACCTCAGCTGGACCGCCAGCTTCTGGGGCTCGATCCTCCCCGCCATGTGGAGCTTCATGCTGGCGCTCAGGGCGCGCGGGCTGGGCGGGGCCTGGACCCAGGTTCACCTGCGGCGTGAACAGGAGATGGCCGAGCTTCTCGGCATCCCCTACGGAGAGGTGACGCAGGCCGGGCTCGTCCCCGTCGCCTGGACCGTCGGAACGACGTTCAAACCCGCTCGGCGGGAACCGGTTGAGGAGATCCTGCATTGGAACGAATGGTGACGGCGGCGGACCCCGGAACGGCCGTCCTGCTCCGCGAGGAGCCCTCGGAGGGCGTGGCGCTGCTCACACTCCACCGGCCCGAGGCGCGCAACGCCCTGAGCGTGGCGCTCAGGGAGCGGCTCCGGGTGGAGTGGGAGGCATTGGCTGGCGACGACTCGGTACGGGTGGTCGTCCTCACCGGATCCGGCCCGGCGTTCTGCGCCGGGCTGGATCTGCGCGAGATCACCACCGACGGCGGGGTTCTCGCCGGGGAGCGCCGGACGCTCCACGCGGAGCCGTTGATTCCCCCGCTGACGGTTCCCGTCATCGGAGCGGTCAACGGCCCCGCCGTCACCGGAGGATGGGAACTCGCCCTCGCGTGCACCTTCTTGGTGGCCTCGGAGCGGGCCTGGTTCAGCGACACCCACGCCCGGCTGGGCCTGCTGCCCGGCGCGGGGCTGGCGGTCTCGCTCTCCCGCAGGGTCGGGCACCGGCTCGGGGTCGAGCTCAGCCTCACGGGCCGCAGGCTTGACGCCGCCGAGGCCGCCCGCCTCGGGCTGGTGAACAGGGTGGTGCCCCACGAGCGGCTGCTGCCCACCGCCCTGGAGATGGCGTCGGACATCGCGCGCCTCGACCCGGTCCTGGTGCCGCGGCTCCTTGAGCTCTACCGGCAGCTCGCCGAGGCGGGGGGACACGCCGCGTGGGCCGTCGAGCACGCCGAGTCACGCCGGTGGCTGGCGGAGCGTGGTCCGGTGGTGAGGCGGCCGTGAAGGAGACGTCTTCCGGGCGGCTCCGCTTCGACGGTCGCGTCGCCGTCGTGACGGGCGCCGGGGCCGGACTGGGCCGGGCCCATGCTCTCGCCCTCGCCGCGCGCGGCGCACGGGTGATCGTCAACGATCTCGGTCCGGGCACGGGAGAGACCGACCGGGCGGGCGGCGTGGTCGAGGAGGTTCGCGCGCTCGGCGGCACGGCCACCGCCCACCGGGAGTCGATCGCCACCGCGGAAGGATGCCGTTCCCTGGTCGAGGCCGCGGTGGCGGCCTACGGCCGGCTCGACATCGTTGTGAACAATGCCGGAATCATTCAGGATAGAACGATCCAAAATCTCAGCCCGGAGACGCTGGAGCCCGTCCTCGCCGTACACCTGCACGGCACGGCGTATCTGATGGCGGCCG
Organism: Streptosporangium sp. NPDC004631; assembly: GCF_053601935.1. Lineage (NCBI taxonomy): Bacteria > Bacillati > Actinomycetota > Actinomycetes > Streptosporangiales > Streptosporangiaceae > Streptosporangium > Streptosporangium sp. NPDC004631. The sequence continues at coordinate 235,553 of NZ_JBSGCR010000001.1, read as the reverse complement.
CCTGGCCGCTGTTCAAGGCGCAGTCCTACGGCCGCCTGGTGAACACCACCTCGGCGAGCGGGTTGTTCGGCAACTTCGGCCAGGCGGCCTACGCCGCGGCCAAGGCGGGGATAGTCGGCCTCACCAGGGTCGCCGCGCTTGAGGGCGCCCGCCACGGCATCAGGGCGAACGCCGTGGCACCGGTCGCGCGGACCGACATGACCGCCGGGATGCTCGGAGAACTGGCGGCGTCCGCGGACCCGGCGCTGGTCTCGCCCGCGGTGGTCTACCTGTCGCACGAACGGTGCTCCCTGAACGGCGAGGTCCTCGCCGTCGGCGCCGGGCGGGTGGCGCGGACCTTCGTCGCCGAGACCCGGGGGGTCGTCCGGGCGGACCTGACTCCGGAGACGGTCGAAGCCGATCTCCAGCGGATCTGCTCCGAGGAGGGCTACGCGACGCCGTCGAACCTCCAGGAGGAGTCCAGGCTCATCCTCTCCCTGCTGAACGGGGCGAGCGGTGCCGACCACAGGTGACGAAAGGACCGGTGCCATGGCCGAATTCGAGGCCAACCTCGCCGTCGTCCACGAGGCGATCGCGGCCACCAGACCGGCGCGCGAGTGCCTGACCCACCGCGATCGGCGTGTGACCTGGGAGGAACTGACCGACCGTACCCGCCGGCTCGCGAGCTTCCTGCTCGCGAACGGCCTGAAGGAGCCCGAGCGTCTTCCCGAGGCGGGCTGGGAGAGCACCCAGGATCATCTGGCGATCTTCCTGACCAACTGCGTGGAGTATCTGGAAAGCATGGTCGCCGCGTTCAAGGCACGGGTCGTGCCGTTCAACGTCAACCATCGTTACGTCGAGCGCGAGCTCGCCGCCGTCTTCAAGGAGGCGCGGCCGAGGGCGATCGTGGTCCACACGCGTTTCGCGGCCGTCGCCGCGTCCCTGGCCGGCTCGCTCGGCTCACGCCCGCTCGTCCTGCAGGTGGACGACGGCTCGGGCGGACCCCTCGCCGACGGGGCCGTCTGGTACGAGGAGGCGATCCGGCGGGGGGCGCCGGACCCCCTGGGGGTCGGCTACACGCCGGACGACCGCTACATGATCTACACCGGTGGGACCACCGGCGTTCCGAAGGGCGTGCTGTGGCGGCAGGCCGACATCTTCGCGGGCGCGATGGGAGGCCGGCGGGCGGACTTCCGGGAGTTCGAGTCGCTTGAGCACCTGGTGGGCGCCGCCGCGGACGGCCGGGAGGTCTACCTGCCGGCGCCGCCGTTCATGCACGCGGGCGGCCAGTGGCTGGCGTTCTACGCCTTTCACGGCGGCCACCGCATCGTCCTGCCCGACGTCACGGAGCAGTTCGACGCGGACTCGATCCTGGACACCGTCGAACGTGAGCGTGTGACCATGATGCCGATCGTCGGCAACGCCATGGGACGCCCGATCGTGGAGGCCCTGGAGAGAAGGCCACGTGACCTGTCGTCGCTGCGCATGATCCACACCGGAGGCGGGATTCTCACGCCCGACCTGAAGGACCGGCTGCTGGAGTTCCTGCCCGCCGGGCTCACGCTGGTCGATGTCTACGGCTCCAGCGAGACCGGCGGCCACATGGAGAACAGATGGTCGGCGGGCTCGGCCACACACGGCCTGTTCTCCCCGGCGGCCGGGACGCTGCTGGTGAGCGACGACCGGTCGAGAGCGCTGCCGAGGTCGTCGCGGGAGGAGGGATGGCTGGCCCGCTCCGGCCGGATACCGGCCGGCTATCTCGGTGACCGGCACAGGACGGAGGACACCTTCCGGGTGGTCGGCGGCGTCCGGGTCGGGATTCCGGGTGACAGGGCCAGGTGGGAGGAGGGCGGCCTGATCCGCCTGATCGGCAGGGCGTCCACGACCATCAACACCGGCGGGGAGAAGGTCTTCGCCGAAGAGGTGGAACAGGTGCTGGTGTCGCTGCCCGAGGTGGTCGACGCGGTCGTCGTCGGTCTCCCCGACGACCGCTGGGGGCAGCGGGTCGTCGCGGTGGTGCAGGCCGCGGCCGGAACGGTTCCGGACGCGGCCGATCTGCGGCGGCGCTGCGCCGGACAGCTCGCCCGGTACAAGGTGCCCAAGGAACTGGTCTTCGTCCCCAGGGTTCTGCGCGGCCCCCAGGGCAAGGCGGACTACCGCTGGGCGAGGGAGACGGCCCGGGGCGCGCCGGAGGGTCCGGCCGTTCAGCGGTCCGGCGGGGAGGGCGGCCCGCTTCTCCGGGTGAGTGGTCTGAGTCTCGCCTTCGGCGGGGTGCGCGCCCTCGACGAGGTGAGCCTCACCGTCGAGCGCGGCACCGTCTGCGGCCTGATCGGCCCGAACGGGGCCGGGAAGACCACCTTGTTCAACTGCGTCAGTGGAATGCACCGGCCGCAGAGCGGGGAGATGCTCTTCGACGGCGAGAACCTCGCCCACCGCCGCGCGCGGGACACCGCGGGGATCGGCATCGCGAGAACGTTCCAGAACGTCGTGCTCTTCGAGCACCTCTCGGTCGTGCAGAACGTCATGGTGGGGGGCCACGCCCGAAGCCGTGGTGGTTACCTCGCCGCCGGGCTGGGGCTTCCCTCCTCGCGCAGGGAGGAGCGCGCTCTCCGGGCGGAGGCGGGCGCGCTGCTGGCCGAGCTCGGTCTCGGTCACCTGGCGGAGGCCGAGGTCGGAACCCTGCCGTACGGCTCCCGCAAGCGGGTCGAGATCGCCCGCGCCCTGATGGCGAGACCGAAGCTGATGATGCTCGACGAGCCCGCCGCGGGCCTTCCACAGGGTGAGGTGGCCGATCTGGCGTCGGAGATCACCCGCATCCGGGACGCGTTCGGCGTCACGGTTCTCCTGGTGGAACACCACATGGGCCTGGTGATGTCGACCTGCGAGAAGGTTGTCGTGCTTGAGTCCGGGCGGGTCATCGCCGAGGGAACCGCCGACGAGGTCCGGCGGGACCGGGCGGTCGTCTCGGCCTATCTGGGGACGTGACCGATGCTTACCTGCTGTCGTCTCGGCGCCTCCTACGGCAGGGCCGAGGTGCTGCGCGGAATCGACCTCACCGTGAAACCGGGCCAGGTGACCGTGGTCCTCGGCGCGAACGGCGCGGGCAAGACCACGCTGCTGCGGGCGCTGTCCGGCATGATCCCGGTGTCGGGCGCCATCCGTTTCGCCGGGGAGGACGTCACCCGGTTGACGGCCCCGGCGATGACCCGGCGCGGGATGGCCCACGTGCCCCAGGGGCGGGGCACCTTCAGCGAGTTCACCGTGCACGAGAATCTGCTCCTGGGGGCGGCCACCCGGCGCAGGAGACGCGCCGAGGTCGCCGAGGACCTCGACCGGATGTACGCCACCTTCCCCCCGCTGCTCGAACGGCGGGAGCAGACCGCGTCGACGCTGAGCGGCGGGGAGCAGCAGATGCTCGCCGTCTGCCGCGCGCTGATGAGCCGTCCCCGGCTCCTGCTGCTCGACGAGCCCTCGCTGGGACTCGCCCCGCAGGTCACGGCCAAGCTCTTCGAAACCCTCGGCGGGCTGAACCGGGATCTCGGAATGGCGCTGCTCGTCGTCGAGCAGAACGCCGCGCTCGCCCTTGAAATCGCCCACTACGCCGTCGTGCTGGAGACCGGCCGGATCGTCCTGGAGGGCGAGGCGGACGTCGTGGCCCGTGACGACGGGCTGAGGGCCGCCTATCTCGGAGGAGGAGGATAACAGTGCTGTTCCTCCAGCAGATCACCGACGGCATCGCCACCGGCGCCATCTACGCCTCCATCGGCCTGGCGCTGGTCCTGATCTTCCGCTCCACCGGGATCGCCAACTTCGCGCAGGGCGAGATGGCGATGTTCTCCACCTTCGTCGCCTGGCAGCTGATCGCCTGGGGGCTTCCGGTACCGGTCGCGGCCCTGGTCGCCGTCGTGTTCGCGTTCGTCGTCGGAGCCGCGACCGAGCGTTTCGTGGTCCGTCCCGCCGAAGGCGGCAGTCATCTGAACACGGTGATCCTCACGTTCGGCCTGTATCTCGTCTTCAACGAGTTCGCCGCGCTGATCTGGCACTCCACCCCGCTGTCGTTTCCCACACTCGCGCCCGAGCGCGTCTGGTCCGTCGGCGGCTGGCGGATGACGTCCTCCATGGTGGTGATGGTGGGGGCGCTGGCCGTGGAGTCGCTCGCCGTCTACCTGCTGCTGCGCCGTACCACGCTGGGCCTGTGGATGCGCGCGTCCGCGGCCAACCCGGAGTCCAGCGCGCTGGTCGGGATCGACGTCAAGCGCATGCTGATGCTCGGGTGGGGGCTGGCGGGGGTGTTCGGGGCGATCGCCGGAATTCTCATCGCCCCCCGGGTCTTCCTCGAACCGAACATGATGTCCGGCATCCTGCTGTACGCCTTCGCCGCGGTGATCCTCGGTGGGCTGGACAGCGTGCTGGGCGCCGTCGTCGGCGGCGTACTGATCGGCGTGATCGAGAATCTGGTCGGCACCTACGTGACGGTGATCGGGCCGGATCTCAAGGTGGTGGTTCCCCTGGTGGTCATCGTGCTGGTGCTCATGCTCAGACCGGCCGGTCTGTTCGGCGCCGTGGAGAGGGTGCGGGTATGAACAGGATCTCCGCGGTTCTGTCGGGCCCGGTGGCCGGTAGGTCGGCGAGGTTCGCCTTCGTGGTGCTGCTTTTCGTGCTGCCGTTCGTGCAACCGCCCGACCGCAACTTCCAGCTGACCATGGTGTTCGTCTACTCCGTGGCGATCCTTGGCCTGACCGTGCTCACCGGCGCCTCCGGCCAGATCTCCCTGGCGCAGGCGACGTTCCTCGGCATCGGCGCGTACTGCGCGGGAGTGACGACCGTTGTGTGGAAATGGCCGCTCTGGGCGGGGCTCATCGCCGCGGCCGTGGTCCCGTTCGTCGTCGGCTATCTCGTCGGTGTGCTGGCGGCCAGGCTCAACGGCCTCTACCTCGCCCTGGTCACGGTCACGATCGCGATTGTGTTCATCCCGCTGGTCAAGCGGTTCGACGGCCTGACCGGGGGAGCGAACGGCCTGGTGGTGCCGCAGCCTCAACCCCCCGCCGGCCTCGGGCTCGCCACCGACCAGTGGCACTACCTGATCGTCCTGGTGCTCACGCTGGCCTGCTGGCGGATCGGCAGGGGGATCCTGGGCGGCCGGGTCGGCCGGGCGCTGTACGCCTCCCAGGACAACGCGCTCGTGGCCGTCGCCATGGGGGTCGACGTGCCGTTCGTGAAGGCCACCGCCTTCGCCTGGTGTGGCGGTCTGGCCGGTGTCGCGGGCGGCATGTACGTCATCGCGGTCGGCTTTCTCTCGCCGGAGTCGTTCAGCCTGCTGCTCTCCGTGGGCCTGCTCGCCGGAATGGCGGTCGGCGGGGTGGGGCGCGCGGCCGGCGCGGTGCTGGGCGCCGTCTACATCCAGTTCGTGCCGGTGTACACGCAGGAGATCAGCAGTTCCCTGGCGGGCATCATCTACGGCGCCTCGCTGATCCTGGTCATCCTGCTGCTCCCCGGCGGGCTCGCGAGCGTCCCCCGGCTCCTGCGGAGGGATGTCCGGGCGAGCCGCCCGGACATCCACCCGCCGGCCGGGGAACGGCCGAGGGAGGCCGCCGATGTGTGACCCGGCCCGCGGGGCACCGCGGCCCCCCACCCATCGTCCGCCGGGCGCCGCCCTTCCGGAAACCCGCCCCGAGTCCCGCCGAGAGAGGAACCCCATGCCCGAACCGGTGATCGTCGCCGCCACCCGCAGCCCGATCGGACGTGCCCGAAAGGGGTCGCTGGCCTCGGTCCGCCCGGACGACCTGGCCGCGGCCGTCGTCCGGGCGGTCGTGGAGCGGGTCCCGGAGCTCGATCCGGCCGAGGTCGCCGACGTCGTCATCGGCTGTGGACGGCCCGAGGGGGCGCACGGCAACAACATCGCCCGGGTCGTCGCGGTCCTGGCCGGCCTTGAGCACAGCCCGGGGGTGACCGTCAACCGATACTGCTCGTCGAGTCTGCAGACCATCCGCATGGCGGAGCACGCGATCCGCGCGGGAGACGGCGACGTCTATGTCGCAGGCGGTGTCGAATGCGTGTCCTGGTACGGCGTCGCCTCCTTCGACGCGCCCGACGAGCCGAACCCGAGGTTCGACACGGCCCGCGCCCGTACCGCCCGGCGGTCCGGTGGCGGCGAGCCGGCCTGGAGGGAACCGGAGGGCCTGCCCGACATGTACATCGGCATGGGGCAGACGGCGGAGAACGTCCGCGAGCTTGAGGGGATCACCCGGGAGGAACTGGACGGCTTCTCGCTCCGCAGTCATCGGCGGGCCGTCGCCGCCCAGCGGAACGGGTTCTTCGACCGGGAGATCACTCCGATCGAGCTCCCCGACGGAACGGTCGTCCGTACGGACGACGGCCCGCGCGCGGACACCACGCTTGAGAGGCTGGCGGACCTGGCCCCGGTGTTCCGGGTGGGGGGCGCCGTCACGGCCGGTAACTCCTGCGCGCTCAACGACGGCGCGGCGGCGGTCGTGGTGATGAGCGAGCGGCGCGCCTCGGAGCTCGGGATCACGCCGCTGGCCAGGATCGTGTCGTCGGCCGTGAGCGCCCTGCATCCGGAGATCATGGGTCTCGGCCCGGTCGAGGCGTCACGGAGCGCGCTCAGGAAGGCGGGGCTGTCGATCGACGAGATCGACCTGGTGGAGATCAATGAGGCGTTCGCCGCCCAGGTGATCCCCTCGGCGCGTCGTCTGGGGGTCGCCGACGAGCGGCTCAACGCGTACGGGGGGGCGATCGCACTCGGGCATCCGTTCGGCATGACCGGCGCGCGCATCATGACCACCATGATCAACGGGCTTTCCGGTTCCGGGGGCCGGTACGGGCTCGAAACGATGTGCGTCGGCGGCGGACAGGGGATGGCGATGGTCGTGGAGCGTCTCTCCTGAGCGCCCCCGTCCGTCCTGTCGGCGTTCCCCCCGTTCTCCCCGATCGGCCTGGAGCGCGGGCCGGGGCCGGTCGCGTCCCGCGGCGCCGGGGCCGAATAATCCGTCAAAAGCCGCAAAGTATTTTTTTGAGATCATATAGATATAAATCAGGCGTTAAATCCGGCTTATCATGATGTGCCGTTGGCGCCGCCGGTGCAGTGGCCGCCGGAGGTCGCGGGTCGATCGGAGGCTGCTGACATGACCGTCCACACTCCAGCCGGTACCGCGTCCGCTCATCCACTGACCGCCAGGCCGGACGCGGCGGCGATGAACTCCGTGCTGGGCAAGGTGCGCCTGATCATCGAGGCGTTCACCGTCGAGGACGACAGGCTGTCCCTCACCGAGCTGGTGGAGCGGACCGGTATCGCCAAGGCGACCGTGCACAGGCTGGCACAGGAACTGCTCGGCTGGGGAGTCCTGGAGCGGGCGGGGACCAGCTACCGGCTCGGCCTGCGCATGTTCGAGATCGGCCAGCGGGTGCCACGGCAGCGGATCCTGCGTGAGGCCGTCCTGCCGTTCATGGAGGACCTCCTGGTCACGACCCAGGAGACGATCCACTTCGCCGTGCACGACAATCTCGACGTCCTCTACGTCGAGAAGATCATCATGCACCGGGGGCTGAGCAAGCAGTCGCGTGTGGCGGGCCGGCTCCCGCTGTACTGCACGGCGACCGGCAAGGTGATTCTGGCCTTCTCCGGGGCCGACCTGCTGACCGAGGTGGTGCGGGCGGGGCTGGTGCCGCTGACCCGTCACACGGTCACCTCACCGGCCATCCTGGTGACCCAGCTGGACCGGGTGCGGGCCGGCCAGATCGCCACCGAGTACGAGGAGACCCGGCTGGGCTATGCGAGCGTGGCCGTTCCCGTCTTCAGCGGCGACGGAGCCCTGGTGGGGGCGCTGTCGGTTACCGCGCCGACGGCCCGGATGAACGTCAACCGCTTCTCCGGCAACCTGCGGGCCGCGGCCCTCGGCGTCAGGCGCAGGCTCAGAACGGCGGGGTGAACCCGGTCACCGGTCCGCTCGGCGGACCCGCCCCGTTGCCCCGTCGTCCGTGATCCCGCAGAGTCCTGGTGAGCGGGTACCGGGCCGTCACATCCGCCGGACCGGCGGACAACCCCCGCGGGACTCCGCGCCCGCGCGGGCCGGCCGGCGCGTTCCCGGACACGGCCCCGGACCCGCTCAGCCGATCCTCGGCTTCCGAGGCCCGAACCGAACCCTGTTGAGGTCGTAAAATATGGGGCACGAACTGGATCCGCTCTTCGCACCGCGCAGCGTCGCGGTGTACGGGGCCTCCGCCACCGATCCGGGCAGGCTGGGCAACACCCTCCTGGCCAACGTCACGACCGACGTCGATTCGGTCGTGTGCGTGCATCCGCGCGCGGCGACCGTCGACGGGACCCCGGCGGTGCCGAGTCTGGACCGTACGGTCGACCTCGCGCTCGTCTCCGTACCGGCCCGCGCCGCGGAGCAGGCGGTGCGGGACGCGGCGGCCGGGGGGGCCAAGGTCGTGATCGTGCTCTCGTCGGGGTTCGGCGAGGCGGGTCCCGGCGGGCAGGCGCTTCAGGACCGCCTCGTCACGGTCGCCCGCGCGCACGGCGCACGGCTCGTCGGCCCCAACTGCATGGGCGTGGTGAGCCATCTGGGAGAGGACCGCTGGTTCAACGGATCCTACTTCTGGTCGGTGCCGCGGCACCCGGGACCCCTGAGTTTCATCAGCCAGAGCGGCGCGTTCGGCGGCATGTTCCTCTCCGAGGTCCGCCGGCGCGGGATCGGCTTCGCCCGGTTCGTCAGCCTCGGCAACTCGCCCGACGTGGACGTCACCGAGGCGCTGGGCTGGCTGGCCGCCGACCCGCGGACCACGGTGATCGGGGTGTTCACCGAGGGGCTGCGCGACGGCCGCGCGTTCGTGGAGGCGGCCCGCGGGATCACCGCGGTGAAGCCGGTCGTCGTCCTCAAGGGAGGGCGCGGCACCGCCGGAGCGCGGGCCGCGGCCGGGCACACGGGGTCGCTGGCGGGAAGCGCCCGGGCGTACCGGGCGGGGTTCGACCGGGCCGGGGTCACCGCGGTGGAGGAGTCCGCGGAGTTCTTCGACGCGCTCACCGCGCTCGCCTCGGGGACCTCCACCCGGCAGGGCGGCCGGATAGCGGTGCTGACCGTCTCCGGCGGCCCCGGTGTCCTGGCCGCGGACGCCGCCGAACGCTGCGGCCTGAGCCTGCCGCCCCTGTCGGCCGACCGGCTGGCGGCCATCCGGAAGGTGGCGCCGGCGTTCGCCGCCATCGCCAACCCGGTCGACCTGACCCCGCAGTGCCCGCCGTCCGGCTTCGCCCCCGCCGTCGCGGAGGTCTACGCCGACGACGGTGTCGACGGGGTGGTGGTCGTCAACTGCGGGCTGGACGTACCCGAGTTCGGGGCCGCGGTCGCCGAGGCGTACGCGGCGACGGGAAAGGCCACGACCGCCTTCCTGCTGGACGTGCCCCGGGTGCGGGAGTCCGTGGAACGGGCGGGAATTCCGTGTTTCGACTCACCCGAGGCCGCGGTGCGCGGGTTCGCGGCGAAGGTGGTGCGATGACGGCCGGGGAGAGCCCGCGGGCGCTGTCGGAGTGGGCCAGTAAGCGACTGCTGGGCGCCGGCCTGCCGACCCCCCGTGAGCTGAGGACCGGCTCACCCGAGCAGGCGGTACGGTTCGCCGGGACGATCGACGGCCCCGTCGTCGCGAAGGCGTCCGGCATCGCCCACAAGTCGGACGCCGGACTGGTACGGCTCGGGCTGGACGCCGCAGGGCTGTCGCGCTGCTGGGCCGAGCTGGCCGGGGCCGGGGACGGCACGGTCGTGGTGGCCGAGCAGCTGAGCGGTGAGCTGGAACTGATCGTGGGCGGCAGCCGGGACCCCGGATTCGGCGAGTTGATCACCGTGGGGCTCGGAGGTGTCGCGGCCGAGGTGTTCGACGACGTGGCCGTGCTCCTGGCGCCGCCGGAACCCGGGGAACTGGAGCGGGCGCTCTCCCGGCTGCGTGCGGCGCCGCTGCTCAACGGCTATCGGGGGCTGCCCGTACTCGATGTCGGGAGGCTGGCTCTGATCGTCGACGTGGTGGCACGCCTGCTCCGCGACGATCCGGACGTCGTGGAGATCGACTGTAACCCCGTGCTCGTTCGCCGGGGACGCCCGATCGTGCTGGACGCGCTGGTGGTGAAAAGGTGATCGGCGGTGAGGCCCGTGATCGGGCCTCACCGCCGATCCCGGCGGGGGAGGCGCGCCCGGGTCGGCGCGCCTCCCCGCTATCTCTCGCCGACCGGCGTCCTGCCCTCCAGGGAGATCGGCTCCGCGCCGATGAACTCGTACTTGCCACCGTCGAAACGCTGGAGCCAGAGCGTTTCCAGCGGGAACCCGTCCGTCGGCGAGGTACGGCTCTCAAGTTTCGGAAGCAGCGCCGACGAGGTCTGACCGTTCAGGCCGTGCACCGCGTCCATGAGCGAGGACCGAGTCGGATCGACGTCTTTGAGCACGTTCGTGAAGACCTCGGCGAGTGCCCATCCGGCCACGGCGAAGGAGTCCTTCGGATTGGCCCGCGGTTCGTACTTCTGCACGCTCCGCTGGAGCGTGCTCATCGTCTCGTCGGCCGCCCACTGCGGGTCGGTGGGATCCTTGAACCATCCGACCGTGACGATGTCCTTGGCGTTCTCAAGCCCGGCCGGCTTGAGAACCGCCTCCGGCGAGCTTCCCTGGGAGGCCACCAGCTGGAGGGGCTTCCATCCCAGCTCGGCCGCCCCCTTGATCGCGAGAGCGGTGAACTTCGGCGTGGCGAAGTTCGCGAACACGTCCGCTCCGCTCGACGCCATGATCGACATCTGTGAGTCGATGGACGCGTCCGTGTTCGCATAGGTCTGCTCGGACACGATCGTCATGTCCGTCCCCTTGAGCGCCTCCTTGAATCCGTTGAGGAAGCCGGCCCCGTTGTCGTCGCCCAGGGTGAGGATCGCCACCTTCGCCTTGGGCCGTTCCCGCTGGACGTACTGGGCGAACACCGCGGCCTCGGTCGCCGCCGACGGCGATCCGGAGAGTGAGAACGGATACTTCTTGAATTCGGCACCCCATTTGGGGGAGTTTGACTGGATGAAAACCTGTGGAACGCCCTTCTGGTTCAGGTAGTCGCGCACCGCCAGGTTCGTCGCCGTGCCGAAACCCCCCGCGAGCGCGAACACCTTGTCCTTCTCGACGAGGCGTTTGACCACCTCCACGGTCTTGGCCGGCTGATAGCCGTCGTCGTAGTAGATGTAACGGACCTTTCGCTTCTTTCCATCGGCCATTGTCACACCGCCCTCGGTCTCGTTGAGATGGCCGAAGAAGGCGGAGGCGCCGTAAACGACGTTGGCGAATCCGGAACCGGGCCCGGTGAGCGGCGCGTTCGCCCCGACCACGATCTCGCCGTCCGTGATACCCGGGTCCGGATAGGAGCCCGAACCCGTGTCGCCGTCTCCACGCCCGCACGCGGCGGCGAGGGAGACAAGTGCCACCGCTGTCGCCAGACATCGCAGCACCGGTCGATTCTTCAAAGCTCCTCCTGCGGGTAATCCGGGTTTTCGGCGGCTCGGGTGGCGGCCGTTCCCGCCTCACGTCGCCGTAACTGTTCGGTCAGCCGGGTTCTCGCTCCTCTGATCGCCGGCTGAAATCGATGTCGATTCGAATGTGCGGAGACATTCGACTTTCGGTACGGGAACTGTGGCATTGATACACGGATCGGGTTAGAACACGGGTCCGCTCACCGAACCTCGTGGCCGGAGGCGTGCCGAGGGCCTCCCGGCGCCGATTTTCGTCAGGGCCGCACCGGAGCGCCGGCGGAGAGAAAGCCGAGCACGACGCGGGAGAACTCCCCGGCCGTGTGTTCCAGCGGGATCGCCCCGCCGGCGATCACCTCCGTCCGGGCGCCGGGAATGAGCTCGGCCAGACGCGACAGGCCGGGAAAGGCGAAGGGGTCGGCGTCGTGCCCCACGCACAGCGTGGGCTGCCGAATCGAGCCGATCCGATCCTCCATCCGATAGCGCTCCACGGCCCGATGCCCCTCCTCGGGGTCCTCGGTCGCCAGGGCGTCGTGGAGGTAACGGGCCAGCAGTTCCGGTTCGCCCGGCGGATAGTATCTCCGCCGTCGTTGCCACAGCTCGGTGAGGTGTGTCCCGTCAGGACGAGGCTCGACCTCGTCGATGCCGCGCCGTCCCGCCCTGTCGGCCCGTGCCGCCTCGTCGACGTACGGCGTCGAGGAGAGCACCAGCCGGTCCACGCGCTCGGGTGCCCGGGCGGCCACCTCAACGGCGATCACCCCGCCGGTGTGGTGGCCGACGAGATGGCAGCTGCCGATGCCAAGCGCGTCAAGCATGTCCAGCACCGCGCCGGCGTAGGCCACGACGCTGTGGCCCAGGGGAGAGACGTCCGACGCCCCCATGCCCGGGGTGTCGACGGCGATGGCCCGGAACCGCCGGCCGAGCATCGGCAGCACCTCTCGATACTCGTCCCAGCTTCGCGGTGTCTGGTGCAGGAGGACGACAGGCTCTCCCGAACCCGCCGTCGCGATGTGCAGCTGGCCCCAGCTCGTATCCACGTAGTCACGGCGGACGGGCACTGTCACGGGTGGCTCCTTGACGGTAGGGAACGGCCGATCCGGTCGGCCGGACGGGATGGGCGCCCTCGGCCCCGGGGAGCGCGGGCCGGATCAACCGGCCGGCCGGGGCTCCTTGGGCAGCCCGAGCACCCGCTCTCCGAGGATGTTCCTCATCACCTCGGAGCTGCCGCCCCCGATGGAGTCGCCGCGGGCGAACAGGTACCTGCGCTGGATCTCGAAGTCGTCGGGAACGTGATCTTCCGGATGGTGCATGTCGTAGCTTCCGAAGAGCATGCCCCGAGGGCCTTTCAGGTCCAGGCACAGCTCGTAGACCTGCTGCTTGAGCTGCGCGTAGACGAGCTTGGCGATCGACCCCTCGGGGCCGGGAACGTTGGTGTCGTAGTTGCGCGCCGCGCGGAGGTTGAGCAGCCGGGCCGACTCCGCCTGGATCCAGAGCCTGACCAGCCGATCTCGCATCACGTCGTCCCGGACGGCGGCGCGGTGCCACAGCTCGATCGCCTCGGCGATGGCCCCACCCCCCTCGTCGGCGACGCCGCCGCCGATCGACACGCGCTCGTTCATCAAAATGGTGAGGGCCACCTGCCAGCCCTCCCCCTCACCACCGACCCGGTCCGCGTCCGGGACGCGCAGATCGGTGAAGAAGACCTCGTTCAGATGGGCCGATCCGTCGATCTGCCGCAGCGGCCGGACCTCCACGCCGGGCGCGCCCATGTCGACGACGAACGCCGTCAGGCCGCGGTGCCTGGGCGCCTCCGGATCGGTCCGGGCCAGCAGCAGTCCGCGCCGGGCCCGATGCGCGGCGGTGGTCCAGATCTTCTGCCCGTTCACCACCCATTCCCCGCCCTCACGTACGGCCCGCGTGGTCAGGGCGGCGATGTCCGAGCCCGCCCCCGGCTCGCTGAACAGCTGGCACCAGATCTCGGCCCCGGTGAAAAGCGGTCTGAGCCATCGGTTCCACTGCTCGCGGTGGCCGTGTTCGACCAGCGCGGGTGCGATCATCCCGACGCCGAGGGCGTTACGCAGATACTCATCCTGGGTGGGGGCGCCGGCCTGTGTGAGGACGCGCCGGACGACCGCCTGCAGGGATCGGCTCGCCCCCAGGCCGCCCGATCCGACGGGGAACTGCACCCAGGCGAGCCCCAGATCGAACTGTCTCTCCAGGAAAACCGTCTCGTCGGTGGACGCGGGAGGCGTGGCCGTCAGCAGGCGCCGCAGCAGGCCGGTCACCGTCGCCTCCGTGGGAGGTCCTTCACCGCTGCCTGGTTCCGCTGGCATGGGATGTCTCCGTTCGGTGGTTCTGGGAATGGTGGCTGAGGGGACGGGCGATCGTGATCGGCGGGTGTTCAGAGCCCGAGAAGCCCGGCCAGACGCCGCCGATGACAGGCCGCCGAACCGAGCAGCAGCTCCGAGGACTTGGCCCTCTTGAGGTACAGGTGCGCGGAGAACTCCCAGGAGAACCCCATGGCACCGTGGATCTGGATGTTCTCGGCCGCCGCGCGGACGTAGGCGTCCGAGCAGTAGGACCCGGCCATGGCGGCCAGGACGGGCAGGTCGTCACCCGGCTCCGACGCCGCCCACAACGCCCGCTGGACGATCGACTGCGCCGACTCCACCTCGACCAGGACATCCGCGCACTTGTGCTTGACCGCCTGGAACGAGCCGATCGGCCGCCCGAACTGGACACGTTCCCCGGCGTGGGCGACGGACATCTCCAGGCACCTGCGGGCTCCGCCCACCTGCTCGGCGGCGAGGGCCACCGCCGCGAGGTCGAGCACGACGGGCAGCACCTCCGCCGCCGCCCCCTCGGCGCCGATCAGTCGTGCGGGAGCGTCGCGGAAGTCCAGCCGCGCCTGCTTTCGGGTCTGGTCCATGGTGGACAGCGGCTCACGGCCGACCCCGCCCGCCCGGGTGTCCACCGCGAAAAGACCGACGCCGGACGCCGTGCGCGCCGCGACCAGAACGAGATCGGCGACGTGGCCGTCCAGCACGAAGTCCTTCGTGCCGTTGAGCCTCCAGCGGCCGTTCCCGCGCACCGCCCGTGTCTCGACGCCCTCCGGATCCCAGCGGCCGGACTCCTCGGCGACCGCCAGGGTGGCGACCGTTTCCCCGGAGGCGATACCGGGAAGGTAGTCGGCCCTGGCGGAGTCGTCGTCGCATCGGAGCAGGACGCCGGTCGCCAGCACGGAGGTGGACAGATAGGGGGCGGTCAGCAGCGCGGCCCCCATCTGCTCAAGGACCACGCCCAGCTCACGGAAGGAGGCTCCGGATCCGCCGTACTCCTCGGGGATGATCAGCCCCTGCAGGCCGAGATCGGTGGCCATCCGGTGCCAGACCGTACGGTCGAACCCCTCGTCGGTCTCCATCAGCCGCCGGACCTCGGACTCGGGGGAGACCTTGGACAGGAAGTCCCTGACCACGTCCCGGAACTGCTCCTGTTCCTCGCTGTAGGCCAGAACGATCGGGTCGTTCATCGAAACTCCTTCGCTGGAGACCTCGGGCTTTAGCCTCCCGGCCGATTCCGGCTGGACCGAAACCTCTATATGCGACATTTAGTGATAATCCCCCCCATGGATGGCCGGAGCAACGGGGCAAGTCCACCCAGCGAACCGGGGGTCGCCCCTCCCGCCCCTCCCGCCCCTCCATCACCGTCCCGAGCCGTACGCCCGCCCCGTGAAACCCGCCGCGGAGCTCTCGGCCAGGAAGGCCAGGCTGAGTGCGTTGTAGCGTTCGGCCTGCTCGTGCTGAGGCCAGTGACCGCACTCCTCGAAGAGCTCCAGCCGCGAGCCGGGGATGGCCCTGTGCATCGCGGACGCCTCCGGCACCTCCCCGAACGGGTTCTGCCGTCCCCAGACGATCAGCGTCGGATGGGAGATCCTCGCCAGGTCGTCCGGACGGAGCAGGTTGCGCTGCCGTACCTCCATGTTCTGCAGGGAGAGCAGGTTGTCGATACCGGACACGAAATCGGGCCGGTGGTAGATGGTGTGCCGTATCCGCACCAGTTCCTCGGTGGCGTCGGCGGGATCCGCCATGAGCAGCCGCAGCCGCCGCCGGGTCGGTTCGACGTCGTCACAGGCCACCGCCTGCCGGGTGCTGGTGCGGATCCGGTCCATGACCTCGGGGTTGGCCACGGTGCCCCCGGCGCAGAGCAACTGCAGGCTGGCGATCCGGTCCGGGTGGTCGATCGCCGCGCGCCCCCCGACCCAGCCGCCGAGAGACTCTCCCACCACGTGGGCCCGCTCGATTCCGACCGCGTCGAAATACGCCAGCAGATGGTCGACGTAGTGGGGGATCTCGTACGGATGGTCGGGCTTTCCGGTGTAGCCGTGCCCCAGCATGTCGATGGCGTGACACGCGTACCCCGCGGCGTGCGCGGCGAGGTTGCGGCTGAACGCCTCAAGGTGACCGCTCGTCCCGTGCAGGAACACCACCGGCTCCCCGGATCCGGCGCGCAGAGTACGCGTCGGCACCCCACCCGCGTTGACGTGGGAAACGCTCAGGGCCAGCGGACTCATCTCGGTCCAGATACTCATGTCGTCACCTTTGCCGATCGGCCGGGCCGGGCTTGTTCTGATTGATCCGATGGACCTGGGTGCCGCTGCGGGCGGCGAGGGCGCGAACCGCGATCACCGTGATCACCACCAGTACGACGGCCGCCGCGGCCGCCGGTTTTCCCGTCATGGACGCGTTCCCCCATTCCCCCTGTCCGCGGCGTCCACCGTGGAGGCCGACGTGTGGTCGACGTCCACCGAGTTCAGGAATCCGGTGACGACGGCGTGGAACGCCGAAGGCCGCTCCTCCTGAAGGTGGTGGGAGACGTGATCCATCACGTGCAGATTTCCGCGCGGGACCATGCGCGCCAGCATGAGCGGATAGTCGGGCGTGAGGAAGGCGTCGTGCATTCCCCAGACGAACAGGACCGGGGCGCTGATCCGCCCGAGCTCCTCGGTCAGGTCCTGCCACTCGCCACGCGGCGAGTCCGACATCGCGGCGAGCCGCCGCTCCTCCGGATCGAGGCTCTGCCGGTAGCGCAGGTCGAGTGTGGCCTCGGGGAGGCGGTCGCCGTCGTACCACTCCAGCCGGGTGATGAGGTCGCGCATCTTCTCGCGGGTGGGTCCCGAACCGCCGTAGTAGACGTCACGGGCGTTGCGACCCCGGCGGGCGCCCTCCGGCAGTGGCGCCAGCGGTCCGTAGAAGACCGGCATGCTGCCGGTGACGACCAGCGAGCGCACCCTTTCCGGATGGCGGGCGGCCAGGCAGAGCGCGATCGTGCCCCCCCAGGAGTTGCAGACGAAGTCCGCGCGCTCGACGCCCAGCCTGTCCATCAGGGCGACGGTCTTGGCGGCGTGGAAGTCCCACATCGGCCCGCTGATCAGGCACTTCTCCGACCCGCCGTACTGCAGGAGGTCGACGATCAGGCAGCGGCGGTCCCCGGCGAACAGCGGCGCCACCGGCCCGAAGTCGCTCCACCCGGTACAGCCGGGACCGCCTCCGTGCAGGAACAGGGTGTCGCTGCCCACCCCCATGTCGAGGTAGTGATAGGTAACACCGTCCGCGTCGGCATACGACCCGATCGGTGGCTCCATGCTCGTCTCCTTGTCCGTCGTTCATGATGCGATGTCATCCGGAGGCCGGAGATCCGTCGATCCCGGCGCGGATCCTCGTGGTCGAGTCGACCGTCACACGCAGCAGCACCTCGCAGAGCCGGCGCATGGCGCGCACGTCGACCGTGTTCATCCCGCGCTCGAAGTCGACCTCGAAATCCGGCGACACGACCTTGGGCATGCCGACTCGGGCGGTCGGAACTCCGCGTGCTCTCAGGATGTTGGCGTCCGTCGCGCCGCTGTTGTCGGCGATCGGCTCGTGCGGCCGTCCGGAGACACGCCCCCAGGCCCGGATCGCGCTGCCCACGATCCAGCTCTCCGGCGGGGTGCGGGTGCCGGGAACGGCGAGGGTCATCTCGACCGCCGGCTCCGCGCCCAGCTCCCCGGACAGCCCGGTGACGAAGGCCGAGACCTCGCGCTTGACCTCCATCGGCGTGACTCCGGGGGCGATCCGCACGTCCAGCCGGATACGGCAGACCGCGGGGGTGACCGCGGGCATGCGCTCCCAGCCGCCGGTGATCGATCCGATCACCCCCTGTGGAGCGGCCGTCGCGGTACGGTGCCGCTCCGGATAGGCCGCCAGCCACCGTTCCAGCCGGGTGACGACCTCCGCGGCGGTCACGATGGGGTTGCCGTACGGCAGCCTGTGCCGGCTGCCGGCGTAGGTGTGAACGCCGGGAACGGTGATGTCGAACCAGCAGAGCCCCACCTCCTCGTACGCGACGAAGTCTCCGGGTTTGGCGATCACCGCGTGGTCGGCGTGCCAGCCGCGTTCGAGCAGGAACGAGCAGCCGACACCGTGACCGGTGTTGGACCTGCCCGAGGCGCCGCCGTCGATGGCGTCGGTCGGCATTCCGCCCGCTCCGAACGCCACCAGCAGGTCACCGGCCAGCCGGGGACGCAGCGCGGCCAGCGCCTCGGCCACCACGAGGACACACGCCGCGTGCCCCTTGGGGTTGCCCGCCCCCAGGCCGCTGACGAAAGGTCCGTCGCATCGCGCCTCGGCCCGCATGTCGGGGCGGAGCTCCGGTCCGATCCAGGGAAGGTCCTGGCCGGGATCCCCGGTCGTCAGGGTGTCGATCGGCGCGTAGAGCATCAGATCGGCGCCCGTTCCGTCCCCCCTCAGCCGTCCGGCCGCGCTGGCCTGGCCGTCGTCGATTCGCTGCACCCGGCCCTCGACGCCGGCCGCGGTCAGACGACCGGCCAGCCAGGAGGCCAGCCGGCTCTCTCCGCCGGTCGGGCTGGCGATGGAGACGACGGACACGGCCGCGTCCCGCAGGCGGTCCTCGGTGATCGACGCCATGGCCTCGGTCACGAGCCGCTCGCGCTCGACGTCGGAGTTCACCGCGCGGTCACCGGCTCGATGACCGCGACGCCCATTCCGGTCAGCCATTCGGGCATCGGCGCGTAGGCCAGTGTCCGGCCCGGACGGAAGTCCAGCGCGGCCGCCATCATCAGCCAGTTGCGCAACTCCTGCCCTCCGTTGCCGGCGGCCGCCTCGATGTCCTCGGTGGACATCTCCGCGTACCGCTGGAGGTCGCCTCTCTCCAGTGCCGCGAGGAATCCTCTGTCGAAGTCCGGGGAGAGAGCCGGCCGGGCCGCGGTGGTGATCTCCCGCCGTCGCGCGTCGTACCGCTCCCAGTCGCCCCGGCCGTTGAGCCAGGACTGGACCAGGAACCTCTCGTCCTCGTTTCCGGGCTCCTGCCAGCGGCTGGGCCAGGGCAGCCGGTGCGACAGGCCGCCCGAGGCGATGACCGCGACCCTCAGGCCGCCGGGCAGCGCGGCCACCGCGGCGGCGAGGTTGCGGCCCACCTCGACGCAGCGCGACATGAGCGGAAGCGGCGCGGCGAACGCGTTCACCACCAGCGGCACCACGGGCAGGTCGAGGTCGCGGAGGACGTACTGGACCGCGTGGCTCTGACCGTGATCGATCTGCAGCCTGGCGGAGATCGCCACCTCGGTGCCCCCCTCCACCAGGAACCGGGCGACGGACTGGGCGAAGGCCGGATCCGTCGGCTGCGGGCCCGAGGGGGTTCCCGCCTCGCCTGAGGAGATCACCTCGCCGACGCCGAGCGTGAACGAGGGGATCAGATCAAGCCAGAGTCCGCGGAAGTGGTTCGACCCGATGACGATCGCGACGTCGGGCCGGGACGCCGCGACCGCGTCACGCGCGCTCCGCAGCCCGTCGCGGAAGCGCTCCGCGCGATCCCGGTGGATCACCTGCTCCCAGTGGGTGTTCATGAGCGTCGAGTGGGAGGCGCCCACACCAAGAACGATCTCAGCCATCGGCGGGACCGGTCTCCGTCGCCGGCCGGGCCTCCGCCACGGTCAGGCCCGACTCCCGCAGCCGCGCGACCCGCTCCTCGGCGGTGTCCTCCGCCAGTCTGCGCCACTGCAGCAACGAGTCGTCGGGGCGGTAGAGGCGCTCCGGCGGGGCGTCGGTCGCCTCGACCATCCACCTGTCCTGTCCGGAGAACTGGCCGTGGAAGAGCCAGCGGATCGCGCCGAGATACTTGACGTAGAACGGCAGGGATCTGAGACCTCTCCGGAAGTCGGCCATGACGCCCACGTAGAGATGGTTCTCCGCGTCGACGGGCACGTAGAACTCGTAGTGGATGAAGGTCGGATAGGCGATCCGCAGCACACCGGGCATGCTCACCGACGCGAACCCGGGAAACTCCTGGGCGGCGATCGCCGGGTGGACCTCACGGTGCCCGCCCGTGTTGCCGATGTTCGTGACCTTGGACGGCGGTCTGAGTTTGAACCAGGCCTGGTTGTTCCACCTGCCCAGGCCGGGGAAGTCCGCGTCCCAGTGCTGGGCGTCCTGCACGCGGTAGATCCAGCGGCCCCGCCGTACGATCCGGGTCTCGTTCCACACCGGCATGGCCTTGAACAGGCGCCACAGTGAGGTGCGGTGCAGGTATTTCGCATGTCCCTCGTCGTAGCCGTTCTCGCACGCGAAGCGCCAGTTTCCCGCGCGCCTCTGGATGCGCGCGCCGATGACCGCGGGGTTGTCGCGCAGTTCCTCCGGCAACTGGTCGTCGATCGGCGTGGCCTCCTCCCCGTCTCCCACGAAGATCCACACCATCCCCAGGCGCTCCGCCACGTCGTAGGTCGGCTGGGTCACCTTGCCGCAGATGGGGGACCGCGGCCCGTCCGTGATCGCGGCCCTGAGATCGCCGGTCTCCAGGTCGAAGGTCCACCCGTGGTAGACGCAGGAGATCGTGCCGGGAAACTGCTGGCTTCCGTAGCTCAGCGGAACCCCACGGTGCGGGCACCGATCCTTGAGCGCGTACACCCTGCCCGCGTCCCGGATGACGACCATCCGTTCACCCAGCAGGGTGATCGCCTTCGGCCTGCGGGTGACGTGGGAGGAGAACGCGACCGGATACCAGTAGCCCCGGAATCCGCTGACGGCGTGCTGGTAGTGCGGCCAGGTCGACCAGGTCTGCCGTCCCGGCAGCCTTCCCCGCCGGGACGGCCGGTGTCCGGTGGTGCTTCCCGGCCTGTCGCGAGCGTCCGCCCCTGCACTCATTCGCCGCTCCATCTCCTTCACAGCGCCCGCCATGGCGCCCGACCAGGCAAGGGCAGTCCATCACCGGGACGGCCGCCCGCCCAGCGGAGCATCCCGCTCAGCGAACCGGGTCCGGCCGGGCGGCGGTCCGGTGAGCGGTCCACGGCCGGATCGAAGGAGGCGATGGATGTCGCCCGGGCGTGTGTTCCGCTCGGCCGCGGCGGAGGGGGACGGTCCGCCGCCGGGGCTCAGCGGTCGGGGAGCGGTTCGGGGCGTGCCCCCACCCGGCGGCTCAGCTCGTGCGCGGTCTGGGCGGCCTGATCGGCGATCCGCCCACGTTGCGCCGGGCCGACGTCGGAGGCGGGGAAGGTGACGGTCACCGCCGCGATCGGATGGGCCCCGTGATCCAGCACGGCGACCGCGACGGAGGAGAAGCCCGCGGTGATCTCCCCGTCCTCCGCCGCGTACCCGCGGCGCCGTACCTCGGTGAGCAGGTGCCGGAGCGCCGACGGCGAACGCGGCCCGGCGTCGTTGCGCGGGACGAGGGCCGAGGAGTCGGGGAACAGCGCCCGGACCTGGGCCCGTGACAGACGCGCCAGCATGGCCCGGCCGCTGGCGGTCAGGTGCGCGGGCAACCGCACCCCCACCTCGGTGATCAGCGGCGCGCGCCCGGGGGCCCGTTCCTCGATGACGTAGACGACCTCGCGGCCGTGGAGCACGGCCAGGTGCGCGTTGTGGCCGGTGCGGTCGACCAGCCTCGCCAGGGGAACCCGGGCCAGCCGCTGGAACGGGGCCTGCCTGCTGTAGCCGGAGGCGAGTTCGAAGGCGCTCACCCCCAGGCCGTAGCGCCGCTCCTCGGGCAGGTGTACGACGAAACCCTCGCGGATCAGCGTGTCGAGCAGGTGATAGGTCGTCGAGCGGGGCAACCGGACGTCACGGCTGATGGCCGCGGCGGCCACCGGGCCGGCCTGTCCGGCGAGATAGCGCAGGATGGCCAGCACCTGGGCCGCGGCCGGCACTGTGGACATCCG
Source organism: Streptosporangium sp. NPDC004631 (assembly GCF_053601935.1). NCBI lineage: Bacteria > Bacillati > Actinomycetota > Actinomycetes > Streptosporangiales > Streptosporangiaceae > Streptosporangium > Streptosporangium sp. NPDC004631. The sequence continues at coordinate 213,873 of NZ_JBSGCR010000001.1, read as the reverse complement.
TCGACAATACCCTCGAATGTCTGGGATACCAGACAGATGACAGGTGCCCGCCCTGGTGCCGGATCTCTGGCCTGGCGTTACATGGATCCATGCCGGGTAACCGGACTGTTGTACCCACCACCCTCGACCCTAGGCAGGGAGACGCTATGGAAGGCGCACGCCCCGTCCGCGCATCTCGTGGTCCGGATCTCACCACGCAGGGCTGGCAGCAGGAGGCCGCGCTGCGAATGCTGCAGAACAACCTCGATCCGGAGGTCGCCGAACACCCCGACAAGCTCGTGGTCTACGGCGGCACGGGCAAGGCCGCCCGCGACTGGCGCTCCTACGACGCCATGGTCCGCACGCTCAAGACGCTCAAGCAGGACGAGACGATGCTGGTCCAGTCCGGCCGCCCGGTCGGCGTGATGACCACTCACGAGTGGGCCCCGCGCGTGCTCATCGCCAACTCCAACCTGGTGGGGGACTGGGCGAACTGGGAGGAGTTCCGGCGCCTGGAGCAGCTCGGCCTCACGATGTACGGGCAGATGACGGCCGGATCCTGGATCTACATCGGCACACAGGGCATCCTGCAGGGCACCTACGAGACCTTCGCCGCCGTCGCCGAGAAGAGGTTCGGCGGCTCCCTGGCCGGGACGATCACGCTCACCGCCGGACTCGGCGGCATGGGCGGCGCCCAGCCGCTCGCCGTCACCATGAACGGCGGCGTCGCCATCTGCGTCGACTGTGACCCGCGCGCCATCGACCGCCGCATCGAGCACCGCTACCTGGACGTACGCGCCGACTCCGTCGAGCACGCCCTCCAGCTCGCCGTCACGGCGCGTGACGCCCGCCGGCCGCTCTCCATCGGCCTGCTCGGCAACGCCGCCGAACTGCTGCCGCTCCTGCTCGCCGGCGGCGCGCCGATCGACGTGGTGACCGACCAGACCTCGGCCCACGACCCGCTGGCCTACCTCCCGATCGGCGTCGACTTCCACGACATGGCCTCCTACGCGGCCGAGAAACCGGCCGACTTCACCAGCCGGGCCCGCGAGTCCATGGCCCGGCATGTGGAGGCCATGGTCGGCTTCATGGACGCGGGCGCCGAGGTCTTCGACTACGGCAACTCGATCCGGGGGGAGGCGCAGCTCGCCGGCTACGAGCGGGCGTTCGCCTTCCCCGGCTTCGTCCCCGCCTACATCCGCCCCCTGTTCTGCGAGGGCAGGGGCCCGTTCCGCTGGGCGGCCCTGTCCGGGGATCCGAAGGACATCGCGGCCACCGACCGCGCGATCCTCGACCTGTTCCCGGAGAACGAGTCGCTCGCCCGCTGGATCAAGCTGGCCGGGGAGAAGGTCCACTTCCAGGGCCTGCCGGCGCGCATCTGCTGGCTGGGTTACGGCGAACGCGACAGGGCCGGTGAGCGGTTCAACGACATGGTGGCCGCCGGCGAGCTGAGCGCGCCCGTCGTCATCGGCCGCGACCATCTCGACTGCGGATCCGTCGCCTCCCCGTACCGCGAGACCGAGTCGATGCTCGACGGCTCGGACGCCATCGCCGACTGGCCGCTGCTCAACGCCATGGTCAACGTCGCCTCGGGCGCGTCCTGGGTCTCCATCCACCACGGCGGCGGCGTCGGCATCGGCCGCTCCATCCACGCCGGCCAGGTCACCGTCGCCGACGGTACGGCCCTGGCGGGTGAGAAGATCCGCCGGGTGCTCACCAACGACCCGGGCATGGGCGTCATCCGCCACGTCGACGCGGGCTACGAACGCGCCGACGAGGTCGCGAGCGAGCTCGGGGTCCGCGTGCCGATGCGGGAGAGCTGATGCCCTCCACGTTCCACCAGATGTGGGCCGAACTGCTGCCGATCGGCCGCGACCCCGGCTCGGGCGGCTACCGCCGCTTCGCCTGGACGGCGGCCGACGCGGACTGCCGCGCCTGGTTCCGCGCCCGGGCGAAGGAGCGCGGGCTCGCCTACGAGGTCGACCGGAACGGCAACCAGTGGGCCTGGCTCGGAGACCCCGCGGCCGGCGACGCGGTGGTGACCGGCTCGCACCTGGACTCGGTGCCGGACGGCGGCGCGTTCGACGGCCCGCTCGGCGTCGTGTCCTCGTTCGCCGCCCTCGACGAGCTGCGCTCGCGCGGTGTCACCCCGAGCAGGCCGCTCGCGGTCGTCAACTTCGGCGACGAGGAGGGCGCCCGCTTCGGCCTCGCCTGCGTCGGCTCGCGTCTCACCACCGGGCAGCTCACGCCCGGCAGGGCACGGGAGCTGCGGGACGGCGACGGAGTGACGCTCGCCCAGGCGATGGAGCGCGCGGGCCACGACCCCGACGCCATCGGCCCGGACACCGAACGGCTCTCCCGCGTCGGCGTGTTCGTCGAGCTCCACGTCGAGCAGGGCCGATATCTCGTGGACACCCCCTCGCCGATCGGCGTCGCCTCCGCGATCTGGCCACACGGACGCTGGCGGTTCGACTTCCGCGGCGAGGCGAACCACGCCGGCACCACCCGGATCGAGGACCGGCGCGACCCGATGCCGGTCTATGCCGGCACCGTCATCGCCGCCCGCGCGAAGGCCGGTCCGGCAGGGGCGCTGGCCACCTTCGGCAAGATGTCCGTCGAGCCCAACGGCGTCAACGCCGTCCCCGGCCTCGTCCGCGCCTGGCTCGACTCGCGCGCCCCGGACGAGCGGACCCTGGCCACCCTCGTCGCCGAGATCGAGCGCGTGGCCCTGGAACAGGGGGAACGGGACGGGATCGAGGTGGCGGTCACCCGCGAGTCGTTCACCCCCGTCGTGGAGTTCGCGCACGGGCTGCGGGACGAGGTCGTCGGGCTGCTGGCCGGCGCCCGGCCGTACGAGATACCGGTTCTGCCCACGGGCGCGGGACACGACGCGGGGATCCTGTCCGCGTCCGTCCCCACCGCCATGCTGTTCGTGCGCAACCCCACCGGTGTCTCCCACTCTCCGGCGGAGACGGCGGCGGAGGACGACTGCGTGGCCGGGGTCACCGCGCTCGCCGACGTCCTGGAAGGTCTGGCATGCGGATGATCTACTTCGCCGAGCACGCCTGGGTGGACGCCGCCGTCAGGTCCGGCGTCGTCATCGAGGTCGCCGACGGCCGGATCACCGCCGTGCGCGAGGGTGCCGCCGTGCCGCCGCCGGGCGCGGAGGTACTGCGCGGCCTGACCGTCCCCGGCCTCGCCAACGCCCACTCGCACGCGTTCCACCGCGCCCTGCGCGGCACCACGCAGGAGGGTTCCGGCACGTTCTGGACCTGGCGCGACATCATGTACGGCGTGGCGGGCCGTCTCGACCCGGACGGATATCTCGCCCTGGCCCGCGCGGTCTACGCCGAGATGGCGCTCGCCGGCATCACCTGCGTGGGGGAGTTCCACTATCTCCACCACGCACCCGGCGGCGCCCCGTACCACGACCCCAACGCGATGGGCGAGGCGCTGATCACAGCCGCTGAGCAGGCCGGCATCAGGATCACGCTCCTCGACACGTGCTATCTGTCCTCGGGCTTCGGCGCCGCGCCGGACGAGCACCAGCTCCGCTTCAGCGACGGCGACGCCGACGCCTGGGCGGCGCGCGCGTCCGCGCTCGGGGAGCGCGGGCACGCCCGCGTCGGCGCGGCGATCCACTCGGTGCGCGCCGTGCCCGCCGACCAGCTGGCCACGGTCGCCGGCTGGGCCGGTGAGCGTGGAGCCCCGCTCCACGTCCATCTCAGCGAGCAGACCGCCGAGAACGACGCCTGCCTCGAAGCCCACGGCCGCACGCCGACCCGGCTTCTGGCGGAGCACGGGGTGCTCGGTCCCCGCACCTCGGCGGTTCACGCCACGCACCTCACCGGCGAGGACATCCGCCTGCTCGGCGGATCCTCCACCACCATCTGCATGTGCCCGACCACGGAACGGGATCTCGCGGACGGAATCGGACCGGCCGCCGACCTCGCCCGAGCCGGCTCGCCGCTCAGCCTGGGCAGTGACAGCCACGCCGTCATCGACCTGTTCGAGGAGGCGCGGGCGATGGAGCTGAACGAGCGGCTGCGCACCCGCCGCCGCGGCCACTGGACCGCCGCACAGCTGCTGCGTGCCGCCACCGAGGACGGTCACGCCTCCCTCGGGTGGCACGAGGCGGGCCGCCTCGAAGCGGGCGCGCTCGCCGACTTCACCACCGTCGCCCTCGACTCGGTACGCACCGCGGGCCCGCCCCCCGGGCTCGGCGCGGAGACCGCGGTCTACGCCGCGACCGGCGCCGACGTGCGTCACGTCGTGGTCGGCGGGCGCGCCGTCGTCCGCGACGGCGTCCATCAGCTCGTCGAGGACGTCCCCGCCGCCCTGGCCGACGCGATCGCCCGGGTAACCCGCGTCTGAACGGAGATCTCGCCCATATGGCCACCGCCATCGTCAACATCGGCAGCCTGCTCACCAACGACCCCTCGCTGGGCACGATCGAGAACGCCGCGATCGTCGTCGACGGCGAGCGTATCGCCTGGGTCGGGCCGGCGGCCGCGGTCCCGGCCGTCGACGACCGGGTGGACGCCGGGGGACGGGCCGCCGTTCCCGGGTTCGTCGACTCGCACGCGCACCTCGTCTTCGCGGGTGACCGCACGTCCGAGTTCAACGCCCGCATGTCCGGCCGTCCCTACACCGCGGGCGGCATCCAGGTCACCGTCGCCGCGACGCGCGCCGCCACCGACGCCGAGCTGGACGCCAACGTCGCCCGTTACGTCGCCGAGGCCCTCCGTCAGGGCACGACGACCATCGAGTGCAAGTCCGGTTACGGCCTCACCGTCGAGGACGAGGCCCGCGCCCTGCGCATCGCCGCCTCCCACACCGAGGAGGTCACCTATCTCGGCGCGCACGTCGTCCCCCCCGAGTACGCCGCCGACCCGGACGCCTACGTGGACCTGGTGACCGGCCCGATGCTCGACGCCTGCGCCCCGCACGCCCGCTGGATCGACGTCTTCTGCGAGCGGGGGGCCTTCGACGGCGATCAGGCCCGTGCCGTTCTCACCGCGGGAGCCGGACGGGGCCTCGTCCCCCGGGTGCACGCCAACCAGCTGCGGCACGGGCCCGGCGTGCTGCTCGCCGTCGAGCTGGGCGCCGCCTCGGCCGACCACTGCACCCACCTCGACGCCGCCGACGTGGACGCCCTCGCCGGCGGTACGACCGTCGCCACCCTGCTCCCCGGCGCGGAGTTCTCCACCCGCGCCGAGTATCCCAGCGCCCGCCGCCTGCTGGACGCGGGCGCGAGGGTCGCGCTGTCCACCGACTGCAACCCCGGTTCGAGCTTCACCAGCTCGATGCCGTTCTGTATCGCCGTCGCCGTCCGCGAGATGGGCATGACCCCGGACGAGGCGGTCACGGCGGCCACCCTGGGCGGGGCGCAGGCCCTGCGCCGCGACGACATCGGCCGGATCACCCCCGGTGCCCTCGCCGACCTCGTCGTCCTCGACGCCCCGAGCCACGTCCACCTCGCCTACCGGCCGGGCGTCCCGCTGGTCTCCGCCGTCTGGCGGCGGGGCGTGCGGCACCGGGGCCGGTGACCCCGGCGGGGAGCCGTCCTCGCCTCCGGGGGCCGATGATCCCGGCTCCTCCACAGCGGGCGGGCCCTCGCCTCCAGCGGCCGAACCACGTGAAACACAACGTCACCGAAGGAGTCCCCATGTCCCACGAGGTCCTTGCCGTCGTGGCCCGCGCCAAGGGCGCGCCGGTCTCGGTCGAGACCGTCGTCGTCCCCGACCCCGGGCCCGGCGAGGTGCTGGTGAAGGTGCAGGCCTGCGGGGTCTGCCACACCGACCTGCACTATCGCGAAGGTGCGATCAACGACGAGTTCCCGTTCCTGCTCGGCCACGAGGCGGCGGGCGTCGTCGAGACCGTCGGCGAAGGCGTCACCGAGGTCGCGCCCGGAGACTTCGTGATCCTCAACTGGCGCGCGGTCTGCGGCCTGTGCCGGGCCTGCCGGCGGGGGCGCCCGTGGTACTGCTTCGCCACCCACAACGCCACCCGGAAGATGACGCTCACCGACGGCACCGCGCTCTCCGCCGCACTCGGCATCGGCGCGTTCGCCGAGAAGACACTGGTCGCGGCCGGGCAGTGCACGAAGGTGCCGCCGGCCAGGCCGGAGGCGGTCGGCCTGCTGGGCTGCGGAGTGATGGCCGGCCTCGGTGCGGTGATCAACACCGCCCAGGTGACGCGCGGCGACTCGGTCGCGGTCATCGGCTGCGGCGGAGTCGGGGACGCGGCGATCGCGGGGGCGCGGCTGGCCGGCGCCGTGAAGATCATCGCCGTCGACCTGGACGACCGGAAACTCGAATGGGCCCGCGGCTTCGGCGCGACCGACACGGTCAACGCGGGGCGCCGCGACCCGGTCGAGGCGATCCGCGAGCTCACCGGCGGCTTCGGCGCCGACGTCGTCGTCGACGCGGTCGGCCGCCCCGAGACCTGGAGGCAGGCGTTCTACGCGCGTGATCTCGCCGGCACCGCCGTGCTGGTCGGCGTGCCCACCCCGGACATGACGCTGGAGCTGCCGATGCTGGACCTCTTCGGCCGGGGCGGGTCGCTGAAGTCGTCGTGGTACGGCGACTGCCTGCCCTCCAGGGACTTCCCGATGCTGGTCGACCTCTACCGGCAGGGCCGCCTCGACCTGGACGCGTTCGTGTCGGAGACCATTCGCCTGGACGAGGTGGAGAAGGCGTTCGAGCGAATGCGCCAGGGTGAGGTGCTGCGCTCGGTGGTGGTGTTCTGACGGGGTGCCCGGATCGGGCGGCCCGCCTCCGAGCTCTCGGCCTCGAAGGCGGCTCGCGGGGCGTGGACGGCGCCGGTGACGACACGCGGCCCGTCGTGACGGCGCGGAGGCGCCTGTCGTCGACGGGCCGCGTCGCCGTGCGCGCGGCGGGGACGCCGGGGCCGGGGAGGCGCCGCACCCGGACAGCGGGTGACGGCGGCGTCGACGCAGGTCGGACGGTGTCAGGCGCGCGATCGACCGCGTCATCCCCCCGCTCGGAGCCGGGCATGGCGATGCTGGGCGGGTGACCAGAACCGACCATCCGTGTTGTGGCAGCCGCCCATCGAAAGCATCCGGCCGGGGTGCATAGTCTTCGTGCACTGGCTGCCCCTCTTCGCTAAGGCTGGTCCCCCGTGAGACGTTTCCGCCCCATCTCTCAGCCTCAGCGCGCGCTGGTCGCCTCCCTGGCCGGCGGCGCCCTCCTGGCCTCCGCCGCCTGCGGCGCCGTCAACACCACGCGAGTCGCCGACCCGGCCGCCCCCACCGGCTCGGCCGCCGCCGTGAGCGGGCCCGCCGCACTGGTCCCCGCCGACATCAGGGCCAAGGGGGAGATCGTCATGGCCACCGATCCGACGTACCCGCCGTTCGAGAAGCTTGACGCCGACCAGAAGACGATCATCGGTCTCGACCCCGACATCGCCACCGCGATCGGGGGGAAGCTGGGCCTGAAGATCACATTTGTCAAGGCGGGCTTCGAGAGCATCATCCCCGGCCTGGCCGCGAACCGTTACGACGCCGCGATCTCCGGCATGAGCGACACGCCCAAGCGCCGGGAGAAGGTCGACTTCGTCGACTACTTCGTCTTCGGCGGCGTGATCATGGTCCGTAAGGACGGGGACCTGACCGGCGCGCCGGACCTGGCAGCCCTGTGCGGGCGCAAGGTCGCCATGCAGAAGGGCACCGTGCAGGTCGACTACGCCAAGGAGGCCTCGAAGAAGTGCCTGGCCGACGGTAAGCCGGAGATGGAGGTCAACATCTTCGCGACGATCCCGGCCTCGGCGCTCGCGCTGGACACCCGGCGGGTGGAGGCCGTCCTCACCGACAACACCTCGGCCGGGGAAACGGTCAAGGCCGGCAAGGACAAGTTCGTCACCACTCCGGCGCTCTACGGCAAGGGCCCCGCCGGGATCATCCTGCCCAAGGGCAAGGAGGGGCTACGTGACGCGATCAAGGCCGGCCTGCAGGCGATCATCGACGACGGCTCCTACCTTCAGATCCTGAAAAAGTACCAACTGGAGCAGGGCGCGGTGACGTCGGCCGAGATCAACACCGGCACCTGATGCCGGTCCTTGTCATCTGACCAGGGCATTGACATCATGGCTGGTCATTCGCATAGTTCCCTTATGCCGCTGTACGTCGCCGACCTTCTCCAGGTCCAGGATCTCGGGCTTGTCCCGCTGACCAGCGCCTGCCGTACGACCGGCCGCCAGATCAGCTGGGTGTCGACCACGGAGCTGGAGGATCCGCGCCAGTTCCTGCGCGGCGACGAGGTCGTGCTGACCACCGGTCTGCACAACCAGAGCCCGGAACAGCAGCGGGCGTTCGTCGTCAACCTCGTGGCCGTGCCGGTCGCGGCCCTCGGGTTCGCGACCGGCCTGGTGAACGAGCGGGTGCCGGCGGCGGTGATCGAGGAGGCGGAGAGGGCCGGCCTGGCGCTCTTCGAGATCCCGATCACCACTCCGTTCATCGCGATCAGCCACTGGGTCGCCGAGCGGCTGTTCGCGGAGAAGTACGAGTGGGTCCGCCAGGTGACCCTTGCCCAGGACGCGCTGACCAGGGCGCTGCTCGACGGGCTCGGGCTGGGGTCGCTGGTCCGCAAGCTGCGCGGTCTGCTCGGTGTCCCTGTGGCCGTCATCGACCGTCAGGGGCGGGTGCTCGACAGCCGGCCGGCCCGGGCCGGCTGGCCCGCCCTGGCCGAGCTGCGCGTGCTGGCGGCCGGTGAGGCCGGACCCGTGACCGTCTCCTCGGTCGACATCGAGGGCGTGACGGTCGGCTACCTGTGCGCGGCCCAACCGCCGGGGAGCACCCCGATCATCCCGTTCGCGGTCGGCCTCATCGGTCTGGAGCTGGCCCGCCGGCAGGCCATTCTCACCGGCCGCCGCGAGTTGCTGGGCCAGGTCATCCAGGATCTCGTGTTTGAGCACGTGGCGGTGGAGGAGGCCACCCGGCGGCTGGCGGTGCACGGTTTCAAGGACGGTGATCGGCATCGGCTGCTGCTCGGTCAGGTCACCTGCTCCCCGGAGCGCCTGCGCCGGGTGCCGTGGAACGTCCTTGAGCTGGTTTCGGACGCGGGCGACGGCGCGGACGCCGTACTGACCGGGCTGGTGGAGGACCTGGTGGTCCTGGTGGCGCCCGATGGGCGGGATCACGCCGCGCTGGCGGCGGAGCTGCTGGCGATGCTCGCCCGGCTGGGCGCCGACGCGTCGGTCGGCGTCAGCGGTGTCCACCAGGGGGTACGCGGGCTGCGGATCGGCTTCTTCGAGGCCAGGCAGGCGGTCGGCCAGGGCCCCGGGCTGCAGGACATCGCGCCGCTCAGTCTGGCCGGGCTGCTGCTGAACAACTCCGACGCGCCGGTGCGCGACATGGCGCTGATCAGCCTGCAGCCGATCCTCGATCACGACGCGAACCGCAAGGGCGACCTGCTGGAGACGTTACGGGTCTTTCTCGACAGCGGCTGCTCGCCGGGCGAGTCGGCCAGGCGGCTCGTGATCCACCGCAACGGCCTGCAGTATCGCCTGCAGCGGATCGAGAAGCTCACCGGCCGTGACCTGTCGAGCTTCGACGACCGCATCCACCTGTGGCTGGCCCTGCGCGCGCTGGAGATGTCGTGACCTTACGCCGCCACGAGGCGGTGAGCGCAGGGGATATAAAGGCGTGTATGTGGTGGAATCTGATGATTTGCGCCATGGTTCACTGTGTATCCGCCCAGAGCCTGCCCCATATCGGTGGTTGGTCGCCCATCAGAGCGTGAGGCGGCGCGGACCTACGCTGAACCAAATCGGACACCTGGTCCGCCCAGGCCGCACGTACCCCCGCGAAGGAGTGCCCACATGACCAATCCGCTCGCCGTGACCGGTGGCAATCTCACCATCGAGGACGTGGTCGGTGTCGCGCGAGGCGGACTCGCGCTCGCACCCCTTGACGACGCCGTCCGGAAGCGGATGGACCGGCGTCGCGGTTGGCTCGACGCCGTCCTCGCCGAGGGCAGGCACACGATCTACGGCATCAACACCGGCTTCGGCGGACTCGCGCACACCCCGGTCGGCTCCGACCAGATGCGCCGCCTCTCCCGCAACTGCGTCACCTCGTGCACGGCCGGAGTCGGCGCCCCCCTGCCCGAGGAGGTCGTCCGGGCCATGATGGTGATCCGCACCAACGTCATCGCCCAGGCGGTGTCGGCCGCGCGCCCCCTGGTGGCCGAGACGTTGATCGAGATGCTCAACAGGGGCGTCGTTCCCGTCGTCCCCCGCAAGGGCTCGCTCGGCGCCAGCGGTGACCTCGCCCCCATGTCCCACATCGCGCTGGTCCTCTCGCGTGGCGTCGAGGAGCACGACACCCACTGCGGCGAGGCCTGGTACGAGGGGGAGCGCCTGCCGGGCGACCTGGCCATGGAACGTGCCGGGATCGGGCGGGTGCTGCTGGAGCCGAAGGAGGGGGTCTCCCTCACCAACGGCACGGACTTCATGGTCGGCCAGGGCGCGCTGCTGGTGCACGACGCGCGAGCCGTGCACCAGCACGCGATGATCGCCGCGGCGATGAGCATCGAGGCCGTGCGGGCCCGCGTGCAGTCGATCCACCCCGCCTACCACGCGGCCGCCGGCCAGCCCGGCCAGATGCGGGTGGCCGCCCGCATGACCCGGCTGCTCAGGGGCAGCGGCCTGGCCGGCGGCGACCCGTCCAGGGTTCAGGACGCCTACAGCCTGCGCTGCGTCCCCCAGGTGCTCGGCCCCGGGCTCGACGCGGTGGAGTACATCGCCGGAGGCGTCACCCGCGCGATCAACGCGGTCACCGACAACCCGCTCGTCGTCCCGGCCGACGACGACGCCGACGACTGGCAGATCCTCTCCGGCGGCAACTTCCACGGTGAGGGCCCGGCCTTCTGGCTCGACTACCTGGCCATCGTGATGACCTCCGTCGCCAACATCTCCGACCGGCGAATCTTCCGCCTGCTCGACCCCAAGCTCAACGAGGGACTGCCGGCCATGCTCGTCCACGGCAGCGGCGTCGACACCGGCCTGATGGTCGCGCAGTACACCTCGGCCGCGCTGGTCTCCGACTGCAAGACCCTGGCCCACCCCGACAGCGTCGACTCGATCCCGACCAGCGCCGACCAGGAGGACTACGTGAGCATGGGCGCCAACGGCGCCCGGCACGCCGCCGAGGTCCTGGAGAACGTCCGCAAGGTCGTGGCCATCGAGCTGCTGGTCGCCGCCCAGGCGATCGACATGCGGGAGGGCGGTGTGGAACGGATGGCCCCGGCCACCCGGGCGGCGTACGACCTGATCCGCGAGCGTGTCCCCGTGCAGGAGCACGACCGCCCGCTCTCACCGGGCATGGACACCGTCGACGAACTGGTCCGCTCCGGTGAGCTGCTCACCGCCGTCGAACGTGCCCTCGCCGGCTGATGTCCCCGGCCTCGCACGCTCCCATTGAAGGAACACCCATGGCAACTCACGACACGCCCGCGGGGGTCGCGCTGGGCGGCCCCCCGCCCGAACCGCCCGGCACCGAGCCGATCAAGGCGGTGCCGCTCCGCCGCCCCGGCCGGTGGGCGTCCACCGCGATCTGCCTCGTGCTCGGCGCGATGCTGGTCAACACGCTGCTCACCAACGACAGGTTCGAGTGGGGCACCGTCGGCACGTATCTCATGGCCACGCCGATCCTGGAGGGCATCCTCGTCACCCTCCAGCTCACGGTGATCTCGATGCTGCTCGGCATCGTGCTCGGCATCGTGTTCGCGGTGATGCGCCTGTCCGGCAACCCGGTCGCGCGGACCGTCGCCTGGCTCTACATCGGTTTTTTCCGGGGCACCCCGGTGCTGGTCCAGCTCATCTTCTGGTTCAACCTCTCCGCGCTGTTCCCCGAGCTGTCGATCGGCGTCCCGTTCGGGCCGGAGTTCCTGTTCCTCGACGTCAACATGCTGATCACCCCGTTCGTCGCGGCGGTCCTCGGCCTGGGCCTCAACGAGGGCGCCTACATGGCGGAGATCGTGCGGTCCGGCATCGCGTCGATCGACGAGGGCCAGAGCATGGCCTCCTCGGCGCTGGGGCTGTCGCGGATGCAGACCATGCGCCGCATCGTGCTGCCGCAGGCGATGCGGGTGATCATCCCGCCGACGGGTAACGAGACGATCGGGATGCTCAAGACCACCTCGATCGTCTCCGTCATCTCACTGGCCGAGCTGACCTACTCCGCACAGGTCATCTACACCTCGACCTACGAGACCATCCCGCTGCTCATCGTGATCAGCCTCTGGTATCTCGCGTTCACCACACTGCTCACGATCGTGCAGTACTTCATCGAGAAGCACTTCTCCCGCGGGTCCTCGCGCTCGCAGCCCACGCCGTTCCTGGATCGGCTGCGCACCAACCTGTTCCACTCCCGCCCCGCCAGGAGGCAGTCATGACCGCCACGGCGCCGCTCGATCCGGGAGCGCAGACCCGGCGGCCCATGGTCCGGGCCGAGAACGTGCACAAGTCCTTCGGCAGGCTCGACGTCCTGCGGGGCGTGTCACTGGAGGTCCAGGCCGGTGAGGTGAGCTGCCTGATCGGGCCGTCGGGTTCGGGCAAGTCGACCTTCCTGCGCTGCATCAACCACCTCGACAGGATCAACGCCGGGCGCATCTACGTCGACGGCGACCTCATGGGCTACCGCCAGAAGGGCGACAGGCTCCACGAGCTGCACGAAAGAGAGGTGCTGCGCCAGCGCTCCGAGATCGGCATGGTCTTCCAGCACTTCTATCTCTTCCCGCACAAGACGGTGCTGGAGAACATCATCGAGGCGCCGGTCCTGCTCGGGCGGAAGAAGAGGAGGGACGCCGTCGCCCACGCGGAGCAGCTGTTGCACAGGGTCGGCCTGGGGGAGAAGGCCGCGGCCTATCCCTCGCAGCTCTCCGGGGGGCAGCAGCAGCGGGTCGCGATCGCCCGCGCGCTCGCGATGGAGCCCAAGCTCATGCTCTTCGACGAGCCCACCTCGGCCCTGGACCCCGAACTGGTGGGCGAGGTGCTTGAGGTGATGAAGGAGCTGGCGCGCTCGGGCATGACCATGATCGTGGTCACTCACGAGATCGGCTTCGCCCGGGAGGTCGGCGACAGCCTGGTCTTCATGGACGGCGGGGTCGTCGTCGAACAGGGCAACCCCCGTGAGGTCGTCGCCGACCCCAGGCACCCGCGCACCAGGGCGTTCCTCTCCCAGGTGCTCTGACCCGGGTACGGCACGACGGACGGTCCCGCCCCCGGTGTGGGGAGCGGGACCGTCCGTCGTCCGCGCCTGCCGTCCAGGCGCGGACCGCGTTCAGCGCGCCTGGGCCCTGCGCAGGTTGACCAGGCGGGGGAAGCCGTGGTGCTCCAGCGCGCGGCGGAAGTTGACGCCGAGGGCGTCGAAGCGCATCTGCAGCTCCGCGGTCAGGTCCAGGGGGAGCCATTCGGGGCGCTGGCCCTCCACGATGAACCGGTCCGGGCTGAACACGGCGTTCTCGCGGGCCTCGACCTCCTCGGGCGTCGCGGCCAGGGACCTCGGTGTGCCGAACGTCCAGAACACCGTCGTTTCGGTGGTGGTTCTGGGGGAGGCGGAGATGTAGAGCATGTAGTCCTCGCCGGCGGTGAGGCCGCCGATCCACGCCGTGAACGGCAGGTCGCAGTGGTAGGCGTAGTCGGTCTGGACCGTCGCGGCCCTCTCACCGGGCGCGGGCTCGGCCCACGGGTCGCGGGCCAGGTAGGGAACCTTGGCGTCGATGCGCAGCCGGTCGGCCGAGACGGTGACCTCGTAGGGCTCGACGATCTCCACATCGGGGTTGCCGAAGGTGTCGGCGTGGACGATGCCGAAGTGCGCGACGTCGAGGAAGTTCTCCACCATGCGGGCGGTCTGGCACTCCCACTCGCTCGGGGTGCCGGTGTGGAAGAACCACTCGGGGTCGTCGTAGAACGGGCACTCGGGCACGTCGGCCTTGGCGCCCTCGGCCCCGGCCAGACAGGTCCAGATCAGGCCGGCGTGCTCTCTGGCCGGGTATGCCTGGATACGGGCGTTGCTCGGGACCGGCGTCTGCGCCGGGCGCTGGGGGATGCGGGTGCAGGCGCCGTCGGCGTCGTACTCCCAGCCGTGATAGGGGCAGGTGATGCAGCCGTTCTCGCTGACCTTGCCCGTGGAGAGCATGGTGCCGCGGTGGGCGCACAGGTTGTCCGCCACGGCCACGCGGCCGCGGGGCGTGCGCCAGACGACGAGGTCCTCCCCGAGGAGCTCGACGGCCTGAAGATCACCCGAGGTGACGTCGGCCGACCGGGCGATCGGATACCAGAACGGACGGGCCGCGTCGTAGAACGCCACTTCGTCCTGCCACGTGGCGGGGGCGATCCGCATCGTGTTTCCTCGCAATCAGCAGGGAAGGGATGAAAGGTATATAGCGCAACAGTAAGCCAGCTCAGGCCCGCACATGGGGTGTGCAACTGCCTGGAACGACCGCCCCGGCCCAGTGAAGCGCCCAGTGAAGCGACGCACGCGGACTTCTAGCCTTGTCGGAGACCCCGATGGAAGAAGGACGGATGTTCATCAAGAATGCGTGGTATGTCGCGGGCTGGGCCGCCGAGGTCGGCGGGGACGCCCCGCTGCAGCGGCTTATCTGTGGCGACTCGATCGTGCTCTTCCGTTCCGGTGGCGAAGTGGTCGCGCTGTCCGACGCGTGCGCCCACCGGCAGTACCCGCTCTCCTCGGGGCAGGTCGTCGACGGCCGGCTGCGCTGCGGCTACCACGGGTTCGAATACGACAGCGCCGGTGTGTGCCGGCGGGTGCCCGGCCAGGATGTCGTCCCCAGGCTCGCCAAGGTCCGCCGATACCCGGTTGTCGTCAAGGACGGCTGGATCTGGATCTGGCCGGGTGACACCGAGGCCGACGGCGCCGCGGACCCGGCGCGGATCCCGGACACCCACTGGCTCTCGGACGAGAACTGGGACGGGGTCACCTTCACCCACCTCTACGACTGCCGCTCCTCCCTGCTGCACGACAACCTGCTCGACCTGACCCATGAGGCGTTCATCCACCAGGCCTCGATCGGTGACGACTCGGTCTACGAGAACGGCATCACGGTCGAGGTCGCTCCCGGCTCGGTCGTCGTCGACCGGTTCATGCCCGAGTGCGACCCCTCACAGCTGTACGTGACCGCCATGGGCGTCGAGCCGCCGATGGACCGCTGGCACACGACAGACTTCAGGCTGCCCTCGCTGCATGTCATTCACTGCGGGGTGGGCGTCCCCGGCGCGCCCCGCGAGGAGGGCTTCCACCTTGAGGTGCTCAACGCGATCACGCCGGCGACGGAGAACACCACCTGGTACTTCTACGCCAACGTCCGCGACTTCGCCGTCGGCGACGAGAAGATCAACGACCTGATGCGGACCGCTCTCGGACAGGTGCTGTCCGAGGACGCCGAGGCCCTGGCCAAGCAGGAGCGAATGTTCGCCGAGGGCCGCGCCAACCCGCACGACGTCCTCGTCGCCCAGGACGCCGGCGTCGCCCGGGCTCGCCGGATGCTCCAGCAGATGCTCGCGGCCGAGACGCCCGCCGAGAGCGGGGGGTGAACCGTGCGACTGCTGTTGCGCCAGGAGGTCCACCGCCCGTGCGCGGCCGGCCATGAGATCGCGGCCGGCCCCGACAGTCCGCGCCGGGAGCGCTGGCTGTGGGATGTGCGCCTGTACACCGCGCGGCCCGGCACCGAGGAGGGGGTGAGCACGTCCGTGCGCGAGATCCCGTCCCCGGCCCTGTCCGGCCTGGAGGCCGTGCGCTACGTCGGCGTACGGCACAGAACCGGGGTGATCGAGGCCGCGGTGGAGTCCCTGAAGATCTCGGGAGACCACCGGTTCGAGCGCGCGGGACGTGAGCTGTGGGTTCTGCTCTGCCAGGCGGGGATCCTCACCGAGGGCCGCCGCACCGTCGGTCCCGGCGACGCCCTGGTCCTGGAGGGTGATGATCCGTTGACGGTGAGGGTCTCCTCAGCCGGCGGCCGTCCGGCGAGCGTGGTGCTGGTCCGGCTGAGCCGCGCGGACGGTTCGAACCTGAGGTGGGTGCCGTGAGGAACGGCGGCGAGGTGAATCTGAGCCTGAGGGTCCGGCAGGTGCGCTGGGAGGCCGAGGGCGTCGTCACGGTGCTGTTCGAGCCCGCCGACGGCGGATCCCTGCCGATGTGGTCGCCCGGTGCCCACATCGACGTTCACCTGCCCGGCGGCCCGGTACGGCAGTACTCCCTGTGCGGCGAGCCCGGCGGCGGGGCCCCCTGGCGGATCGGGGTCCTCCGCGAGCCGAACAGCCGTGGTGGCTCCGCGGCCGTGCACGAGCGGCTGCGCCCGGGAGAGATCATCGCCGCGCGCGGTCCGCGCAACAACTTCGAACTGCGCGAGGCCACCTGCTACATCCTCGTCGCCGGGGGCATCGGCATCACGCCGATCCTGACGATGGCCCGCGAGATCCAGCGCCGTGGTATCCCGTGGACCCTGCTCTACGGCGGGCGCAGAAGAGCCGGTATGGCCTTCCTGTCCGAGCTCGACTCGCTCGCCGGGTCCGCGGCCGGCCGCGGGAGCGTGGTGATCCACCCGCAGGACGAGGCCGGGTACCTGCCGCTCGCGGACGCGCTGAGGGAGCCGGCGCCGGGCACGCTGATCTACTGTTGCGGTCCCGCCCCGCTGCTCTCCGCGATCCAGGAGGCCTCGGCGCACTGGCCCGCCGGCAGTCTTGTGATGGAACGCTTCACACCGGCGCCACCGGCGGTCCCCGCCGGCGACGACTCCTTCGAGGTCGAGGCCCGGCGGTCCGGCGTCACGGTGACGGTGCCGGCCGGGACGACGATCGTCGAGGCGCTTGAGGAGGCCGGCGTCTCCGCCATGACCTCGTGCCTTGAGGGGATCTGCGGCACATGTGAGACCAAGGTGATCGACGGTGTCCCCGAGCACCGGGACTCCCTGCTGTCCGAGGCCGAGCGGGAGTCCAACAAGACCATGATGATCTGTGTGGGCCGGACGAGGTGCGCCAAACTCGTCCTGGACATCTGAGCAGGAGGTGCCATGAACGCGGAATCGACCCCCCGGAACGAGGGTACGGGGGCCGACTGGGCCGAGGACGCGGTGGGACTGTGTTCGGAGCTGATCCGGCTGGACACCCGGCTCGGCTCCGCCGACGAGCGCGCCGCGGCCGAGTTCGTCGCGGGCCTGCTCTCCGACGTCGGGATCGAGCCGACCCTCGTCGAATCGAGGCCCCGCCGCTCCAGCGTCATCGCCCGGGTGCCCGGCGCCGATCCGAGCCTGGACCCGCTGCTCATCCACACCCACCTGGACGTGGTACCCGCCGACGCCTCCGAGTGGAGCGTGCATCCGCTCTCGGGTGAGGTGAGGGACGGCTTCGTCTGGGGCCGGGGCGCCGTCGACATGAAGAACATGGTCGCGAGCGTGCTGACCGTGGTGCGGCACCGCGTGGCCGGCGGTGACCTGCCGAGGCGCCCTCTCGTTCTGGCGTTCCTCGCCGACGAGGAGAACGCCGGGGTGCTGGGCGCGGAGTGGCTCGTGCGCGAGCGGCCGGAGCTTTTCGAGGGCTGCCGTACCGCGATCGGCGAGGGCGGAGGCTGGAGCTCGTGGATCACCGACGACGTCCGCGTCTATCCCGTGCACACGGCGGAGAAGGGGTGGGCGGCCGTCCGGGTGACGGCGCACGGAACCCCCGGGCACGCCTCCCGCATCGACGACGCCAACCCCGTGCGCCTGCTCGGCGAGGCGATCGGCCGGCTCACCTCCGACCGCTTCCCGATCCACCTCACCTCCGAGGTCGAGACGCTGCTGCGAACCGCCTGTGAGGTTCACGGCCTGGTGTTCGACCCGGCCGACCCCGAGGCCGCGCTGCCGCTGCTGGGCTCTGACGCGCACACCCTGTCCTCCGGGCTGCGGAACACCGCCCACCCGACGATGCTCTCGGCCGGTTACCAGAGCAACGTCATCCCGGGCTCGGCCGGTGCCGAGCTGGACTGCCGCTATCTGCCGGGCCGCTGGGAGGAGTTCCTGGGCGAGCTGTCCGCCGCGCTCGGCGACCGCGTCGAGATCTCGGTTCTCAACCGGACCCTGGGGCTGACATCGTCACCGACCTCGGCGGAGAGCGGGGTGTGGGCGGCGGCGCGCTCGGCGCTGCGGGCTGAGGACCCCGCGGCCAGGATCACCCCGTTCATGACGTCCGGCGGCACCGACGCGACCCATCTGCAGCGTCTCGGAATCGAGTGTTTCGGGTTCAACCCCGTTCTGCTCCCCAGAGGGCTGGACTTCTGGGCGCTTTTCCACGGCATCGACGAGCGGGTGCCGGTGGAGTCGCTGAGGTTCTCCGCCCGGGTGATGGACCGTTTCCTGGGCGCCTTCTGACCTGGAGCGCGCTCACGCCGTCCGGCGTGGGCGCCGGTGAGTCGCGGAGCACCTCCGGCGGACGGGCCCCGACCCGGGTGATCACCCGGGTGTGAGAGACCGGCGGGCGCCGCCGTCCCCGGGGGCCCTGGGGAGACGACGCCCCCGGAGACGGCGCGGCTCTGACGGCTGGATCCCCGCCCTCCGTCGGCGCGACCCGGCCTATTGATCAAATTAGGGTAGCCTACCCTTATCTTTCACCGCATCCGCCGCCCTGTCAAGGTTGATCGAATCGTGATTTTTGGTCAAAAGTGACCGCTTGACATCTGTTGGCGATCCGTGGATCTTAGGTAAGGCTTGCCTAAAATTATATCGGTTCGGTAAGTCACACGATGTTCAATCACGCCCCCGGGACCGGGGGTTGCTCCGCCGTGCCCGAAAAGCCGTGCCCGAAGAGAGGAAGCGGTGTGTCATCACTGCCCGAGGAACCCCAGGATCTGATCGGGATCGGTTTCGGTCCCGCGAACCTGGCCCTGGCGATCGCCCTTCGTGACCACAACGCCCGGGGCTCCACCCAGGTCGGTCTCAGCGCCTCGTTCGTCGAGCGGCAGACGGGTTTCGGCTGGCACCGGGGGATGCTCATCGAGGGTGCCACCATGCAGGTCTCCTTCCTCAAGGACCTGGCCACGATGCGCGACCCCGTCAGCAGGTACGGCTTCCTGTCCTACCTGCACGCCCACGGCCGCCTGGCCGACTTCATCAACCACAAGACGATGTTCCCGACCCGGATCGAGTTCCACGACTACCTCGAATGGGCCGCCGCCCACTTCGCGGCCCAGGTCGCCTACGGCACCCACGTCACCGAGCTGCGGCCGGTCAAGGACGATCGCGGGGACATCGTCGCGGTGGAGGTGCTCACCGGCGACGGGAACGTCGTCGGCACCGCCCGCAGCGTCGTGCTCGGCGTCGGCCTCCAGCCCCACCTGCCGGAGAACGTGCGGGTCTCCGAGCGCGTCTGGCACAATCACGACCTGCTGACACGCCTGCGAGACCTGCCGGAGCCCGTCCACCACAGGTTCGTCGTGGTCGGCGCAGGGCAGAGCGCCGCCGAGGTCGTCGAGCACCTGCACACCTCCTACCCGCGAGCCGAGGTCTGCGCCGTCTTCGGCCGCTACGGCTACAGCCCGGCCGACGACAGCGCCTTCGCCAACCGCATCTTCGACCCCTCGGCCGTCGACGACTTCCACCGCGCCCCGGAGCCGGTGAAGAAGGCGCTGCTGGCCTACCACCGCAACACCAACTACTCCGTCGTCGACGCCGATCTCATCGAGGAGCTCTACCGGCGTTCCTACCAGGAGAAGACCCAGGGCCGGGAGCGGCTGCGCATCCTCAACGCCTCGCGGATGGCCGGGTTCGACCCGCGGCGGGACGGGGTCCGGGTCCAGGTCGAGCACCTGGTCGCCGGCGAGCGCAGCACGCTCGACTGCGACGCGCTGATCTTCGCCACCGGCTACCGGCCGCCGGACCCGGCCTCGATGCTGCACGGGCTGACCGGGTTCTGCGAGACCGACGAGCAGGGACGCCTGCGGGTCGGACGGGACTACCGCGTCGCCACCGACCCGTCCCTGCGCTGCGGGATCTACCTCCAGGGCGGCACCGAGCACACCCACGGGCTGTCGTCGTCGCTGCTGTCCAACGCGGCGATCCGGGCCGGGGAGATCGTCCGCTCCGTCGCCGCCCACCGGGAGGCCGCCTACCGGGAGAGGGTGAACGCCTGACGCCGGCGGCGCCGCGGACACCCGCGACGTGGACGTCCCGCGCGGCGAGACGCCCTCGCCGCGCGGTCCGGCCGTGATCGGCGCCATCGCCGGTCGCGCGCCGTACGAGCCGCCGGACGGCTCGCCGACCGAGGAGAACCTCGGATGACCGCCGGCGACCCCTTCGAGGACACGACGGCGCGCTGTCTGATGCCGGCCGACACCGAGGGCCGGCGCTCGCTCCGGCCGGTCTTCGCCGTGCCCCGGCGGTTAGCCGAGGAACAGGTAGTCGGACCGGTAGGGGACCTTCACGATCGGCTGCCTGGCGGGGTCACAGGCGCCGGTGGGAGCGACGCCGCCGACGGTGTTGAGGCGCAGGATCTGGGTGGCGTGGGAGAGCAACCCGGTGGGGCGGCCGGTCTGGACGGCGTCCAGGACGAGTTCGGGGATGTTCCCGTCCCCGTTGGGGATCCTGGTGACCAGCCTGCCGGTCACCGAGCTGCCGTCGGGAGCGATCCACTGGGGCGGGCCCGCGACGGGCTGGACGAAGGAGTGGGCGACGCCCCTCTCCAGTACGGCGGACACGTTGTGCTGGGTGAACGCGAAGCCGCCGAGGGGCTGCCTGCTGCAGGCGTAGATCTGGGCTCCGCCGAGCACCGGGGCGGTCACCGCACGCGGGTGGACGGCGCCGTCGCTGAGCCGGCCGCGCACGGCGCCGCCGTCGAACTCGACGGTGCGCAGGTTGGTGTAGTGGCGGCCGGGGTTCTCGGTGATCCTCTTCACGGTGTCGCGCCTGACCGGGGCCTCGCCGGCCACGCCGGTCAGGTTGGCGGGCAGGCCCGTGGCGTCGAGGAACAGGTCGGCGACCACGTCGCCGTTCCCTCCCTTGACGCCACGGTGGATGTGGCCGTTGGTCGGCCTGTCCAGGCCGGTCCAGGTGGCGGTGTAGGCCAGGCCCACCCCGCTGGGGCGGATCCACCAGGTGGCGGCGCCGTCGGCGTCGCCACGTCTCCTGCCGTCGTCGGCCTGGACCTCCTGGCTCCCGTCGGCCAGGGAGCCGATGGTGGCCCGGTTACTGCCGTGGAGGACACCGTTCAGGTCGATGGGCCTGTTGAGCCTGTGGAACTGGCCCCGCACGGCGCCCTTGGGGAACACGCCGTTGTGCAGATTGGCGTAGAAGCCGGTGGGGTTCTCGCGCAGCGCGGTGAGCAGCGCGGCGTCGTTCACGGTCACGGTGCCGGTGATGCCCAGCACGGTTCTCGGCAGCGCCTTGGCGAGGAGGTCGACCTTCACGTCGCCGTTGGTTCCCCTGCCGCCCAGATGGATGTGGGCCGCGGTCGGGGGGTCGACCCTGTTCCACCTCAGCGCGAACGTCACCTGGCTGCCCTTGATCCGGATGGCGGCGGTGGCGCGGCCGTCCCCGTCGCCCGGGACACCCACCTCGTTGGCGCCGCGCAGCCCGGCGGCGAGGTAGACCTCGTCGTCCGAGACGGCGGGCCGATCGGATCCGGCCTGGGCGGTCGCGGGCGGGAGAACCGCGACGCCGAGCAGTCCGGTGGCGAGGGCGAGACCGGGGAGAGCGATTTTACGAATGGACATGATTTAACCCTTCATGGGGGCATAGAGGGTGTTTGCCCAGTCGTACGCGAGCGGATAGTCGCCGGGTTCAACTTATGAATGTGAAAAAATACATATTTATCGGAATGTGTGAGGTGGGATGCGCGTGGCCCTTCAATCGTGACAAATCTCGAAGCCCGCCGCACCTCTGAACCGGGGTGTCCGGCTGGGAGAGCCGGCCGGCGGAAAGAGGAGCGGCCGGAAGGGCTCCGTGGAGAAGGGCTACACGGGGATCGTCAGCAGGGTCCCGCCGCCGTTGACCTTCACCTCGAACCGGGCGACCTCGGCCCGGGGGAGGGCGGTCCCGCCGTGGACGTAGAGCGGGGCGGGCGAACCGGGCACGCCGTATCCCGTGACGGGGACCGCCCAGCCGGTCACCACCCGCCGCTCACCCGAGGTGGAGACGGCGATCAGCTCGCACTCCAGCGGCCCGCGCACCCCCCTGAGCTGCAGAGCCGCGTGTGTGCCCCAGCCCTTGCCCTCCAGCGCCACGACTCCCGAGACGCCCATGGCGCCGGTTGCCCCGTGCTTCTCGCCCCGCTCGAACATCTCCTGGGCGGGGCCGTGGCCGGGATGGTCCGCCACCACCGCGGAACCGGTGTCGTTGAACGAGGCGCCCACGGTGATCCCACCGGCGACCAGGACGGCCGCGGCCACGGTGGCGATCACGTAGGTGCCCCTGCGAGCGCGGCGTTCGGCGCGCCTCCTGCGGTGCACCAGATCGATCAAGCCGACCGGCGTCGCGCCGTCCCTGTCCAGATCCGGCGTGACGCCGGCCATGCCCGGGTCCGGTACGGTGCCGGCCTCGTCCTCGACGGGCCCGACACCTGTCAGCATCCCGACGATGCCCGACATTCCGGTGAGCTCCGCCGTACAGGACGGGCAGTCCGCGAGGTGGGCCTCGAACGCCGCGTGGTCCCGCCCCTCCAGCAGGCCCAGGGCGTAGGCACCGACGTCGGTGTGCTCAACCCGATGGTTCACGCCGTCACCCCTCTCTCCTCAAGTGCCACACGCAACGCCCGGACGGCGTAGTAGACCCGGGACTTCACGGTGCCCACCGGAATGCCGAGTCGCTCGGCGGCGTCGTTCACCGACTGGTCTCGCAGGATCGTCTCGTTGAGAATTTCCCGGTGCGCGGGGGAGAGCGACTTGAGCGCCTCGGACACGATCACCTGGCGCAGGAGATCCTCCATCTCATCGGGCATCGGCACGTTCTCCAGCGGTCCCTCGCCCGCCTCCTGAGGCCGCGCCTCCTTACGTCGCCGATCGTCGATCACGATACGTCTGGCCACCGTCGCCAGCCAAGGCATCAGGGAGGTGACACCGGGGTCCAGCCGATCCGCGCTGCGCCAGGCACGGATCATGGTCTCCTGGACCACGTCCTCGGCCCACTGCCGGTCGCCGAAGGTGAGCCGCACGACGAAGGTGAGCAGCGGGCGGTGATACTCGCGGTACAGCTCGGCGACGACCAGTTCGTCGTCAAGTTCGGTCACGGGTCGCAGGCGGCGGATCCAGTGCCGCAGCCCGCCTCTCGTCGCCATGGTCGGACGTCTCCGGGGGGTCGGTTCGGTGCCGGGATGATCAATCGGCGATGGTACCGCCGTCACAACGTGTCCTGTCGTATCGCTGAGATCCTCCGAGTTCCGGATCCAGCAGGCGGTACGCGGCCGGCGGGGCGTCTGGTTCAACGGGGCCCGGTTTTTCTGCGGACCGGCGTCCGGGGAGGATCCCGTACTCGGCACACTTATTAATCTACATTGTAAAGGCGCCTGGTCGAGTTCAAGATCATCTACAGCGGACTGAAGACTCGGCCCCCAAAAACAAAGAGAAGAGCGGGCGCCTCCGTTCCGAGGGACTCCAGGGTTGACACGCGGGCCCCGGGTCGCACCGAACTCCGGTGGAGCCTCGTCCGTCCGATCCGGATGGGTCGTCGATGTGCCGCACATCGACGACAACGGCTTGCCAAATGGGTAGGTACCCCTTGCGGATTCTGGCGAAAGGAGCCGACCGTGCCTGACGACACCGTACTGATCATTCGATTTCACCTGGTGGGCGGTGAGGACGTCTCCGTGGTGAGCAGGGATTTCTCCGGGAAGACCGAGGCGTTGGAGGCGGCGGCTCGTGCTCTGGACGAACGGCGCAGCCTGGTGCTGACCCGGGCGAGATACAACCGTGAGACCGACATGGACGGCCTGGTGATCAATCTGGCCAATGTGGTGTCGGTGCGCGTGTCGAGGACCGACAGCGCCGAGGCGGGTCAGTATCTGTAATGGATCGCCGGCCCGGGGGCCGGTCGGTCGCGCCGGTGGCGTGGAGGGTGCGCGTCATGATCGCGAGGATTCGCGCTTACCGTCTGTGTCCTGGGAGTCGCGATGAGTTCGCCCGTGTGGCGCGTCCGCGGGTTTCGGCGAAAGTCGCTGAAGGCGGTTCTGGATCGTGACAGGGGCGGTGATCTCACCCGCAAGGGGGCGTTCTTGCCGGTGGAGAGGCCTGTCCCGGCGACGAGATCCGGGTGGTGTTACCGGGCGGCCCGCGCTGGCCGCTTGAGCGGGTCCGACCGTGGGATCTGCCGGCCGGCGAGTGCCGGCCGTGTCCGTCGCCTGTGTGGCGATTGGCGCCGAGGGGTGTCCGGTTGCCGTCGTGGGCGCCGAACGGCGGGCGGAGACGCCGGGGACGGTTGTCGAGTGCGGTGGGGACCGTGTCCGGGGTGTGGATCGCTCCGTTGAGGGCGCACGTTTTCCGCCGGGCTGTCTTGACGCCGAGAGGTGAGGAGGACCCCGGCCCGCGTTCCGCGTCTTCGCCGCGGTGGAGAGGTGTGGCCGTCCATCGAGGACGTCCGGGGTTTCCGTTGACCACTCCGGCCGTGGTCAGTCGAAGAACTGCTCGGCTCTGAACCTGCGTATCCGGAGCGGTGCGGAATCCCGGCCGATGACCTGGATCCTCCTGAGGCGGGTTTCCTGGTCGATCGTGACTTTCACGCACTTCATGCAGACCTGGTGGAACCCCAGGAGCGCGTAGTAGGAGATGGAGGCGCTCCGGGTTCCGAGTCCCCTGTCGGAAAGACCCAGGCCAACCTCCCGGTACAGCCTCCTCGATCCTTTGAGGGTGAAGGCGGTGGAGCCGATAATCGCGTGATTCGCCTTCTTGGGGCAGTGCGCGAATATCCGAACAATGTTCCGCTGGCGTGGCGAACGGGGCAGCACTCGGAGCGATGTGCGGGTTTTCCACTCGGAGGGGATGTGGTCGCCACCGGTCTTTCGGGTGCTCACGGACGGCGTGGTGGAGGGTGCGCGGGAAGCCTCGGCTGAGACGTTCGGACCCATCATGAGAGCGGCGGCCACTCCCATCCCTATGACAGGACGCATGTATTCCTCCTGGTGGGCGGGTGCCCGGGTGTCGGCGATCCACTCTTGCCGGGGGTGAGAGGGCGGGGCCGGTGCTGTGGAACGGTCTGGGAGGTCGTCCGGGTGACCGTGCCGACCTGGCTGCCCGTCTGATTGTGCCGACCGGATTAGGGGAAAGACGGGTGCCACGCTGGTGTGGAGCCCGGTTGTGCCCGTCGGCGATGTGCCGAAGTGTGCGGAGCGTGTTCCGTTGCGGCCAGGGTGTCGCCGGCCTGTGATCGGTGCCCGCGGCCACTGGCCTTTATGTTTGCCGGCGCCCCTTACGTTCGCTCGCCGAACGCTAACCATGTTCAAGCTTTCCTCTGGCCCGCTCCTCATCGGCCACTCATTACGGTGCGGAGAAACCCGGACCAAGGAGGCTTTCTTGGACAGCTTACTGATGAACGCGCGCACGTTCTGGCGTCGTGCCGTCGACCAGGGACAGGAGTATCGGCAGTTGGCCAACGGTCAGTGGCCGCAGGCGCTGGTCATCTCCTGCTCGGATTCGCGGGTGATTCCGGCGCTGATCACCTCGGCGCGACCGGGTGACCTGTTCGAGTTGCAGAACGCGGGCAACATCGTGCCGCCGCACGACAGGTCGGTGGCGTCGGGGGAGGTGGCGACGATCGAGTACGCGGTCGGGGTGCTGGAGGTCCGCAACATCGTGGTCTGCGGGCACTCGCACTGCGGGGCGGTGGGGGCGGTGGCGCGGGGCGAGGACCTGTCGGCGCTTCCGGGGGTGAACGGCTGGCTGGACCTGGCGCGGCCGGGCCTGGAGGGGGTGCCGGGGCCGCCGCGGGACCGGGCGCTGCTGGAGTTCGTGCAGCCGCACGTGGTCGCGCAGCTGCGGACCCTCAGCGCCTACCCGATGGTCAAGCGCGAGGTGGAGGCCGGGCGGCTGAAGCTGCACGGCTGGGTCTACCAGGTCGACACCGGCGAGCTGAAGGAGCTCGACGAACACGGCGAGTTCCGCTCGCGGAACGTGTGGTCGACTCCGGGCGAGGAGTGAGGAGTACTTGATGGCACCAGGTCGGACGTACGGCCCGCGTCACTCAAAGCGTGCGCGTCCCAAACAGGACACCTCTCTTTCCTCGTCGATCGGCCCTGACCTTCTCGCCTCGCTCGTCGTCTTCCTGGTCGCCGTTCCGCTGTGTATCGGTATCGGCGCGGCCTCCGGCGTACCGGTCGAGCTCGCCATCATCTCCGGCATCATCGGGGGGATCGTCGTCGGGCTCATGCCGGGGAGCACCATGCAGGTGAGCGGGCCGGCCGCGGGGCTGGCCACTCTGGTGCTGGAGGCCGTCGGCGCTCACGGTGTGGCGGTGCTCGGCCCGGTGGTGTTCGCCGCGGGGGTCATCCAGATCGTGCTGGGCATTCTGCGGATGGGTCGCCTGTTCCAGGCCATCTCCCTGGCCGTGGTCCAGGGCATGCTCGCCGGCATCGGTCTTCCGCTGGTGCTCAGCCAGAGTTATGCGCTGGTCGACGCCAAGCAGCTCGGCTCGGCGCTGAAGAACATCGCCGGGCTCCCGCATCTGCTCTCCTCGACTCTGGCCAATCCGCACGCGGTCGTCGCGCTTCTCCTGGGGGTCTCCACGGTCTGCCTGTGCGCACTGTGGAAGAAGCTGCCCGCGCCGGTGAGCAAGGTTCCCGCTCCGCTGGTGGCGGTCGTGCTGGGTTCTGTGATCGCGGCGCTGCCGGGTGTCGAGGTCAAGCGGGTCGTGATCGGTGACCTGCTGGGGGCCGTGCACTTCACTCCGTTGACCAGTCTGCTGGAGCTCGCGGACCCCGAGCTGATCACTCTGGCGGTCACCTTCGCGGTCATCGCCTCGGCGGAGACCCTGTTCAGCGCCGCCGCGGTGGACCGCATGCACGACGGTCAGCGGACGCAGTACAACGCGGAGCTGTTCGCCCAGGGCGTCGGCAACACCCTCTGCGGTTTCCTGGGGGCGTTGCCGATGACCGCGGTGATCGCCCGTAGTTCGGTCAACGTGCAGGCGGGCGCGAAGACGAAGGTGTCCCGCGTGATGCACGGTGTCTGGCTGCTGGCGTTCTGCCTGCTGTTCACCAAGCTGCTGGCGCTGATTCCCACGTCGGTACTGGCCGGTATCCTGCTGCACAGCGGCTGGAAGCTGTTCAGCCCGGGGCAGTTCCCGCAGATGTGGAAGCGCGACCGTGGCGAGGGTGTGGTCATGGTCATCAGCACCCTGGCGATCGTCGCCACGAACCTGCTGGAGGGTGTGCTGGCCGGACTGGCCGCGGCGATCATCCTGGCGGCGCTCCGCATGTCCCGGCTGCACATCCACACCTCTTACAAGGGGAGCGCCGGAGGGGACACCGCCCACGTCGTCATCGAGGGCAACGCGACGTTCCTGCGGCTGCCGAAGCTGAACGAGACACTGGACTCGATCGCCGGCAGGAAGCGGATCCACGTCGACATGCAGGGCGTCTCGCACCTGGACCTCGCCTTCCGCAGCCAGGTCGAGGATTGGGCGGAACAGCAACGGCGGGGCGGTAGCGAACAGGTGGTGCTGCTGCTTCCGCCGGCCGAGGTGTCCGATCCCGATCCCGATCCCGACCCTCCGGAGCCCGGCCCCATGGACGACACAAACCCTGACGTGTGGTTCGCGGAGTATCCACAGGTTCCCGGTGGCCGGGACGAGAGCCGACTCGAAAGCCACGCCGGCCGGTCCCGGTTCTAGCCCAGATCGTTTTCGGCCGGGCCGCCGCAGTGGAGGAGCGGGTACGGAAATGAAACCCGCCCGGGACGGAGTTCCGGGCGGACGCCGGGGCCCGGTGCGATCAATATGATCAGAAGAAATGCAGACGTGCGAAATACTGTAAACACAGTACACCTGGAAATATAGCCGATCCTCTCCAGGAACGAATTCCTGACATATGTTTCCCAGTGGATGGAAGCACGGATGCAGGTGCTACTCATCGAGGACAACGACATGATCACCGAACCTCTGATCGACGGGCTTACCCGGTACGGGTTCACCGTCGAACGGGTCACGACGGGCGCCGACGCGCTGCGGGCCACGCCCGGTGAAATGGTCCTCCTGGATCTCGGACTGCCCGACATGGACGGCATCGACGTGTGCCGGCAGCTCAGGCAGTCCTCGGAGGTCCCGATCATCATGCTGACCGCCCGCGGTGAGGAGGTGGACCGCATCGTCGGACTGGAGATGGGCGCGGACGACTATCTGACGAAGCCGTTCAGCCTGCGCGAGCTCGTGGCGCGGATGCGGGCGGTGGCTCGCCGTACCCGCTCGGCCCTGGTCCACTCCACGCCCGCGCCTCAGGGGCTCTCCCTGGGGGCCGCGAAGTCGGTGAACGAGCTGGTGCTGGATCGGCGGGCCCGTCAGGTTCAGGTGAACTCCCAGCTTGTCACGCTCACCCCGAAGGAGTTCGACCTGCTGGCTCTGCTCTGTCAGGATCCGGGGGCCGTGTACTCCCGGAGTCAGATTCTCCGCAGTGTGTGGGGGAGCGACTTCTTCGGGTCGACGAAGACCCTGGACTTCCACGTGGCGACTCTCCGGCGTAAGCTCGGCGACCCGACGATGATCGAAACGGTGCGTGGTGTGGGTTACCGGCTGAGCGTGTACGCCTCCGTCCCCTTTTCTTCTCCTTGAGCCCGCCTTATGGTTCTCCGCCTCGTGCTGAGCCATCTCGCCCTCATGGTCGTGGTGCTGTCCTGCCTGGAGATTCCGCTGGGATACCTCTATGTGCAGGCGGGACGGGAGCGGGGCACCGGTGTCGTCAAGCACGAGGCTCATCTGCTCGCCGGTTCCGCCAACCAGATCCTCAAGGCGGGACGGCCGGACCAGCTCCCCAGGCTCGCCTACGTGGAGAGCCAGAAAATCCGCGGCAACGTGGCCATCGTGGATCAGGCCGGTCAGCTGCTGGTCGGCTCCCGCTGGATGCTGGGTGAGGACTGGCACGACCTCCATCATCAACAGGAGATCAAGACCGCTCTCCAGGCTCGGCGATCCACCGCGATGCGCCGCTCCCGTATCGAAGGCATCGAGGTTCTCCACATCGCGGTCCCCATCGACGCGGGTGGCGCGGTGCGCATCACCATTCCCCGGGCCGCGCTTGAGACCGGTGCGGATGCGGTGTGGCTGCTTCTGGCCGCCGTGGCGCTCATGGTGATGTTCACCGTGGTCGTGGTCGTGCTCGCGCTCAGCCGGTGGATCACCAGGCCGATCCGCCGGTTGGAGAACGCGATGAATCTCCTCGCCACCGGGCATCTGCTCAAGCTGGCCTCGGCCATCTCCGGTCCCCGGGAGGTGCGGAGGCTGGCGGAGACGTTCAACGAGACGGCGCTGCGTCTGCAGCGGATGCTCGCCTCACAGGGGTCCTTCGCGGCGAACGCCTCGCATGAGCTCCGGACTCCGCTTACCGCGCTCCGGCTGCGGCTGGAGAACCTCGAACCCGATATCGCCTACCACGCTCATGGGAATCTGCATGCCGCCCTCGCCGAGACCGATCGGCTTGCGCGCATGGTCGAAAGGCTGTTGACCATGGCCAAGCTCGCCGAGCACACGACGGCGCGTGAGCCGACGCACCTGGCTCCGGTGATTCAGGAGAGAGCGCGTACCTGGGGTCCGCTGGCCGAAAACCGTGGGGTCCGGCTGCTGGTGGAGGGGGAGGGGGCGGGCAGGGTGTGGGCCGTGCCGGGTGCGGTTGAGCAGATCATCGACAATCTGCTCTCCAACGCGCTGCGGGTCTCCCCCCCGGGGGGCACCCTGACGGTCGAATGCCGTCTTCCCCGTACCGGGCGGTCGGGTGAGAACCCGACGACGGTGGCGCTTCACGTCATCGACCAGGGGCCGGGGATGAGTGAGATGCATCGGCAGCGGGCGTTCGACAGGTTTTGGCGGGCTCCCGGGGCGCCCAATGACGGTACGGGGCTGGGGTTGTCCCTGGTCCGTCAGCTCGCCCACGCCTGTGGGGGAGAGGTGACGCTGGCGGCCGCGCCCGGAGGCGGGACGGACGCCGTCGTGGTTCTCCAGTCGGCGGAGCAGCCGGCCGTTGAGCATGACAGCCGGCCGTGGTGGCCGCTGAGCCGGCTGTGGAAGGGGAGGTCCTTGTCGCGTCACAGGTCGGCGTAGGTTTTCGGGCGAGATGTCCGGCTGTTCGGCAGGGGGCGGGTCTCAGAGGCGTTTCATATTGTTGAGCGCGTCGATGACCATCCGGGTGCCGCCGTTGAACAGCAGCGTCACGGCGATGGCCACCAGCAGGATGCCGGCGATCCGTTCGAGGAGCATGCGGTTCTGCGGGGAGACGCGGCGTTCCAGGTGGCCGGCGGCGTAGAGGGTGACGCCGGTCAGGGCGGCGTAGGCGAGTCCGGCGACGGACAGGCCGATCACGGCGCCGGTGCTCGCCGCGGAGGCGCGGAAGGCGACGAGGATTCCGAAGGTGGTGCCGCCGACGGTCAGCGGAAAGGTGACGGGTGTGAGCAGCACCGATCGCCAGGAGGCGCCCTCGGCGGCCGGGGTGTCCGCGCCGTCCGAGGAGCCGGCGGGTTGCGGGGCGGGCTCCTCGACGCCGCGCATCATGGGAATCGCGGCGTACAGCAGCGCGATGCCGCCGGTGACCGTCAGCGCGGCGGTGGTGATGCCGAGCAGTTCCAGGAGCGGCTCGCCGATCCAGATGGCGGTCAGGGCGAAGACGGCGACGTAGCAGAAGAGTCCCAGGGCGAGGCGGCGCCGATCTCCCGGGGGAAGGCGGCCTACGATCGGCAGGTAGGACGACAGGGCGGCAAGTGGGCTGTACAGGGCGAACAGCGTCAGGAACAGCAGGACCGCCTCGTCGATGGACGGTGTCACGTGGCCTCCTCCGCAGAGGGGGTGAGATTCCCGCCCCTCTTTACTTACTTAAAGTATGTGATCGGTTACTTTAAGGTGAGGCTATCAAGCCGGTGAGGGCGGTGTGCTCCCGGGGACGGCGCCACCGGTTTCGGCGCGTCCGCCGGTGAGGGGCGGCCGGGGGAGGGGAGGGTGCGCCCGGGGCGCCCGGGACACGTGGGCAGCACCACATCTACGACGGAGGCATGAAATGACCACTCATCCCCTTGGCGTCCACTCCGAGGTCGGCAGGCTGCACACGGTGATCGTCCACCGGCCCGACCTGAGCCTGAAACGGCTCACTCCCACCAACAACGACGAGTTGCTCTTCGACGACATCCTGTGGGTGGAGCACGCCCAGAGGGAGCACGACGCGTTCGTCGGCATGATGCGCGGGCGCGGCATCGAGGTCCTTTACCACCAGGAGTTGCTCGCCCAGGCGCTGGATTCGGGTTTGGACGCCAAGCGGCAGGCCGTGGAGCAGGCCGTCACCCACCTGACCGTCGGGCCGGCCCTGGTGGACGCGGTCCGGGAGAAGCTGTCCACCTGGAGCGGCACGGACCTGGCCACGCACCTGATCGGCGGCTTGACCAAGGAGGAGTTCGGCGTCGCCGGCTTCGACGCCCACTCCCTGGTGGCGGCCTCGGTCGATGCGCAGGAGTTCATCCTGCCGCCGCTGCCCAACTCCCTCTACCAGCGCGATCCCGCGGCGTGGCTGTACGGCGGGGTCGCGCTGAATCCGATGTTCTGGCACGCCCGGCTGCTGGAGACCATGCACCAGAGCACGATCTACCATCATCATCCGATGTTCGCCGGGGAGGACTTCGCCTACTGGTATCCCCGGGGCGGGGACGACGCCGAGTTCAACGAGGAGGACTACGGCAAGGCGGCCGTGGAGGGTGGCGACATGATGCCCATCGGTAACAAGACCGTGGTCATCGGCCTCAGCGAGCGCAGCACCGCGCGCACGATCGAGCACATCGCGCTGGCGATGTTCGCCGCCGGTGCCGCAGAGCGCGTCATCGCGGTGAACGTGCCCAAGCGCCGCTCCTACATGCACCTGGACACCGTGTTCACCTTCCTGGATGTCGACAAGGCGACCACCTACCTGCCTTTTCTGGACACCGCCACCACCTACTCGCTGCGCCCGGGTGACAAGGAGGGCACGCTGGACGTCCACGTCGAGCGGAGTTTCATCGGCGCGGTCGAGGACGCCCTGGGCATTGCCCGGCTCGACATCATCTCCACCGGCGGGGACGACAACCAGCAGGCTCGCGAGCAGTGGGACTCCGGCAGCAACTTCTTCGCCCTGGAGCCGGGGGTCGTGGTCGGTTACCACAAGAACCAGTTCACCAACCGTAAGCTGCGCGAGCACGGCGTCGAGGTGGTTGAGATCGAGGGTTTCGAGCTGGGCAAGGGCCGGGGTGGCGCCCACTGCATGACCTGCCCCGTCTCGCGTGACGGCATCTGAGGCGGTGACCGCGGTGCCGTACCGGTCTACCGCGGTGTCGTCCGGCCGGGTGTCCGGTCGGTGGCCGATGCTGTGACCAGCCCTGTTTCGTAGGCGACGATGACGAGATGGGCGCGGTCGTGGACGGCCAGCTTTCCGAGGAGGCGCCGTATGTGCGTCTTGACGGTGGAGACGCTGAGCCGCAGATGTTGGGCGATCTCCGGGTTGGTCAGGCCACGCGCGACGAGCAGCAGCACCTCACGTTCCCGGCAGGTCACGTGGGACAGTTCACGGGCGAGTGGCGGGGTGGGGGCGGACCGCCGGGCGAACTCGGCGATGAGGCGACGTGTGACGGTGGGGGCGAGCAGTGCCTCGCCGGAGGCGATCACGCGGATCGCGGCGAGCAGTTCGGCCGGGGGGATGTCCTTGAGAAGGAAGCCGCTGGCTCCGGCGTGTAGCGCGGCGTAGACGTACTCGTCCAGGTCGAACGTGGTCAGGATGATTATCCGCGCCGCGGTTCCGCCGCATGCGGCGCGGACGCGCCGGGTGGCCTCCAGACCGTCCGTCTCGGGCATGCGCACGTCCATCAGCATCACGTCGGGTCGCAGCCGACCGGCCAGCTCCACGGCCTGCTCGCCGGTGGCCGCCTCACCGACCACGACCATGTCGGATGTGGTCTCCACCAGCATGCGGAGACCGGCGCGCAGCAGTGCCTGGTCGTCGGCGATGACCACCGTGGTCGGTTCGGTCATCGTGACTCCCCGTGTTCGAAGGGCAGGCGGGCGTGTACTCTGAAGCCGCCTTCGGAGCGCGGGCCCGCGGTGAAGGAACCGCCGTATACCATGACCCGTTCCGCCATCCCGGTGAGTCCGTGCCCTCGGGGGATGCGACCTCCTCCGGGCGTGCCCGGCCCGTCATCGGTCACCTCGACGTCGACCACTCCCGGTTCCGGTGAGGTGACCGCCACCGAGCAGCGGGCTGATCTCGCGTGTTTGACCACGTTCGTCAGTGCCTCCTGGACGATCCGGTAGACCGTCAGCTCCACGCCGTCGGGCAGCACCGCGTCCACGCCGACGTTCAGGTCGACCTGGACGCCCGCGCGGGCGCCGAGTGCCGACAGGTCCTCCAGCCGGGGAACGGGTTCCAGGGTCGGCCGGTCGGTGTCGGAGCGCAAGATGCCGAGCATGTGGCGTATCTCCGTCAGCGCCGACCTGCCGGTGGTCTCGATGAGCCGCAGCGCGGCGCGGGCCTCCTGCGGCCGTGTCTCGGCGACCAGGCCGGCGACCCCCGCCCTGAGTGTGATCAGGCTCATGCTGTGCGCGACGACGTCGTGCAGATCCCGGGCGATCCGCAGACGCTCGTCGGCCACCGCGCGGATGGCCGACTGCTCCGCCATGTGTACGGCGAGTGCCCGCTGCTCCCGTACGGCGGAGCCGACCGTCCACGACAGGCCCATCAGCAGCCAGCTGAACACGGTGGCCGACAGCGCCCGCGTCCACGACGACGGCTCCGTGGTCAGGCACAGGGCCGGCGCGATCACTGCCAGGGAGACGGCGAGGGCGGTGGCCGCCCGCCGTCGCGGCTCCAGCAGGGCGACGGTGTACAGGACGACGGCGACCACGAGGTAGGGCTCCTCCCAGCCGGTGAGCAGCGCCGCCGTCGCCGAGGCCAGTACCGCCCACAGCGTCGGCAGAGGCCACAGCCGGCGCACCGCGACGGGAAGGCAGACCGCGGCCGCCGGCACGGGTGACAGGCCCGTCACCAGGAGGGCGGCGCCGAAGCCGGTGGTGAGCAGGATCGCGGCGACGACGTCCACGGCGACCCAGCGGCCGTGGCGCGGCCGCCGCGGCACCGGGGGGCGCGGGTCGTGATCGTTCATGTTTCAACGGTATCCACACAGGTCATCGCGGGGATCCACCGAAAGGACGTCGTCCTGTGGGGTGACTCCTCCAGGGGGAGGAGCCCTTCCGTAGCGTCCTGGGCCGACCCGGGGTCCCTACTGTGGCCCGATGACGCGGCCCAGGTGGTGCGGAACCGTGGAGGACATGATCAGAACAAGAGTCATGGCCTGCGCCGCGGCGCTGCTGGCCGTCACCGCGACCACCACTGTCACCACGACCACGGGAGCCACCGCGGCGGCCGATCCCGGACCGGTGCGGCTGATCCTGCCGGAGCCGTCCGGCCCCCACCGGATCGGCACGGTCTCGCTGCATCTGGTCGACGAGTCCAGGAAGGACCCGTGGGTGGCGTCCGTACCGAAGCGGGAGCTCATGGTCGGCCTGTGGTACCCGGCGCGGGAGGTGGGCCGGTACCCGGTGGCGCCGTGGATGCCCGGCGCCGCCGCCACCCGGTATCTGCGCGACATCGGGGTGCCGCCGGGCAAGGTGCTGCTGGGGGATACCCACGCCCACGAGGGGGCGCCCGTCGACCGGCGTGCGGGCCGGCTGCCGGTCGTGCTGTACTCCCCCGGCGCCAACGCCTCGCGCTCCTTCGGTACCGGCGTGGTGGAGGAGCTGGCCAGCCGCGGGTATCTGGTGGTCACGATCGACCACACCTATGACGCGGCCGTGGTGCAGTTCCCCGGCGACAGGGTCGCGGTGAACCCGGACGGGGAGATCACCGACTTCGGCGGAGCGGTCAAGGTGCGCGTCGACGACACCCGGTTCGTGCTCGACCGGCTTGCCGCCCTCCAGGCGGGCCGCAACCCCGACGCCGGGCACAGGGCGCTGCCCAGGGGCCTGTCCGGCGGCCTGGACCTCAAGCGGATCGGCATGTTCGGTCACTCCCTCGGCGGAGCGGCCACCGCCTCGGCCATGTTCGCCGACAGGCGGATCAGGGCGGGGATGGGCCTGGACGGCGCCGCGTCCGGACCTGTCGTGGAGGCCGGGCTGGACCGGCCCTACATGGTGGTGGACACCCCGGGTAAGGGCGGGATGGCGGCCAACCCCGTCCTGCGGAGGTTCTGGTTGCATCTGCGCGGGTGGCGGCTCAACCTGACCCTGAAAGGCGCGGCGCACAACTCCTTCGGTGACGACGCGCGGCTCATACCGCTGGTCGCGCCGTTGCTGGGACTGTCGCCGAAGCAGCTTGAGGAGATGGTCGGCACCATTCCGGCCGCGCGGGCGCTGGCGTTCCAGCGCGCCTACCCCCGGGCCTTCTTCGACCTGCACCTGCGCGGCCGCGGTCACCTGCTGGACAGGTCCTCACCCCGTTTCCCCGAGGTGACCTACACCCGCTGAAGTGCCGGGTCCTGGCCGCGGGGGGGGGTGGGCCGGGCCGGAGCCCGCCCGCGGCGACCGCCCGGGCGAGGTCGGCTAGGGTGCGTTGTGAAGGCGGTGTGAAGGCGCCGCCCACGCAGTACGGCTGCTTCGCACAGGAGATTCCGCACGTTGCCCGAAAGACCCGAACACGCGGGGCCCGCCGCCGGGGGAGATCGCCGTGGCCTGCGGGCCGACTGCGAGAACTGCTTCGCGCTGTGCTGTGTCGCGCCGGCCTTCTCCGCCTCGGTGGACTTCGCGATCGACAAGCACGCCGGGCAGGCCTGTCCCAATCTGGGATCGGACTTCCGCTGCGGTATTCACGCCCGCCTCAGGCCGCGGGGCTTTCGGGGGTGCACCGTCTACGACTGCTTCGGGGCGGGGCAGAAGGTCTCCCAGGTCACCTTCGGCGGGCAGGACTGGCGGCGGGCCCCGCGCACCGCGAAACAGATGTTCGCGGTGTTCCCGATCATGCGGGACCTCCACGAGCTGCTCTGGTATCTGACCGAGGCGTTGACGCTGCGACCGGCCCGCCCGCTCCACGGCGAGCTCGGCCTCGCGCTGGAGGAGGTCGAGCGCCTCACTCGCGGCGCCCCCGGAGATCTGGGGCGCGTCGATGTGGCGGCATGCCGGCGAGAGGTCAACGCCCTGCTGCTGCGCGTGAGTGAGCTCGTGCGAGCCGAGGTCCGGCACAGGAGGAGGGACCACAGGGGGGCCGACCTCATCGGGGCCAGGCTCAGGGGCGCTGACCTCAGGGGCGCCAACCTGAGAGGGGCGTACCTCATCGGCGCCGATCTGAGGGGTGCCGATCTGAGAACGGCCGACCTCATCGGGGCCGACCTCAGGGATGCCGACCTCGGCGGCGCCGACCTCACCGGGAGCATCTTTCTCATCCAGTCCCAGCTGGACGCGGCGAGGGGTGATGCCGAGACCAGGTTGCCGCCGTCACTCACCCGCCCGGCACACTGGTAGCCCCCGCCCGCGCCGGCGCCTCTCAACCGGGCGGGCGGATCCGAGTCTCCGGCCGGCAACCGTGCCGGACGGATGTTCGTCCCCGGTGCCGCCGGACTGAACGAGACCTGCGAACAACCACGAGAAAGGCAGAGTATGCACATCGTGACCGCGGATCTGTACGACGAGCGCGGCGAGGAGCTCGACTCCTGCGACCTGC
Organism: Streptosporangium sp. NPDC004631; assembly: GCF_053601935.1. NCBI lineage: Bacteria > Bacillati > Actinomycetota > Actinomycetes > Streptosporangiales > Streptosporangiaceae > Streptosporangium > Streptosporangium sp. NPDC004631. The sequence goes on along the minus strand of NZ_JBSGCR010000001.1, from coordinate 177,045 downwards.
AACTACGCCGTTACGGCGGGCGGCGCGCCTTCCACGGCCTGATCGCCACCGTGCGCTGCCACCAGGACAACGTGCTGCTCAGGGCCGCCCTGTCCGAACCCGGGAAGGGGCGCGTCCTCGTCGTCGACGGCGGCGGATCGCTGCACACCGCGCTGATGGGCGACGTCATCGCGGGTATCGCCCTCGCCAACGCATGGTCGGGGGTGGTGATCAACGGCGCCGTCCGCGACGTCGCCGCGTTGTGCGACCTCGACCTCGGCATCAAGGCCCTCGGCTCCAACCCTCGTAAAAGCCGCAAGGACGGCGTCGGTGAACGCGACGTCCCCGTCACCTTCGGCGGCGCCACCTTCCACCCGGGCGCCGAACTGTTCAGCGACGACGACGGCATCCTCATCACCAGGAAACACGGTGGCCCGGGAAACTGACCACGTGCCGGCCGGTCCGTCGTCTCCCCTCCGCCAGGCCGTGCGCCGCCGAGAAACGCCGACGGTATCCATGCTCTCAACGCGGAACCGCTTCGGTTCACGGTCGGCGGTCCTCCGGTGTCCGGATCGGCGGGGATCGTTCATCCGCCGCCCCGTCACGCTGGCCCCGATCCGCTGGAAGGTGTGCCGGATGATGTCGTCGTCGGATCCGGCGGCCGGTCACGGCCGGGCGGCTGGCGTCAGGCGGGCAGCAGGCTCGCCGTCAGGGTGTCGCGCAGCCACTCCTGGTACCGTTCCCGCGACCACCCCCAGGTGTCGCGCAGCATGAGGTGGACCTCCGGCGAGGTGAGTGTCCAGACGATCGCCGCGGCGTCCTCCTGGGCGAGTTCGTCACGGAGCGGTCCGTGGGCGGCGATCCAGGCCACGACCGCCCGCACCGCCTCGCGGCGTTGCCGGACCTGCAGGTCGGTGCGCAGCTCCGCCGCCGCGGCGTCGACGGCCGCGGCGCCGCGCAGTATGTCGTCCATGGGGCGGACGCGTTCGAGCTGGCCGGTCATCCCCGCGGAGAACAGGGCGATCTGGCGCCGCTGGTCGGGTTCGGCGCGTACGGCCTGCGGGCCGGCCCGCTCCAGCAGCGCGACGTCCTCGTCGTCCCCGCCGATGACGACGTCGAGGACCTCCTTGAGGAGCGCGCTCTTCGACCCGAAGGCGTTGTAGATCGTGTCGGCGGAGACACCCGCCCGGCGTGCCACGGCGGCGATCGTCGTCGCGGGATAGCCCAGCTCAAGGAAGAGCTCCCGGGCGCTCGCCACGATGCGGCGACGGGTTTCGCGAGCCTGTGTTTCCCGCAGCGTGGAGCGGTAGGTGCGTGGAGTCTTGACGGCCGTCTCCTTTGATCCTAGTTTTACTGTATTGAATCGAGCATCACTCGACTCAATTGGGGCCTACCGGACGGCCGACGTCCCGCCCCTGCCAGGAGAGGATGCCATGAACACCGTCACCGACTCACCTCCCGCCGGCCACGGCCGATCCGAGGCCTTCACCGTGATGCGGCGCATCTTCGAGGAGGGCTTCGCCACCGGGGATGGCGGCGTGGCCGACCGGCTCTGCTCACCGGACCTGGTGGAGCACCAGTTCGGTCTGTCCGGCACCGGCGCCGAGGCGATCCAGCACGTCAAGGACGCGATCCGCGACGTCCACGGCGCCGTGCCGGACATCTCCTTCACCATTGAGGACTCCGTCGAGTGGGGGGACACCATCTGGGTGCGGGTGCGTGCCCGGGGGACGGCGACCGGCCCGTTCTTCGGGCCGCCGAGCGGTCGCGCCGTCGACTTCACCGTGCTCGACGTCGCCCGCGTCGTCGACGGCCGCATCGTGGAGCACTGGGGGGTGCCCGACCGCTTCGCCATGCTGGCCCAGACCGGCGTCCTGGACCGCCTGGCGTGAGTCGGTCGTCCGGTCGTATTCGGCGACGCGACGCGACGCGGTCCGGCCAGGTCGGCGGGCTCGGTGTGGTGGGCGTCCGGCCGGGACCGATCGACCGGATCGTGGGATCCTTGGCGGGACTCCCGGTGGATCGCCCGAGTCCGGGCGGTGCCGCCGCTGACGGGATGGGGCTTCCGCGCCGCGGCGAACTTCTCGGTCTCGAAGCCGGGAGCGGAACCGGTGACGAACATCTTTTGCGAACCGGGTTCTCCGCCCGCGTCCCCTCATGGAACAGGGTCACCCCGGATGGGGTGGCCCTGTTATAGGTAAGGCGGGTTACCGGGGTCCCGTCGACCGTTTTCCGAGACGGCCTGGCGTGGCGCTATGACGCGCCTCTGCTTGGACCCGCCGGTTTAGAGGAAGAAGTAGACGTCGATTCTTCCGTCGGAGCGATTGGAGAAGACGGCCTCTCCCGCTCCCTGGGCCGGAGCCCTGTTGACGAACGCGGTGGCGGCCGCCTGGTTGGGCTGGACGATGTGCCTCCAGATCTTGGGGGCTGCAGCGAGGCCTTCCTTGCCGATGTCCTGGATCTCGCTCACCGGGTCGCTCCTTTCCGTTGATTGGCATTCGCTAAATGCGACTCCATCCATATATTGCATGCGGCAAAAGAAATACATATGACCCCTGGGTTACATTGGACTTCGACTTCGGGTGGCCCGCCCGCTTCATTGTGAAGCAGTAAAATACTGGATATGTATTTTGTGGTGACATATTCATTTCGGGTAATTATTGCTATTTGTCCTATATATGTGTTTTATCCTGCTTTGTGCTTTCAAGGGGCCCGGACCGCCCGCCGGCGTCGCCGACGCCGCGCGGCGGGAATGTCGTGGCCGCCGGTTAGTGTCCTGTGGTGAGGTGCCGCACATGATCCCGGGGAGCGTACGGTGACCGTGCTCGCGAAGCCGCCGCCGACGGACGTGGAAGCCTCCGTCGAGCAGCTGGTGTACGTTCGCGACGACGAATACACGGTCGCGCGGATGAGTGCCGAGGGCCCGGCCGGGTTCGTCGCCTCGGGCCGGGCGCTGGCCGGGGTGCAGCCCGGGGAGAGAGTGCGGCTGGCGGGGGAGTGGGACGAGCACCCGCGCCACGGCACCCGCCTGATGGTCGGGCGGTGCGAGCGGGTGGCCCCCTCCACCGTACGCGCCATCACGCTGTACCTCGGCTCGGGCCTGATCCGCGGGATCGGGCCGAGGCTCGCCCACGCCATCGTCAGCCACTTCGGCCGGCGGACCCTCACGGTCATCGACACCGAGCCGGAGCGCCTCAGGGAGGTCGTCAACATCGGCGCGGCGCGGCAGGCGCAGATCGTTCAGGCATGGGCGGAGCAGAAGGCGGTCGCCGAGCTGATGGTCGTCCTGCAGGGCTTCGGGATCAGCCCGCTGCTCGCGGCCAAGATCTACCAGGTGTACGGCAACGACTCCCACGACGTCCTCACCCGCGATCCGTACCGGCTGATCGGCCAGGTCGGGGGGATCGCCTTCCGTACCGCCGACCGGATCGCGCTGCGATCGGGGGTGCCGGAGCACAGCCCGCAGCGGATCAAGGCGGCGGTCCTGGACAGGCTGGAGGCGGCGGCGGCCCGCGACGGGCACTGCTTCCTGCCGCTGCCCGCCCTCCTGGCCGCGGCGGCGGCCCTGGTCGAGCAGGAGGAGGATCTGATCCGCCGGGCGGTCGACGCGCTGGTCACCGAGCGCCGGGTGGTCGCCGAGGCGTCCCCGGCCGGCCCCGGTCAGGTGGTGTACGCCAAGGAGCGGCACAGCCGCGAGGTCGCGCTGGCGGCGCACCTGGCCAGACTCTGCCGGGCCCGCTCCACGCTGCCGCTGCGCGCCTTCGCCGAGGACGAGGGGCTGGACGAGGACCAGCGGGCGGCGGTGAACCTGGCGCTGACCAGCACCGTGTCCGTCCTGACCGGCGGCCCCGGCTGCGGCAAGAGCCACACGGTGAAGACGATAGCGGCAACCGTGCGGGCGATGGGCGGCACGGTGACCCTGACCGCACCGACGGGTAAAGCGGCCAAGCGGCTGTCGGAGCTCACCGGCCTGCCCGCGACGACCGTGCACCGGATGCTCGCCCAGCAGCCGGAGCCGCAGGAGGGCACGCTGTTTCAGCAGTCCCCCGCCGAGGCGGACCTGATCGTGGTGGACGAGGCGTCGATGCTGGACCTGCGGCTGGCCACCCGGCTGACGGCCGCGATTCCGGCGGGCAGCCACCTGCTGCTGGTCGGCGACAGCGATCAGCTGCCCAGCATCGGACCCGGCGGCGTGCTGGCCGACCTGCTGCGCGTGGAGGAGATCCCGCGCATCCGGCTGACCCACGTCTTCCGGCAGGCGCAAGACAGCGGAATCGTGCGGGCCGCCCACCGGATCCGGGCGGGTGAGCTGCCCGCGCTGCCCGGCGGGGGTGGCTTCTGGTTCGAGGAGCTGGACGATCCAGCCCAGGTGGCCGAGCGGGTGATCCACCTGGCGACGGAGGCGATCCCCCGAAAGCAGAACGTCGGCCGGGAGCAGGTCCAGGTGCTGTGCCCGACGCGCGGGGGCGTCACGGGGACGGTGGAGCTCGGCCGCAGACTGCAGGAGCGGCTGAACCCGGCGCGTGAGGGCACGGCCGAGCACTGGTCGGGCCCGTCGGTCTTCAGGGTGGGCGACCGCGTCATGCCGATCCGCAACAACTACGACAAGGGCGTGTTCAACGGGGAGACCGCCACGGTCACGGCGGTGAACCCGCAGGAGCGCCTGGTGGAGATCCGTACCGGCGACGGGGAGATCGTGGAGTACGCCTTCGGTGAGCTGGAGGAGCTGATCCACTCCTACGCGATCAGCGTGCACCGCTCTCAGGGCAGCGAGTACCCGTTCGTGGTGGCGCCGATCGTGGCCGAGGCCGGCGGGGTGATGCTGAGCCGCAGACTGCTGTACACACTGGTCACCAGGGCGAAGTCGTGGGTGGTGCTGGTCGGCCGGCGCGAGGCGCTGGAGCTGGCCGCACGCCGGCTCGGCCATCGGAGGAACACCGGCCTGGCCCTACGGCTCACCCTGAGCCTGGAGGGCTGACACCCTCCCGCGAGGGGATATCGGGCGACCGAACCGAACCCACGTCAAGAGAGGCGCCGGAAGCCGGACACGACCTGGTCGGCGCGGCACGCAGCCCTCAAGGTCGTCTCAACGCGGGTTTCCGGGCTTGTGGGGGCCGCCCCCCGAAGACCCGCCGAGCACCGTCGGGGCACGTCCGGCACCAGAGCGGGCACATCTGCCCTCTTTGTCGCTGCCTGACAAATGGATCACCCTCGCCCGCGGCCGGTCCGGGCGGGCCCCCGAGTCCACGAGCCGCTGCGCGGCCAAGACCACACCAGCCGCGTGTCACCTCGCCCCGACAGGCGCTTTTGTACGATCCCCACAACTCCAGCCGCGAAACACGCTTACTCCCCGCCATTCCCGTATCCGGGGGACAGCCGAGAGTATGTACCCCGGTTGGGGCGGGGACGGCCGCCGTGTTCACGGTCTTCGAAAGGCCCGCTTAGTGTTCAGTCGTGTCGCCATCGTCAACCGCGGTGAAGCCGCCATGCGGCTCATCCACGCCGTTCGGGACCTAGCCGCGGAGACGGGGACACGGATCGAGACCGTCGCCCTGTACACGGACTCCGACCGGACGGCCACCTTCGTCCGCGAGGCGGACATCGCCTACGACCTGGGGCCCGCCGCGAACCGGCCCTATCTGGACCACGCGGTCCTCAGGAAGGCCCTGGTCGAGACCGGTGCGGACGCGGCCTGGGTCGGCTGGGGCTTCGTGGCGGAGGACCCGGCGTTCGCCGACCTGTGCGCCGAGATCGGCGTGACGTTCGTCGGCCCGAGCGCCGAGGCGATGCGCAGGCTGGGCGACAAGATCGGCTCGAAGCTGATCGCAGAAGAGGTCGGGGTGCCCGTCGCGCCGTGGAGCCGCGGTCCGGTGGAGACCCTGGAGGACGCGAAGGCGGCGGCGGGCCGGATCGGCTACCCGTTGATGCTGAAGGCGACCGCGGGCGGCGGTGGCCGGGGTATCCGGATGGTCTCCAACGCCGACGAGCTGACCCGGGCCTACGAGCTGACGCGCCAGGAGGCCGCGCGCGCGTTCGGCAGTGGCGTCGTGTTCCTGGAGCGCCTGCTGACGGGCGCCCGGCACGTCGAGGTGCAGGTCATCGCGGACGGGCAGGGCAACGCGTGGGCGCTGGGCGTGCGCGACTGCTCCGTGCAGCGGCGCAACCAGAAGATCATCGAGGAGTCCGCCTCCCCGGTCCTCAACGCCAAGCAGGTCGCCGAGCTGAAGGCGTCGGCCGAGCGGCTCGTGCTCGCGGTCGACTACCAGGGCGCGGGCACCGTCGAGTTCCTCTACCACCCCGGTGAGCGGCTGTTCGCGTTCCTGGAGGTCAACACGCGCCTGCAGGTCGAGCACCCGATCACCGAGATCACCACCGGCGTCGACCTGGTGAAGGCCCAGTTGCACGTCGCGGCGGGCGGCAAGCTTGAGGGTGACGCGCCCGAGGAGTGGGGGCACGCCGTTGAGGCGCGCCTCAACGCCGAGGACCCCGACCGCGACTTCGCGCCCTCACCCGGCCGGATCGCCCGGCTGGCGCTGCCCAGCGGCCCCGGCATCCGGGTGGACACCGGGTTCGGCGAGGGCGACGTGATCCCCGCCGACTTCGACTCGATGATCGCCAAGATCATCGCGCACGGCCGTGACCGCGCGGAGGCGTTGGCCCGCCTGCGCCGCGCGATGACGCGGACGACCGTCATCATCGAGGGCGGCGTGACGAACAAGAGCTTCGTCCGCATGCTGCTCGACGAGCCCGCGGTGATCGACGGGTCCGCCGACACCGGCTGGATCGACCGCGTGCGCGCCCAGGGCGCCCTCGTGTCGCACCGGCACTCCGCGATCGCGCTGATCGCCGCCGCCATCGAGGCCTACGAGGACGAGGAGGCCGTGACACGGCAGCGCTTCCTGTCCGCCGCGCACGGCGGCCGCCCGCAGTCGCAGCACGAGAGCGGCCACGCGCTGGAGCTCAAGCTCCGCGACGTCGGCTATCGCGTCCAGGTCGCCCGCACCGGCGGCCACCGGTTCCGCATCGGCATCTCGGCGGGCGGTCCCGAGCACGCGGCCGACGTCGACATCGAGCGCTTCGACGAGCACAGCGGCCAGATCACCGTGAACGGCGTCCGCTTCAAGGTCGTCACGAGCACTCACGGCCCGATCCACCTGGTCGAGGTCGACGGCATCACGCACCGGATCAGCCGCGACGAGGGCGGCATCGTGCGCTCGCCCGTGCCCGCGCTCGTGGTGGCCACGCCGCTGCAGGCGGGCGACGAGGTCGAGGCCGGTGCGCCGCTGCTCGTGGTCGAGAGCATGAAGATGGAGACCGTGCTGCGCGCGCCGTTCCGCGGCCGCGTGCGGGAGCTCGCGGTGTCGGTCGGCACCCAGGTGGAGGCGGGCGCCCGCCTGCTCCGCCTGGAGCCGCTGGGTGACGGCGACGAGGCGGCCGGTCCCGCGGCCGCGGCGAGGAAGGTCGAGCTGGACCTGCCGTCCGAGCCGGTGGACGTGCCCGCGGCCGAGCGGGCCGCGCGTGGTCTGCAGGACCTGCGCAGCCTCCTGCTGGGCTTCGACGTCGACCCGCAGGACGAGAAGCGCCTGCTCGCCGACTACCTGGCCGCGCGCGCCGAGCTCGTCGCGGAGGGCGGGCACGAGCCGGCCGGCGAGGTCGAGCTGCTGCGCCTGTTCGCCGACCTGAGCGAACTGAGCCGCAACCGGCCCGCCGGCGAGGAGTCGAAGTCCGCCTCCTCGGTGCACAGCCCCCGCGAGTACTTCCACACCTACCTGCAGTACCTCGACTCGGAGCGGTCCGGGCTGTCGGAGAGCTTCCGGCAGCGGCTCACGCACGTGCTGTCCCGCTACGGCGTCGAGGGCCTGGACCGCACGCCGGAGCTGGAGGACGCGGTCTTCCGGATCTTCCTGGCCCAGCGGCGCGCCTCCGCCGACGTCGCCGTGGTGACGACCCTGCTGCGCCAGTGGATGAACGAGGCCCCGCCCGCCGAGGCGGACCGTGTCACCGTCGGCCTGGCGCTGGAGCACCTGGTCGCCGCCACCCAGGTCCGTTTCCCGGCCGTCGCGGACCTGGCGCGCGGTGTCGTGTTCGCCTGGTTCGCCCAGCCGCTGCTGCGCCGCACCCGCGCCAAGGTCTACACGGCCGTGCGCAAGCACCTGCGCCACCTCGACCAGTACCCGGACGCGCCCGATCGCGCCGAGCGGATCTCCGCGATGGTCGCCAGCGCCGAGCCGCTCGTCCGGCTGGTCGGCCGGCGGATCGGCCGCGAAGGCGCGGACCCCGTGCCGCTGCTGGAGGTGCTGAGCCGCCGCTACTACGGCAACCGCGCGCTTGGCGACATCCGGGTGAGCAAGGTGGCGGGCTGCACGTTCGTCGTCGCCGACCACCGCACCGCGACCGGCGACGGCCGCGTCGTGACCACCGCGGTCGACTTCCAGTCGCTGGCCGAGGCGGTCAAGGCGGTCGACGAGTTCGCCGCCGACGGCGAGCTGGTGGCGGACGTCTACCTGACCTGGCCGGACGGTCCGAGCGACCCCGACGAGATGGCCGCGCGCCTGCGCGAGGTCCTGGTCGCGCAGCAGCCGTCGAACCGGGTCGGCCGCATCGTCACGACCGTCGCGGGCAACAGCGGCGCCGTGATGCACCACCACTTCACCTTCCGGCCGTCCGCGGACGGCTTCGTGGAGGAACGGCTGCTGCGCGGCCTGCACCCGCGCATCGCCGAGCGCATGCAGCTGGAGCGGTTGCGCGACTTCGACCTCACCCGGCTGCCCTCGCCCGACGAGGAGGTCTACCTCTTCCGGGCCACGGCACGGCGGAACCCGTCCGACGAGCGCCTCGTCGCCCTGGGGCAGGTCCGCGACCTGACCCCGTTGCGCGACGACGAGGGCAGGCTCGTCGCGCTGCCCGCGGCCGAGAACATCCTGGCCACGTGTCTCGACGCGATCCGCCGGGCCAGGAAGCCCGGCGCGAAGACGTCCGCCACGAACCGGATCGTCATCTACGTCTGGCCGCCGACCGACCTCTCGCCGGAAGACCTGAACACCGTGGCGAGGCGCGTGTTGCCGACGACGGCGGGTGCGGGCCTGGAGGAGGTGCTGTTCCTCGGCAGGCGCCGCGACAGCGCCACCGGCGAGCTCGTCGACATCGCCGTCCGGATCGGCTACGACGTGGGCTCCGGCGTGCTGCTGTCCGTCGTGCCGCCGCCGACCGAGCCCATCGAGCCGCTGGACGACTACCGTCAGGAGGTGCTGCGCGCGCACAGCCGCGGCACGCACCACCCGTACGAGCTGACCGGCATGCTCGCCGGGCCGCTCGGCTCGTTCACCGAGTACGACCTGGACGAGCACTCGGAGCTGGTGCCGGTGAACCGGCCCAAGGGGCGCAACACCGCCGCGCTCGTCGCGGGTGTCGTCAGCACGCCCACGCCGCGCCACCCGGAGGGCATGACCCGCGTCGTGCTGTTGGGCGATCCGACGAAGGCGCTCGGCGCGCTGTCCGAGCCCGAGTGCGCGCGGGTGATCGCCGCGCTCGATCTGGCCGAGCGGATGCGGGTGCCGCTGGAGTGGTTCGCGCTCTCCGCGGGCGCCCGGATCTCGATGTCGTCCGGCACCGAGAACATGGACTGGGTGGCGGCCGCGCTGAAGCGGATCGTGAACTTCACCCAGGACGGCGGCGAGATCAACATCGTGGTCGCGGGCATCAACGTCGGCGCCCAGCCGTACTGGAACGCCGAGGCCACGATGCTCATGCACACCAAGGGCATCCTGGTGATGACGCCGGACTCCGCGATGGTGCTGACGGGCAAGCAGTCGCTCGACTTCTCCGGCGGTGTGTCGGCCGAGGACAACCACGGCATCGGCGGATACGACCGGATCATGGGCCCGAACGGCCAGGCCCAGTACTGGGCGCCGGACATCCGCGGTGCGCGGGAGGTCCTGATGTCGCACTACGACCACAGTTACATCGCGCCGGGGGAGAGCCGGCCGCGCAAGACGGTCACCGGCGACCCGGTGGACCGCGACGTGTCGACGTTCCCGCACGCCGCGCCGGACAGCGACTTCACGACAGTGGGCCAGATCTTCTCCGCCGAGTCCAACCCGGACCGCAAGAAGCCGTTCGACATCCGCACGGTCATGCGCGCGCTGTCCGACCAGGACCACCCGGTGCTGGAACGGTGGGCGGGCATGGCCGACGCGGACACCGCCGCGGTCCAGGACGTCCACCTCGGTGGTCGACCGGTGTGCCTGCTGGGCATCGAGTCCCGTTCCGTGCCGCGTCGCGGATTCCCTCCCACCGACGGCCCGGACACCTACACCGCGGGCACCCTGTTCCCGCGGTCGTCCAAGAAGGCCGCTCGGGCCATCAACGCCGCCAGCGGGAACCGTCCGCTGGTCGTGCTGGCCAACCTGTCGGGGTTCGACGGGTCGCCCGAGTCGATGCGCAAGCTGCAGCTGGAGTACGGCGCGGAGATCGGCCGCGCGGTGGTGAACTTCAAGGGCCCCATCGTGTTCTGCGTGATCTCGCGGTACCACGGCGGCGCGTTCGTGGTGTTCTCCAAGGCGCTCAACCCGAACATGACCGTGCTCGCGGTCGAGGGTTCGTTCGCCTCGGTGCTCGGCGGTGCTCCGGCCGCCGCGGTGGTCTTCGCCCGCGACGTCGACAAGCGGACCGGCAACGACCCCCGCGTGCTCGCGCTCGCCGCCCGTGTCGCGGAGGCGCCGGCTGCCACGCGGGCCGCGCTGGCAGCCGAGCTGGCCGAGTTGCGATCGTCCGTGCGGGCCGAGAAGCTCACCGAGGTGGCCACCGAGTTCGACCGCGTGCACAGCATCCAGCGGGCGGTCGGCGTCGGCTCGGTGGACGCGATCATCAGCTGCGCCGAGCTGCGGCCACAGATCATCGAGGCGGTCGAGAAGGGCCTCGCCCGGCAGGTCTGACCTGGCCCTGAATATCTGGACGCCCACGCCTTTTCGGTGCGGGCGTCCGGCTTTTCGTATTCCCAACGCCCGCACCGGGTTATTGCGCGGTATGCCCCACTCGCGACGGCGGCATCACACTCCGGACACCCACCCTCAGCGCCTGAATCTCAGCCGCCACGGCATCAGCGCCGACTCCAGTTGCACCCGCAGGTTCATCTTCGAGCTGCCTGCCCGGCGATCGGAGAAGTGGATGGGAATCTCAATGATCGTCATCCCCGCCCGGGTCGCCCGGTAATGCATCTCCACCTGGAAGCTGTAGCCCCCCGAGGAGATCCCGCGGAGGTCCAGCGCGGTGAGGCTTTCGGCCCGCCAGATCTTGAATCCGGCGGTCACATCCCGCAACCTGACGCGCAGGACGGTGCGGACGTAGAAGTTCGCCCACGCCGACAGGGCCCGCCGCCGCCGGCTCCACTCGGCGGCCAGCGTCCCGCCCGGCACATACCGGCTGCCGATCACGCACGCCGCCCCTGTCGCCTGCGCCGTGCCGAGCAGGCGCGGAACGGCGTCGACGGGATGTGAGAAGTCGGCGTCCATCTGCACCACGAACTCCGCTCCGGCCGAGAGCGCGGCCTCCATGCCCTCAACGTAGGCGCGCCCGAGTCCTTCCCTGCCCGGCCGATGCACCACGCCGACCCGCCCGGGATGCGCGGCGGCCAGCTCGTCGGCCACCTTCCCCGTGCCGTCCGGGGAGTCGTCGTCGACGACCAGGAGCCGCAGGTCGTCAAGGGGCAGCGCGAGCAGAGCCTCCGCGATCAGCGGAAGGTTGTCGACCTCGTTGAACGTCGGGATCACGACGGTGACGGTGGCCATGTTCGGGGTCAGGGCCTTCCGGGCTCGATGGTCGGATGTTCGTATCGCAGGACTGCGCGGCACTCCCGTCCGGTTGATCTCGAACACCGGAGGCGGCGAAGAACACCTCATGGTAGCGGCCGGTAGACCACCGGCGCCGTTGCCGGCCGCCTCGGATGTCCCCCGCCGGTATCGCCCGGCCCGGTGCCGCCCGGCGCGTCGTAATCCTCCAGCATGATGATCTCTCCGGGGAGATTCCCCGGTATCACGATCAGTTCCTCCCGGGGAAGGAGCAACACGCCAGGGGCCGTTGGAAGACTTCTCCCAGGATGTGAACCCCCTAGAAGGAGATGATCGATGTCCAGGTCCCAGGCGTGCCTCGCCGGATTGGCGGCCGCCGCCGCCGCCGTGCCCCTGATCGCCGCACCGGCGGAGGCGACCGGCCGGTTGAACCCACCGGCCATCACGATGACACTGTCGCCACCCACCGGAGGGCGGCCGATCGGCACGGTCTCCCTGCACCTGGTGGACCGGTCGCGCCCGGACCCCTGGGTGACCTCCCAGCGGCACCGCGAGCTCATGGTGAGCCTCTGGTATCCAGCCGGGAGATCGGCGAACCATCTCCTGGCGCCGCAGATGACGCCGCTCGCCGCGGCCGACTTCGACCGGACCCTGGCACCCGCGCTCTTCGGTCTCAAGCCCGGCACGGTGGACTGGGCCGCGACGGAGACCCACGCCCGTGCGGGTGCTCCGGTGAACCGGGCGGCGGGGAAACTCCCGGTCGTCCTGTTCTCGGCCGGGTTCGGCGCACCGCGGACGATCGGCGCCACCGTGGTGGAGGATCTGGCCAGCCGAGGCTATGTCGTCGTCAACGTCGACCACACCTACGAGGCGGCGCAGGTGGAGTTCCCCGGCGGCCGGGTCGAGCGAGGAAGAGTCCCGCCGAAGCCCACGCAGGACGACATGAGGAAGGCGCAGGACGTCCGGGTCGAGGACATGACGTTCGTTCTCGACCAGCTGGCCCGCCTCGGCCGCGGGCGGAACCCCGACGCCGAACGCAGGTCGCTCCCCGCCGGGCTGCGCGGTGGCCTGGACCTGTCGCGTATCGGGACGCTGGGTCACTCCATGGGGGGAGCCACGGCCGCTCAGCTCGTGCACAAGGACCGGCGCGTCGACGCGGGCGTCAACCTCGACGGCGGTTTCCGCGGATCGGTCGCGCAGACCGGGGTCGCCAAGCCGTTCCTCCAGGTGGCGGCGGAGTCGCACACCAGGGCGAGCGACCCGACCTGGAGGTCGTTCTGGGACGAGTCGAGCGGCTGGAAGCGCGAGCTGCGGTTCACCGGCGCCCAGCACTACACCTTCACCGACGCGGAGGTGATGGTCCCCCAGTTGAAGGTGCCGGCGGCCGCGCTCATCGGGACCATCGACCCCGGCCGTGCCGTCGCGGCGCAGCGCGCCTACATAGCCGCCTTCTTCGACCTGCACCTGAAGGGCGGGAACACGTCTCTTTTCGACGGCCCCAGCAGGCGCTTCCCCGAGGTGAAGCTCATCTGTAATTCGCGGCGGCTGCATTCCGTCCCGGGCCGTAGATCGCCGTCCGAAGTTCTCGACGAATGGTTCGAAAATCAGCGGGCTACATAATAAGGATAATCGTATAATCTGTTTTAGGCGTGGCCGGAAAATGCCGAGATCTTCACCTTCTGGCATACTGTGGCAACAGGTTGGTTTTCTTTGATTTACACGGAATCGTTGCAGGCGTGATCCTGGGGCGTCCAGTCCGGCTGTCGTCCAGGTCGTCCCGTCGCAGCCATGGTCGATTTTGACGTTTTAGGGGACTGTGAGGTGCGCTCCGTTGGCCGTGTCACTGGGGGAGTGGATCGAGTCGGAGGTGCGGCCGGTCTACGACAAGCCGCTGTCCTGGCTCTCGGAGACATACTTCTTCCGCGACCCGGCACGTCCGTGCTACGCCGATCCGGCGTACTTCTTCTCACCCGCCGACGGGGTCATCCTGTATCAGGAGCAGGCGCACCCACGGGACGGGCTGTTCGACATCAAGGGCAGGGGTTACTCGCTCCGTGACGCCCTGGGCGACCCCTCCTACGACAAGCCGAGTCTGGTGATCGGCATCTTCATGACGTTCTTCGACGTCCATGTCAACCGGGTGCCGTACTCCGGCCGGCTCTCCTATCAGAGGCTGGAGCCGCTGGCCACGCACAACCACCCGATGTTGGAGATGGAGGAGAACCTGCTGAGGGATCTGCGGATCGACCTGTGGTCGGCGGAGTACCTGCGGCACAACCAGCGCATGGTCAACCACGTGTACGTATCCGAGCTCGGGCAGGAGTATTACATACTCCAGGTGGCCGACTACGACGTAGACAAGATCACCCCGTTTGAGCTGCGGCAGAATTGGCCCGCCCGGCAGGGGGCGCGGTTCTCGCAGATCCGTTACGGTTCGCAGGTCGACCTGATCATCCCGCTGTCCGACCGGTTCGAGTTCGAGCCAACCCAGCCTGTGGGCCACCACGTCCAGGCCGCTGTGGACCCCCTTGTCCGGATAGGTGACAAATAAGCCGCAGGCGCGACACGTGAGGAGAGCTCAGTCAATGACGTCCCTCGCAACCCCCGGCCAGGCCGCCGTGCCCGAGCCGAGTGCGGACCCCATCAGTAAACAGGACAATCCTACTCGTTTACACCGGCCAGTATTCCTGATGAATGCCCCGTTCTCCTACGACACGGGCAACGCCAACAACGCCTGGATGTCGGATATCAAGGACTCCGAACGTGTTCCGGACGCCCAGCGGGCGATGGTGCAGTTTCTCGGGCTGTATCGATACCTGGCCGCCGAGGCGCTGGTTTACGTGCTGCCGACTCCCAGGGTGCACGGGCTGCAGGACCTGCCCTTCACGGCGAACCTCGGAATCGTGCTGGAACACCTTCCCGACAAGAACACCGTGGTCGTCTCCAACTACACGTCCGAGCCCAGGCGGGGGGAGACCCCGGTCGGGGTGCGGTTCTTCGAGTCCATGGGGTACCGGGCCGTGGTGCCGCAGTCGAGATTCGAGGGAGAGGCGGAGCTCAAGCACCTCCACGACAACGTGTACGTCGGCGGGTACGGTCTCCGGTCCGAACGGCGGACGTACGAGTGGATGGAGCGCACCTTCGACATGAAGGTGGTCATGCTTGAGCAGAGTGATCCATACATGTATCACCTGGACTGCACCATCTTCCCGCTCACCCGGAAGCAGACGCTCGTCTGCACCGAGCTCTACCGCAGAGACGAGATCAAGGAGCTCGAACGGCACACCGAGATCATCGACGTACCCGTGTCGGTGTGCTACGCGGGGATCTGCAACTCGGTGCGCCTGAACAACATCATTCTCAACGCCTCGCACCTGCACGACCTGCGGCGAGGTTCGTCGGAGTACGCCGAGGAGATCGCCAAGAACCGGTTGCTGGAGGACATCGCGAGCCTGCTGGCGTTCGAGGTGAGCTACTTCAACCTCAGCGAGTATCACAAGGCCGGCGCGCTCCTGTCCTGCATGATCATGCACCTCAACCGGTTTTCGTACTGCTTTCAGATGATCTGAACCTGGACGGCGCAGTCGGTGAGTGAGGAGACAGAGGCGACGAGGGTGAACGGCCGACGTGACGGCGCCGGTGCCGTGCGCGCGCTGTGGTCCTACACCCGTGGGATGCGCGGCACACTGACGGGGTTGTTGCTCCTGGAACTCGTGTCCAACGGCGCGGCGCTTGCCCAGCCGCTGGTGGTCCGTGCGGCGGTGGACGGCCTGGGGACGCGGGAGAGCCTGGCCGGACCGGTGATCCTGCTCGTCGGGATCTCGGTAACCGGACTGGCGCTCACCTGGCTATCCACCTACCTGCTGGAGCGTTTCGGCCAGCGGATCGTGTTGAACGTGCGGCACCGGCTGGTCCGGCGGATCCTCGGCGCCCCGGTGTCCGTCGTGGAGCACCGGCCGGTCGGAGACTTCCTGTCGAGGGTCGGCAGCGACACGACGGTGCTACGGCACACCGTCACCGGCATGTTGGTGCATGGTGCGGCCGCACCGCTGACCATCATGGCCGCGGTGCTGGTGATGGCCGGCATCGACCTGGTCCTCCTGGCGACCGTGGCCACACTGTTCGGCCTGTCGGCGGTGGCCGCGACGTGGGCGCTGGGCCGGGTCGGCGAGGCCAGCGAGGAGGCCCAGAGCCACCTCGGTGGTCTCACCAGCGTGTTGCAGCGGGCACTGGTCGCCTTCCGCACCGTCAAGGCGTCCGGTACGGAGGAGCACGAGCGGCGGCTGGCCCGCGAGGCGGCGGAATCGTCCTACCGGGCCGCGATCCGTGCCGGGCGGGCCGAGGCCACGGTCGAGGTCATCGCGGTCACGGGCATCGAGCTCTCCTTCATCGTGGTCCTGCTGGTCGGTACGGCACGTACGACCGCGGGCGCCCTGACGTTGAGCGACCTGATCGCGTTCCTGCTCTACGTGGTGTATCTGCGGGGACCGGTGGAGACGCTGGCCATGGTCGGCTCCTCGTTCGCCGAGGGGCTGGCGGCGGTACGCCGGGTGCGGGAGCTGGAGCTCCTGCCCCCCGAGGCCGGCGACCGTCCGGCGGCCACCGGCGTCCGGAACGGCCTGGACGGCCGTCGCCGGGGGGGCGTGCTCCAGTTGGAGGATGTGTGGTTCGGCTACGACGGCCGGCCGATCCTGCGGGGCGTCACCATGGACGTGCACCGTGGACTCACCGTGCTGGTCGGCCCATCGGGTACCGGGAAGACGACGGTGCTCAGTCTGGTCGAACGCTTCGCCGACGTGGAGCGCGGGCGCATCTCGCTCGACGGGGTCGACCTCCGCGAGCTTGACCGGGACGACCTGCGGCGCAGGCTCGGCTATGTCCAGCAGGACGCCCCGCTCCTCGGCGGCACCATCGGGGAGGCGGTGCGCTACGGCGTTCCCGATCCGGGCCGGGCGGACGTGGCCGGCGCGTTGCGGACCGTCGGCCTGTGGTCCTGGGTCGACGCCCTGCCGTTCGGTCTGGACACCCCGGTCGGCGAGCGCGGGGTGGCGATCTCCGGCGGTCAACGGCAACGACTCGCCGTCGCCCGCGCCCTGCTCCGCGGCCCCGAGGTGTTGTTGCTGGACGAGGCCACCAGCCAGCTCGACGCCCGGAGCGAACGGATCCTGCTGGGCGCCGTCGTCGAACAGGCCGCGCACCGGGCGGTGCTGGCGGTCACCCACCGCGTGGCGGTCGCGAGTCTGGCCGACCAGGTCGCGTTGCTCGACGAGGGGCGGATCCGTGCTCTCGGAAAACATGACGAGTTGCTGTCCTCCGACGCCATGTACCAGGAACTGCTGGCCGTTCCCCCGTCCGCCTCGGCCCACGATCGTCGGAGGTAGAAATGACCCATCGTCACCCCGGCGGATTCGCACGCCTGTACGACCCCGTACACGGCCCGGGCGCGCAGCCGTCCTGGCACGAGCCGACCGTCTCCTACAGAGAGCTGGTGAAGGGCGGGCGGCTGCTGTCCGCCTATCCGCCCGGGTGCTGGCGGGCGCTGGGCATCAGCCGGCAGGACATGTACCGGGTTCAACCCCTGCTGCTGTATTTCGCCGCGCTCGTCTACAAGGGCGACCTGGCCTACGAGGAGGCGCAGCGACGGGGATCGTGCGAGGTTTCCACCGCCCTGTTCAAAGGGGAACTGGAACGGTTGTTCCGTGGTCACGGGCTGTATGACGACACGATCAAGGAGGGGCTGGACGATCTGGAGCGCTACGGCGTGCTGGAGAGCCGTATCGTGCTGCGTCAGGTCCCCCTGACGCCTGACCTTCTGCGGACGGCCTGTCGGCTGCGATCCTCCGACGCCGTCGTGTTGATCCGCGTCCTGGCCAAGCTGGCCGAGACGGACTGCGAGGGGCTGCTCACACTGCTGCGGCCCTGGCTGGTGCTGTGGGAACTCGACGATGACCTGGTCTCCTACACGTCGGATGTCGCCGAGGGGACTTTCAACATCCTCGACCTGCACGTTCGCCTGCACGGCCCGGAGCTGGCCTCGCAACGGCTGCAGGAGCTCCAGACCAGCCTGCTGGCCGAGATGTTCGACGCGATGGACCAGGCGAGGCGGGGCGACCTGCTGCGCATGTCGATCCTGACCTCAAGGCGCGCGGCGCTCGTAACCCACCTGCTGCGGGCGTTGCCGCGGCGTGTACTGCTTCCGGCGGCCAAGCGGCTGCAACTGTGGGAGGGCAGGTTGTGCCCGGAGATCCCCGAGATCCGTGGCACGCGGTGACCGCCGGAGGGTCGTGACCGGGCACCGTTACCGGCCGGAACAACCGAGACACGATGGGAGCGACGGCGTTGGGCGGTCGGATACGGCGAATGTGGTCCCGGCTCAAGGGTGCCGGCCCTCCAACCGCGTCACCGCCGGGGGACGCGGAACCGCCGGCGGCGCCCAGGGATCGGCCACTGCCGCTGTCCATCCGGCAGGAGGCGGAATGGGTGTTCCACTGGGAGGCCGAGGGCAGCACCGGTAATCTGCCGCTCCTGCCACGGCTTACCGGCCCGCTGCGCCCCGTCGCCCTGCTCTTCGCGGTACGCGACGTGATCGCGCGACACGAGAGCCTCCGCACCCGGTTCCCGTTTGAGGCGGGGGAGCCGGTCCAGGTCTTCGAGCCACCCGGCGTCGCCGTTCCACCACTCGTCGACCTCGGTGGTCTGGATCCGGAGGCGCGGCGGGCGGAGGTGCTGCGGATCGAGGCCGAGGCGGTCGGCCACAGATTCGACCCGGCCGGCGCGCCGCCGGTGCGGGTGGCCCTGCTCCGGCTGGACCCGGCCGACCACGGGCTGCTGCTCTGCATCTCGCACTTGGCGGCCGACCTGTGGTCGATGTCCCTTCTCACCGGCGACCTGCGTACGTGCTACGAGGCGTCGTCCACGGGACGGCCGGCGAAACCGTCTCCGGCCCGGTCTCAGCAGGCCGACCACGGCGTGCAGGAGCGCGCCTACTGGACCGCGGACCGGACGTCGTCGGAGCTGCGGCGCTGGCGGCGCCGGCTGGCGGGGGTCGTCCCCGTGCCGTTGCCGGCCGACCATCCTCGCCCGGACGGGCACGACCTGGCCTGCTTCTACGTGATGACCAGGCTGGACTCCGGGCTCGGCGACCGGTTGCGGGAGTTCAGCCGCCGCCGGGGGGTGACCCTGTTCGTCACGATGCTCGCGGCCTTCCACGCCCTGCTCGCGCGCTACTGTTCGGTTGAACGCCCGGTGACCTACTCGTCGTCGGCCGCCCGCAGGTCACCCGCCGCGCAACGCGTGGTCGGCTGCTTCTCCGACTACCTTGTCGTGGTCGGGGACTGCTCCGGTGACCCCACCTTCCAGGATCTCCTGGCCAGGACGCGCGACGAGTGCTTCCGCGCCCACGACCATCAACGCCTGCCGTTCCCCTACCTGGTGGCGGGGGTGGATCCGGAGCGGGCACTGCGCCCCCATCCCCTCAAACAGGTCGGGTTCAGCATGCACAACACGCCACCGGCCGTGCTCGAACTGTCGCCCGAGATCACGGTGGGAGGCTTCGGGATAGAGGTCCCGGAGCTCGACGAGAGTGTGCTGTGGACCGCGGACCTCTTCTTCGAAGCCTATGACTACGGCTCGGGAGCGATTCAGCTTGATCTGACGCTCAGCAGCCGCCTGTTCGAGACGGCCGCCGGGCAGCGGTGGGCGGAACGGTACCGGCGGGTGCTCGAACAGGTTGTCCGTGATCCCGGCATCCGCCTCTCCCGGCTCGACATCCTGATCGACGGGGAGAGGGCGCCGGCGCGGGCGGAGGTGGAACCTCGTGCCTTTGAGGAGGGAACCGTCGCCGGGCTGCTGTCGCGGCGGCTCGCCCGCACGCCCGACGCCGTCGCGATCAGCCACGCCGGCCGTCAGCTGTCGTTCGACGGTCTGGCCCGCCGGGCCCGAGCGGTGGCGGCCCTGCTGAGCACGCGGTCACGACCGCCGGGGCGGCCGGTGCTGGTGCTGCTCGACGACTGGCAGGATCGGATTGTGGCGACGACCGCCGTGCTTCTGGCCGGTGGGGTCCCGGTCGACGGCGCCGGTCCGCGGTGGAGCCCTGGACGCTTCCAGCGGCTGGTCTCCGCGCTCGGCACGCCCACCGCGATCACCGGAGGAACGTCCGCCGGCACGTGGGGCGTCTCCGCGCGGAACACGGTTGACCTCGCGGCCGGAGCCGCGATGTCGCCGGCGACGGTCAGGGCGACGACGCACCCGGAGCTGGCCGCGGCCGTGGAACCCTCCGAAGTGGATGACCAGTGGGTTGTTCTGCCCCATCGCGCGCTGGTGGCCGAGGCCGTCGCCTTCACGGACGCGGCCCGCCTCGGGCCGGGGAGCCGGGTCGCCCTGCTGGACGATCGGGGCGGGACGGCCTCGGCCGTCGCCTTGGCGCTCCTTTCGGGCGCCACCCTGGTGTTCCCCCACGACAGGCCAGGCGATACCGGCACATGGAACACATCAGAGCAGATCACTGTGATCCAGGCCGAACCGGGGCGGTGGCGGCAGCTGCTGGCAGCCGGCATCCGTACCGAGGCCGGCATCGACGTGTGGTGCGGCCCGGCGCCGGTGCCGGCGCGTCCGGTCGCCGAGCTCGCCGCGGCCGGTTTCCGGGTGTGGGGAAAACACGGCTGGCCGGAGGTCGGCGAGACGCTGACCGTCGCCCGGCTCGACGCGGAGGCGGGGGTGGAGCGCGGGGTGGGAAATCTGGGCGTGCCCGCCGCCGGACGCGCGGTGTCCATCGTCGATCGGGCAGGCCTCCCGGTACCCACCGGCGTCGGCGGCGCGCTTACCGCACCCGTGGCCGGGCTCGGCTACCTGGGCGGTCCGAGGGCGACCGCGGAGCGGTTCGGCCCGGACCCGGCCGGGAGGGGGACCCGGCGTCATCGGAGCACCCATCGCGGGCTCCGCACGACCCAGGGTGCTCTTGAGCTTTCCGGCCCCATCGCCGGATACGTGTCTCTGGGCGGCCGCCTACTGGAGACGGAGGCGCTTGAGCGGGCGCTGGCCGAGTTGCCCGGCGTCTCGGCGGCGGTCGTCACCGCCGGATTCTGGCCCAACTCCTTCGGTATGGCGGCGCCGACGCTCGTCGCCTGGATGGCAGGGAGCCGGATGCCGACGGAGGAGGAGGTCCGGGAGCATATGAGAGACGGGCTTCCCCGCGGCCATGTGCCGCAGGTTCTGGTCTGGGTGCCGCCGGATCGGCTCGCACGGGTACGCGCCTCCCGTGACGCGGGCGGGGATCCGCCGGCATCGCTCCCCGGACCGGACGACGCCGTGCTCCTGCCTGCGGGCTCGGCTCCGCCTCACACGGCGACCGAGCGGCGGCTGGCCGCGTTGTGGGCCGGGGTGCTTGAGGTCGAGGAGGTCCATCGCGCCGACCACTTCTTCCGGGCCGGCGGCACTCCCGGGCGCGCCGTTCGGTTGCTGCACGCCGTCGCCGGGGAGTGGGGGGTAACGGTGCCGCTTGGCGACTTCCTGGCCGCGCCGCGGCTGATCGAATTGGCCGAGTTGATTGACCTGTTTAGCCGCGGGCTTTCGCGGTGAATTGCAGTACGCCATTCTGGTCCTGCCCGAAAATGTTTGGATCCCGACCTATAATGCGGGAGGCCGGGGACGGCCCGATGTCCGGGTCCGTGAGATCGCCGGTACGTTCAACCTGGGCGGTCGGCCCAAAATACGCGTTCTCGTTGGTGAGGAACGCCCCCGCTCCGGCGTGTAACCGCGCTTCACCGGTGCGGACGAGCACCGCTTTACCTGTTTCGTCCCCAAAACTCCCGGTGGGCAATCGGCCGCTCCGGCCTGCGGGATTCCGGCCTGAATGTAGATTCTTCAACTATCACATGAAGGTCACGAAATATTGAGGATGGCCGTAGTATTTTCTGGAGATCTGTTGATATGATTCTGTTGCCAATGTGAGGTTCCCGTGCCGTCAGTGCAACCTGGCGTGGGAGGAAGTTGCTATTTGAGGCGATAGTCGATCCTATCGGGGGGCGACAGCTATTCAAAGCAGCAGCCGGTTCTTACGCAAGGGTGACGGCCATTCCGGGGTGGCGGCCGTTCTTCCGGCCGGGCCTGGGCAGGAGAGCGGTTCACGGCCGCCCCGCGACCGTCCTGCAGTCGCCGACATCGCTCGACACCATTGAATCGACAAATTCTGTAGAACATCACAAAAGGGTCCTGGCGGACCACTGTGCTGGGGAGGCAGACAGTGTCTGAAATGGCGAATGCCGGGTATCGGGTCTCCCCGCTGCAGCGCCATCGATGGGCGCGTCGGCTTGATGGCCGCGAGCAGCGGTACGCGCAGCTCGGGATCCGCGTGGAAGGGCGGGTCGACGTCGCACGGCTCGCCGCCGCGGTGCGAGCCGTTGTGGCCCGGCACGAGTCTCTGCGCACCGGCTTCGTCGGTCTGGCCGGACGCGCGGCCCCGCTGCAGGTGATCAACGAGCCCGGGCCCTCGCCGTTGCGTGTCGCGGAGTCACCCGGCGTCTCCCTCGACGCGCTCTGCCACGACGAGCGCACCGGCCTCGACCCCGTCGAAGGACCGGCCTTCCGGGCCGCGATGGCGAGCGTCGCCCCGGACCGGTCGTTCCTTGTCCTCAGCGCCCACGCCCTGGTCGGTGACCGTCGCTCCCTGCGGTCGGTGCTGGCGGAGATCGCCTCCGCCTACCGGGCGGGCGACGCGGTGGACGCGGTGCCGGAGCGGGAACCCCCGATGCAGTACGCGGACTTCGCCGCCTGGCACGACGATTTGCTGAGCGCCGAGGACGGTGCGGCGGAGCGAGCGGCCTGGGCGGCGCACCTCACCCCTGAGCTGTTCGATCCGGTGCCCGGTGTGGTGGAGACGGGAACCGGCGCCGGGAGGTGGCGGTCGCACCGGGACACGGTGGACCCGGAGCTGCCGACACGGCTCACGGAGTGCGCGGCCGCCTGGTCCAGTACCCCGCAGGCCGTGCTCGCCGCCCTGTTCGAGGTCCTCACCTGGCGGTTCTGCGGGGAGCGCGACGTGCTGGTCGCCGGCGTCGCCTCCGGGCGCTCCTACCCCAGCCTGTGTGACGCGGTCGGGGCGTTCGAGCGGGAGGTTCCCGTCGCCTGCCGGTTCACCCCCGGCACCCCGTTCCGGGAGCTGCTGGCGGAGAGCGGGCGCCGGCGCGCCGAATGGACGGAGCGGATCGACCACCTCGATCCGGGGAGGCCGGTCGACCGCGCCGGGAAGCCGGCGGCTCCGTTCTTCGCGTTCGACTCCGTGGACTCACCGGAGCCGCTCGAATCCGGCGGGGTCACCTTCGTTCCGGTGCTCGAAGCCGCGACCGCCGACGCCGCGCTCCGCTTGACCTGCGTTCTCGGTGAGAACCGGCTCACCCTCGACGTCGGCTACGACGATGGGCGGGTGCACCGGGCACACGCCGCGCGCATCGCGGCGTGCTTCGTCATCCTGTTGCGGAACGTACTGACGGACCCGGACACTCCGATCGGCGAAATCGGCATGCTGTCCGGCGATGAGCGCAAGCGCGTGCTCGCGTCCGGACGGGGACCGGCCGTCGACCATCCGGAAACCCCGGTGCACCAGGCATTCGCGGCGCAGGCACGGCGGACCCCGGACGCGGTGGCCGTGGTCGCCGACGGCACCGGCACCACCTACTCGGAGCTCGACGCCCGCGCCGACCGGCTCGCGCACCGGCTGGCCGGGCTCGGGGTGCGCCCGGGGGACCGGGTCGTCGTCTCCCTCGGGCGGTCGGCGGAGCTGCTCGTCGGCATCCTCGGTGTGCTCAAGGCGGGCGCCGCGTTCGTGCCCGTGGACATCGCCTATCCGGTGCGACGGCTGAAGTTCGTACTGGAGGAGACGGCGGCCCCGGTGCTTCTCACCAGCCGTGAGTCGCGCGGCCGGTTGGGGGCGTGCGAGGCGGCCGTCCTTGCCCTTGACGAGGAGGAGGCCGGCACCGGGCGGGACGCCCCACCGGCGGTGGAGGCGGGTCCGTCCGATCTGGCTTACGTCATGTACACCTCCGGCACCACCGGGGTCCCCAACGGCGTCCGGGTGACACACCGGGGCCTGGCCAACTACCTGCGCTGGTGCGCCGAGGCCTATCGGTTGCGGGAGGGGACCGGGGCGGTGGTGCACTCCTCCATCAGCTTCGACCTCACGCTGACCGCGTTGCTGGGGCCGCTGCTGGTCGGGCAGCGGGTGATCCTGTTGCCCGAGGAGACCGGCGTGGTCGGGCTGGTGGCGGCGGTGCGCTCGTGTCGCGACCTCACCCTGGTCAAGCTGACTCCCACCCACCTGGACGTGGTCAACCAGTTGCTGGAGCCCGCCGAGATCGCGGGCGCCGTCCGCACCCTCGTCGTCGGCGGCGAGGCGCTCCGCGCCGAGAGTGTCGAGCCGTTCCGCGCGGCCGGCACACGGGTGGTGAACGAGTACGGCCCCACCGAGACGGTGGTCGGCAGCGTCGCCCATGTCGTCGACGAGAGCACCCCGCGCTCGGGGCCGGTCCCCATCGGCACTCCGATCGCCAACACTCAGGCGTACCTGCTCGACCCGAGGCGGCAGCCGGTGGCCGACGGCGTGGTCGGTGAGGTCTACCTCGGCGGGGCCGGTGTCGCCCTCGGCTACCTCGACCGCCCGGAGCCGACCGAGAGCCGTTTCCTGCCGAGCCCCTTCGGGGACGGGACGCTGTACCGCACCGGCGACCTCGCCCGCCGGCGGCCGGACGGCGCCCTCGAATACCTGGGCCGGGCCGACGACCAGGTGAAGATCCGTGGCGTCCGCATCGAGCCCGCCGAGGTCGAGAGCGTGCTGAGGCGGCACGTGACGGTGGGCAAGGCGGTGGTGGTGGCCCACCGGGACGAGGATCCGGGCCGCTCCTCGCCGCTGGCCGGCGAGCTGATGCTGGTCGCCTACGTCGTACCCGCGGACGGGGCGGCGGCGGCCGGCTCCGCCGAGTTCGCCGAGCACTGCCGGAGGCACCTGCCCGACCACCTGGTTCCGGCCGCGTTCGTGGTACTCGACGAGCTGCCGGTGACCGCCAACGGCAAGCTCGATCGTGCCGCGCTCCCCAAACCGGCCGGTCACACCGCCGTCACCGCCGACTATGTGCCGCCGCGAACCGCCACCGAGGAGATCCTGGCCGCCGCCGCGGCGACCGTGCTCGGCCTGGACCGCGTCGGCATCGACGACAACTACTTCGCGGTCGGCGGCGACTCCATCCGCAGCGTCATGATCGCCAGCCGGGCACAGGCCAGCGGCGTCGACGTCACCGTCGCCGACCTGCACCGGCTGCCCACCGTGCGACAGTGCGCGGCGTACCTGGACGCGCGGGAGGAACCCGATGCGCCGCCCCGCACCGAGCCCTTCGCGCTGGTGCGCGAGGAGGACCGGACGCGGATGCCGGCCGAGGTGGAGGACGCCTTCCCGTTGAACCTGTTACAGGAGGGCATGATCTTCCACCGCGACTTCGCGGCGAAGTCGGCGGTGTACCACGCGATCGCGTCGGTGCGGCTGCGTGCCCCGTTCGACCTGGACGTGATGCGCGTGGTGGTTCGCCAGCTCCTGGAGCGGCACCCCATGCTGCGCACCTCGTTTGACATGTCCACCTTCAGCCGCCCGCTTCAGCTCGTGCACGGCGTCTTCGAGACTCCGCTGCACCACGAGGACCTGCGCGAGATGGCGCCCGAGGAGCAGGACGCCCGTATCGGCCGGTGGATCGAGTGGGAGAAGGAGCGCGGCTTCGACCTGGACGAGTACCCGCTGATCCGGTTCACGGTGCACCGGGTCGCCGACGACGTCTTCCAGTTCACCTACGGCTTCCACCACGAGATCGTGGACGGCTGGAGCGAGGCGTTGATGATCGCCGAGCTGTTCAGCCACTACTTCTCGATCGTCTTTGACGAGCCGGTCGCGATCCGGCCGCCCACGTCGACGATGCGGGACGCGGTCGCGCTGGAGCTGGCCGCTCTGGAGGACCGGCGAAACCACGAGTTCTGGGACTCCTACCTGGCCGACGCGACGTTGATGCGGCTGCCCCGGATGGACGCGGGCCCCCGGGCGGACAAGGGCGACCGGCAGATCGTGCGGATCGAGATCCCCGTCCCGGTCGAGCTCTCGGACCGGCTCAAGGAGCTGGCCCTCGCCAACGCCGTCCCGCTCAAGACCGCTCTCATGGCCGCCCACATGGCCGTCATGTCCACCTACGGCGGCCACACCGACACGTTGACCTACACCGTCACCAACGGCCGGCCCGAGACCGCGGACGGAAGCACCGCGATCGGGCTGTTCGTCAACAGCCTGGCGTTGCGGGTGCGGATGGCCGGCGGGAGCTGGCGCGACCTCATCCTCGCCACCCTGGAGTCCGAGCGGGCCTCCCTGCCCTATCGGCGGCTGCCCATGGCCGAGCTGAAACGCCACCAGGGCAACGAACCGCTGGCCGAGGCGTTGTTCTTCTTCACCAACTACCACGTGTTCGCCGTACTGGACCGGTGGAAGGACCGCGGCGTCGAGCACGTGGCCGACGAGCTGTACGGCGAGTCGACCTTCCCGTTCTGCGGGATCTTCCGGCTGAACCGGGAGACCGGCCACCTGGAGGTCCGCATCGAGTACGACAGCCTGCAGTTCTCCGCCGAGCTGATGGACGGCGTCCGCGACTGCTACGTGCGGGTCATGGAGGCGATGGTCACCGACCCCGGCGCCCGCTACGACGCGCAGGCGCTGCTGTCGGACCGCGACCGGGAGTCGCTCGCCTCGTTCGTGTCCGGCCCCGTCGCGCGGGTCGCCGACCGCTGCCTGCACGAGCTGATCGAGGAGCAGGCCGCCACACGCCCGGACGCCGTGGCGGTGCAGCTCGACACGGCGATGCTCACCTACCGGGAGCTGAACCGGCGGGCCAACCGGCTGGCGCACATGCTCCGACGGCGCGGCGTCCGCCCGGAGACGACTGTCGGGGTGCTCGCCGAGCGCTCCGTCGAGCAGATCGTGTCCCTGCTCGCGGTGCTCAAGGCTGGCGGCGCCTACCTGCCGCTGGATCCCGGCCAACCGGACGAGCGGATCAACGCGCTCGTGACGGCCGGCGGTGTCGGGCTGGTGCTCGTCCAGCGGCGTCTGGCATCCCGTGTCCCGGACGGGCCCGGCGCGATCGTCGTGGACCCGGGGATCGGGGTCGCCGGAGACCAGCCGGACAGCGACCCGGTCAGCGGTGCCGCGCCCGCGAACCCGGCCTACGTCATGTTCACCTCGGGCTCCACGGGACAGCCGAAGGGAGTCGTGGTCGAGCACCGCAACGTCGTCGCCTCGCTCGCCGCCCGCGCCGTGGCCTACGGCGGCGAGGCCGAGCGGTTCCTGCTGCTGTCCTCCTTCGCCTTCGACAGCTCGGTCGCCGGCATCTTCTGGCCCCTCACCCGGGGCGGGACCCTGGTGCTGCCCCGGGAGGGTCTGCAGACGGAGCCCGCCGGACTCGTGGAGACCATCGCCCGGAACCGGCCCACGCACACGCTGGGCATCCCGTCGCTGCTCGCGCCCGTCATGGAACAGGCCGGCGCGGGAGAACTCTCCTCGCTGCGCGTGCTGATCGCGGCTGGAGAGCCGTGTCCCACCACTCTGCTGCGGGCCTGCGCGGCGGCGCTGCCCGACGGTGTCCTCGCCAACGAGTACGGGCCCACCGAGGCGACCGTGTGGACCACGATGTGGTCCGGCGCCCAGGCGCCGGACCGCCCGCAGCTGCCCATAGGCTCGCCGGTGGCCAACACCCGGGTCGACGTGGTCGACCCGCACGGCCGGCCGGTGCCGATCGGGGTGTCCGGAGAGCTGTACCTCGGCGGTGCCGGGGTCGCCCGCGGCTACCTGGCCCGCCCGGCCGACACCGCGGCCGGCTTCCGGCCGGACCCGAGCTCACCGGGCGCGCGCCGGTACGTCAGCGGTGACCTTGGCCGGTACCTGCCCAACGGGCAGCTGGAGTTTCTCGGCCGGGCCGACCACCAGGTCAAGGTGCGCGGGTTCCGGGTCGAACCGGGCGAGATCGAGGCGGTGCTGGAGACCCACCCCGCCCTCCGGCGCGCCGTCGTCATGGCACGCGGGGAGAACGCCTCGGACAAGGCGCTCGTGGCGTACGTGCTTCCCACACCGGGGCAACGGCCGGAGCCGGCCGAGCTCCAGCAGTACGTCCGCGACCGGTTGCCGAAGTACATGGTGCCCTCCGCATGCGTCGTGCTCGACGCCGTCCCGCTCACCGCGACGGGCAAGGTGGACCGGGCCTCGCTGCCGGAGCCGACCCACGCCGAGCTGACGGGGGTCCGCGACTACCGGCCCCCGCGCACCGAGACCGAGCACGCGCTCGCCGCCATCTGGGCCAACGTGCTCAAGCTGGACCGCGTCGGCATCGCCGACCGGTTCTTCGACCTCGGCGGTGAGTCGCTGCGCGCCATGCAGGTCACCGCGGCGACCAATCGAATGTTCGGCATCAAGCTGTCGGTGCGATGCCTGTTCCAGACACCCACCATCGCGGAGTTCGCCCCCGAGGTGGACCGGGCGCGGCTGGCCGGGGCCGGGGCCGGCCGCGCATGACGACGACGGTGAGCGGCGAGGCCGGAGACAGGGGCAGGGGAACGCCCCTGACCTCGGCTCAGCGAAGGCTGTGGTTCCTGAACCACCTTGTGCCGGGCGGCGCGGCGTACAACATCTGCACGGCCATCGAGATGACAGGACCTCTGGACGTGACCGCGCTGCGGGCTGCGGCCCTTCGCGTCGGCCGGCGGCACGAGGCCCTGCGCGCCACCTTCGACGTGGTGGACGACCAACCACGGCAGTGGTTCGACGCCCCGGCCCCACCGCTGCGCCTCGTCGACCTGTCCGGGCTCGGCGGCGCCGGCCGTTCCGAGGTTGAGCGCCGGCTGCGGGACACCGCCGCGCGGCCGTTCGAGCCGGCGGCCGGACCGCCCGTCGCGTGGCTCCTGTTCCGCCTTACGGCCGACCACCACGTCCTGGTGTTCTCCGCGCACCACATCGTGTTCGACGGGGGGTCGCTCGCGGTGGTCCGCGGCGAGCTGGAGGCCGCCTACCGGGCGGCCCGGCGGGGACGTCCGGACGGGCTGCCGGATCCCGCGCCGGGCTACGGCGAGGTGGCCGGCCGTGAGCGTGAGCTCCTCGGCGAGGACGACCTGGAGTTCTGGCGTTCCGCGTTGCGGGACGCACCGGCCCACACCGCGGTGTTCGGAACCCCCGCGCCCCCTGGAGACGGCAGGCCGGCGCTGGTCGTCGACCGGCTGGCGGTCCCCGAGCTGGACGTCGTCGACCGGCTGTGCCGGCGGGAGGGCGCGACCCACTACATGACGCTGCTGGCCGCGTTGGCCTGCCTGGTGTCCCGATACTCGGGGCAACGGGACGTCGTTCTCGGCTCACCGGTCGCGCTGCGCGGGCATGAGGCGCTGTCCGGTGTGGTCGGGATGCTCGTCAACACCCTGCCGCTACGGCTACGGCTCGACGGCGATCCCACGTTTCGCGAGGTGCTGGCACGGACCCGGGACACGCTGCTGGACACGTTGGAGCATCAGCTGACACCGTTGGAGGAGATCGTCGACGCACTCGCCGTGACGCGCGATCCCCAGGTCAGCCCGTTGTTTCAGATACTGTTCGCCTACCAGCGGCGGCCGGAGCCCCCAACCTTGCCCCTGGTGACGAGCCGGATCGTGCCGGTCCCGGCGGCCGCGGCCAAGTACGAGCTGACCGTCACCGCCACCGAGTCCGCCACAGGGCTCGAACTGGCCTTCGAGGCCGACCCGGGGTACTGCGGGGAACCGGAGCTGCGCGCGTTCGCCCGGCACTTCCGTACGCTGGCCGATGCGGCCGTGCGGCGACCGGAGACCCGGCTCAGCGGGTTGCCACTGCTGCCCGGCGCCGAACGCCGTCGCCTGACCCGGTTCACCCGGCCTTCGGGGGACGGGGCGACCGAGCCGGTCCACCGCCTGGTCGAGCGCGTGGCCGCCGAGCGGCCCGACCGGCTGGCCGTGGTGTGCGGACAGGAGCACATCAGTTACCGTTCGCTGAACTGCCGGGCCAACCGGCTGGCGCGGGAACTGCGTCGCCGCGGATGCGGTCTGGACGACGTCGTGGCCATCCGGAT
This sequence comes from Streptosporangium sp. NPDC004631, assembly GCF_053601935.1. Lineage (NCBI taxonomy): Bacteria > Bacillati > Actinomycetota > Actinomycetes > Streptosporangiales > Streptosporangiaceae > Streptosporangium > Streptosporangium sp. NPDC004631. The sequence goes on along the minus strand of NZ_JBSGCR010000001.1, from coordinate 147,146 downwards.
GCGTCGGCGGATCGACCTCGTCGTTGCGATGCTCGCGGTGCTGAAGGCGGGCGCCGCCTACCTTCCCGTCGACGTCGCGCATCCGCCCGAGCGCGTACGCGGGATGCTCGCCGACTCCGGAGCCCGCCTCGCGATCACCGAGCCGGAGTTCCGGGACGGCGTCGACCTGCCGTGGATCGCGCCGGACGACCCGGTCCCGGCCGGGCACGCCGTAACCGACCTGGGCCTCCCCGGCCACCCGGCCGCCCTGGCATACGTGCTCTACACCTCCGGCTCGACGGGACGGCCGAAGGGCGTGGCCATCCAGCACGACAGCGTCGCCGCCTTCCTGGGCTGGGCCGGTGAGACCTTCACCGCCGACGAGCTCGCCGCGGTCCTGGCCACCACCTCCGTCGGCTTCGACCTCTCGGTGTTCGAGGTGTTCTGCCCGCTCACCACCGGCGGGACCGTGGTGCTGGCCGAGAACGCCCTGCGGGTACCGGAACTTCCCTGGGCGCGCCACGCGACGCTGCTCAACACCGTCCCCTCGGCCGCCGAGGCCCTGCTCGACGCCGACGCCCTTCCTGCGTCGCTGCGCGCGGTCAACCTCGCCGGGGAGCCGCTCCCGCGCGACCTGGTCCGCGGGATCCACGGACGCCTGCCGATGGTGGTCGTCCGCAACCTCTACGGCCCCTCGGAGGCCACGACCTACGCCACGGCCACGGTGGTGTCGGCCAAGGACGAGGAGCGACCCACCATCGGCACGGCGATCGGCCCCGCCGCCGTGTGGGTTGCGGGGGAGAACGGCGAGCCCGCGCCCGCCGGCGTCGTCGGCGAACTGGTCATCGGCGGCCCCACGGTCGCGCGCGGGTACCTGCGGCGGCCGGGGCCGTCCGCCGAGGGCTTCCGGCCCGACCCGTACGGCCCCCGGCGGCTCTACCGCACCGGCGACCTCGCGCGACGCGGGAACGACGGCCGGCTGGTGTTCCTGGGCCGCACGGACGACCAGGTCAAGATGCGCGGTGTCCGCGTCGAGCCCGGCGAGGTGGAGGCCGCGCTGCGCGAGACCGGCCGGGTGCGGGCGGCCGCGGTCGTCCCGACCGGCCGGAGCGCGGCCGACCGCCGGCTCGTCGGCTTCGTGACCCCGCTCCCGGGGGTCACGGCGGTGCCCGAGGAGTTGCTGGCCGCGCTCCGGTCGCGGCTGCCCGCGGTGATGGTGCCCGCGCGGCTGGTCGTGCGGGACTCGCTGCCGTACAGCGACAACGGCAAGATCGACCGTGGTGCGCTCGCCCGGATCGCCGGTGTGGAACGGCCGTCCCCGGGCCCCGGAGTCGCGCCCCGCACCCCCCTCGAACGCGTCATCGCCGACGCCTGGTGCGAGGTCCTGGGCCTGGACGGGGTGGGCGTGCACGACGGCGTCTTCGAGATCGGCGGGACCTCGCTGGCGCTGCTGCGGCTGCATCGCACGTTGTCCACGAGGGTCCGGCCGGCACCGGCACTCGTGGACCTGTTCCGGTTCCCCACGATCGCGTCGCTCGCGGCGTTCCTCACCGGCCAGGACACCGGCCGGGGGAGGTCCGAGACCGAGGACACCGTCCGGGCGCGGTCGCGTGGCGCGCGCCGCCGCGCCGCCGCCCGCCGGACGGCACGGGGGGCGGAGGCGTGACCGGCCCAGTGACCGACCCGATCGCCGTGATCTCCCTGGCCGGTCGTTTCCCCGGCGCGGACGATGTGGCCGTCTTCTGGGAGAACCTCCGCGCCGGGCGGGAGGGCATCACCCGGTTCAGCCGCGAGGAACTGCTGGCGCGGGGCCGGGATCCGGCTCAGGTCGACGACCCCCGTTTCGTCGGCGCGGAAGGGGTGCTCAGCGACATCGCCGGGTTCGACGCCGCCTTCTTCGGCTACTCCCCGCGTGAGGCCGAGATCATGGACCCCCAGCACCGGCTCTGCCTGGAGGCGGCCTGGGCCGCGTTCGACTCGGCGGGGTACGACCCGGCGACGCTCGTCGAGCCGGTGGGCGTGTTTCTCGCCGCAGGCCTCAGCTCCTACCTGGTGCGGAACCTGTTGCCCAACACCGGCCTCACCCGGCTGGTCGGCGGCTTTCCACTGTTGATCCACAACGACAAGGACTTCGCCGCCACCACGGTCTCGCACAAGCTGGGCCTGACAGGACCGAGCTACGCGGTCGGCTCGGCCTGCTCGTCCTCGCTTGTCGCCGTCCACCTGGCCTGCCACAGCCTCCAGTCCTTCGAGTGCGACATGGCGTTGGCCGGTGGGGTCTCGCTCCAGGTGCCGCAGGGCCAGGGCTACGTCTACGCCGAGGACGGTATCTACTCGCCCGACGGCCGTTGCGCGGCCTTCGATGCCTCGGCCGGTGGCACGGTGGGCGGCAGCGGCGTCGGAGTGGTGCTGCTGAAGCGGCTGTCCGACGCGGTGCGCGAGCGGGACCGGGTGCACGCCCTCATTCTCGGTACGGCGGTCAACAACGACGGCGCGAACAAGGTCGGCTACACCGCTCCGGGCCTCGACGGACAGGCCGCCGTGATCGTCGAGGCGCACGCCGTGTCGGGGGTCGGCGCGGACAGCATCGGCTACGTCGAGGCGCACGGAACCGGCACCAGCCTCGGTGACCCCATCGAGGTGGCCGCGCTGACGAGGGCGTTTCGCGCCGGCACCGAGCGGACCGGGTTCTGCGCGCTCGGCTCGGTGAAGACCAACATCGGGCACCTGGACGCGGCCGCCGGGGTGACGGGACTGATCAAGGCCGTCCTCGCCGTCCGGGACGGGATCATCCCCGCCAGCCTGAACTATCGCACGCCCAACCCGCGGATCGACTTCGCCGCCACCCCGTTCCACGTCGCCGGTACCACGCGCCCGTGGCAGCCGGGAGACCTGCCCCGGCGGGCCGGCGTCAGCTCCTTCGGGATCGGCGGCACCAACGCCCATGTGGTGCTCGAACAGCCGCCGCCACCACCGCGTGCGGGACGTCCCCGGCCGGTTCAGCCGCTGGTGCTGTCCGCCCGTACGGAGGAGGCACTGGCCGACTCCGCCCGGAACCTCGCCGGGCACCTGCGCCGCGAGCCGGACGCGGACCTGGCCGACGTGGCGGCCACCCTTGCCGGCCGGCGGCCGTTCCCGCATCGGCGGGTGGTCGTGTGCCGGGACGTGACCGCCGCGATCGACGCCCTGGACCGGCCGGCCACGGCCGGGCCGGCGTCCCCGGACCGTGCCGTGGTGTTCCTGTTCCCCGGCCAGGGCGCCGCCTACCCCGGAATGGCGGAGGAGCTGGCCGCCGGGGACACCACGTTCCGCCGTCACCTCGACGAGTGCGCCGGACCGCTCGCCGGCCTGGGCGTCGACCTGGCGGAGGCCCTGCGGTGTCCGCCGGGTACCGCGACCGCCACCCGCCTCGGCCAGCCCGCCCTGTTCGCGGTCGAGTACGCCCTGGCCCGCACGCTCCAGGACTGGGGCCTGACCCCGGCCGCGATGCTCGGGCACAGCCTGGGGGAGTACACGGCCGCGACCCTGGCCGGTGTCTTCTCGTTGCCGGACGCGCTGCGCCTGGTGACAGTGCGCGGGCGGTTGCAGGCCGAGCTGCCGCCGGGCCGGATGCTCGTCGTGCCACTGCCCGGGGAACGTCTCCGTCCCCTGCTTTCCGGTGGGCTGTCCGTGGCCGCGGTGAACGCGCCGGATCAGTGTGTCGTCGCGGGCGAGCCGGCCGCCGTGACGGAGCTGGCGCGGACGTTGCGCGGCCGGGGGGTGTCCACCCGGATACTCGCCACCGCGCACGCCTTCCACTCCCCGGCCGTGGAACCGGTGCTGGCCCGGTTCCGCGCGGTCCTGTCCGAGATCAGGCTCAGCCCGCCGGTCCTGCGTTACGCGTCGAACCTGACGGGGGACTGGGCGCGCCCCGAGGAGGTGTGCGAACCGGACTACTGGCTGGCCCACATGCGCCGGCCGGTCCGGTTCGGCGACGGGCTCGCCCGCTGTCTCGGCCTGGGGCCGGTCGCGACGGTCGAGGTCGGGCCGTCCGCCGGCCTTACCGGCCTGGTCCGCCGGCATCCGCCGGTGGACGGCACCCACCACACCGTGCGCTGCCTTCCGCGGCCGTCCGCCGGACAGGAGTCGTCCGAGGTGGGCAGCGTGGTGGCGGCCGTGGCGGACCTGTGGGCCGTGGGGTGCCCGGTGCGGTGGGACGCCTTCCACCGCGCACAGGAGCCACGCCGGGTGAGCGTTCCGGCGTACCCGTTCCAGCGTCGGCGGCACTGGGTCGAGCCACCCGCCGCGCCCACCGGCCGCCCCGGTTTCGCCGAGCTGTCCGCGGCGCTGCGGACAGCCCTGTCCCAACCGGAACCGGACGGGACGCGTGGGGTGGACGACCACCCCGGGCTCCGGGCCGACCTGGAACTGCTGTGTGTCGTTCTCGCGGACCGCTACCTCCGGTCAGCCGGGGTGCCAGGACGTCCGGGCGACCGGTGTTCGGTGCCGGAGCTGCGCGATCGGCTGGGTCTGCTGCCCGCGTTCACCCGGTTCCTGGACTTCCTGCTCGCGGTCGCGGCATCCGGCGGCGTGCTCCGCAGGATCGGTGACGAGGTGGTGTTCCGGGACCGGGTGGAACCACCCGCCGTGCCGGAGCTGGTCTCCCGCGTCACCCGCGAGCACCCGGGTTTCACCGGCCTGGTCGAGCTGCTCGTGCACTGCGCCGAGGCCTACCCGAGTGCCCTCTCCACTCCTGGTGCGGCGCTCGGCGTGCTCTACCCGGGCGGGAGCGGCGAGCTGCTGCGCCGGATGCTGGGCGAGCGCACCGTGGAACACCGCGCCGTGACCAGGATGACGGTGCTCCTCGGGGACCTTCTGGACCGGCTGGCGGAGAACGGGACGGTCCGTGTGCTGGAGGTCGGCGCGGGCGAGGGCAACCTCACCCGGCATCTGGTGACCCGTGCCGGTGGCCGGCTCCGCTACCACGCCACCGACATCTCCCGGCTGTTTGCGGATCGGCTCGCCGCGGAGGCGGCCCGTCGCGGGTTCGACTCCGTCACCACCGGGATCCTCGACATCGGGACGGACCCGGCCGCGCAGGGCTTCGCCGGCCGTGAGTACGACCTGGTGTGTGCCCTGGACGTCGTCCACGCGACGCAGGACGTCCGGGCCGGCCTGAGGAACCTGCGCTCCCTGCTGGCGCCGGGCGGCCTGCTCGCGCTCGTCGAGACCGTCGGCGGCGACCCCTGGCTCTCGATGATCTGGGGTCTGTCGGACGGATGGTGGAGTCACCGCGACGGTCTCCGTGGGCTCGGTCCTCTGCTGGACCCGCCCCGATGGCGGGAGGCCGTCGCCGGGTGCGACTTCGCCGCCACCGAGGTGTTCACGGCCCGGACCGGCCCGCGGGACGCGGCGCTCATCCTCGCCCAGGCACCCGCCGTCACCGCCTCCGACGTCCCGGCGGCCGTTCCCGCCGACCCCGGCCGGCCGGCGAAGCGCCCGGACATCGCGGAGTGGGGCTACCGCCCAGGGTGGCGGCACGCGCCACCGGCGGCCCCGGACCCGGCGGCCGTTACCGGAAGCTGCCTCGTGTTCTCCTCGGGGCCGCTCGGTCACGCCGTCGAACGCCGGCTGGCCGCGCTTGGCGTAGACGTGGTCCGGGTCGGCGCCGGGGGCCCGGACCCGTTCGACCCCGAACGTCCCGAGCACTACCGATCCCTGGTCGAGCGGCTCTCCGCACGAGGCCGTGCCCCCCGGCTCGCGGTGCACCTGTGGGCGTTGGAGGACGCGCTCGCCCGGGGGCGTGCGGCGACCCCCGGGAACATGCCGGCCGCCCAGCGGCGGGGCCTGCACAGCCTGCTGCACCTGGCCCGCGCGCTCGGCGCCCAGGACGACCGGGAACGGGTCCGGCTCGTCGCCGTCACCGGGGGCTGCCAGGACGTGCTCGGCGACGACCTGACCCATCCCGAGCACGCCACCGTGCTCGCGGCCGTGAAGGTCGTCCCCCGGGAGTATCCGCGGATCGCCTGCGCCGCGGTGGACGTCGACCCCCGGCAGGTGGACACCCATCCGGACCGGCTGGCGGCACAGGTGGTCGACGAGCTCCTCGCCGCGCGGGAGTCCACCGTGGCCGCCTATCGCGGCCGGCGCCGCTTCCAGCCCGACCACACCCCGTGCCCGTTGCGGCCGGAGGGAGTCGGCGCGGGACCTCGGCCGGGCGGGGTGTACCTCGTCTGCGGGGGGCTCGGGGGGATCGGGCTCAGCCTGGCGGAGGACCTCGGCGCGCTCCCGGCGAAGGTGGTCCTCACCCGGCGGCGCCCGTTCCCGGCGCGTGAGGACTGGCCGGAATACCTCGCCGGCCACCCGCCCGAGGACCCGGCAGGCGTTCTCATCAAGCGGTTGCAGGGGATCGCCGCGGCCGGCGGTGAGGTCCTCGTGCTGCCGGCCGACCTCACCGACCCGGCCGCGCTCCGCGCCGCGGTCGCCGAGGCGGAGCGGCGCTTCGGTCCGCTCACCGGCGTGGTGCACGCCGCCGGCGTGCCCGACACGGAGGGCGTGATCCAGCGCCGGGCGACCGAGGACACCGACGCGGCCATGGCGGCCAAGGTGTACGGCACGGCCGTGCTCGACGAGGTGCTCGGGGACCGCGAACTCGACTTCTTCGTGCTGTGCTCGTCGATCGGCACCGTGCTGCACAAGCTGAAGTTCGGCGAGGTGGGCTACGTCGCCGGAAACGAGTACCTCAACGCGTTCGCGGCCTACCGGGCGGCCCGCCGTCCGGGCGTCACGGTCGCGATCGCCTGGACGGACTGGCTGGAGTCCGGGATGTGGGCCGCCGCGCAGGAACGCCTCGCCAGCCGCTACGACGTGGGCCGCGGCGCCGGCCCCGAGGGGAACGGCACCGCCGTGCTGCCGACCGACGACCTGCTCGGCGGTCTCACCCCCGGGGAGGGCGCCGAGGTGTTCCGGCGCGTGCTGCGCAACAACGTCGCCCCCCAGGTGGTGGTGTCCACCCAGGACCTTGACGCCCTGCTGGCCCGGCACGCCGCGTACACCACGGGGGACCACCTGGCCGTGGTGAGCCGGCTGAGCGCGGCCGGCGGACGCTCCCGCGCGGGGCTGAGCACCCGCTACACGGCGCCCGGAACCGACCTGGAGCACGCGCTCGCCACCTGGTACGCCGAGCTCCTCGGGTACGACCGGGTGGGCCGTGACGACGACTTCTTCGAACTGGGCGGTGACTCGCTGCTGGCGCTCCGGCTGTTGTCGATGGTCCGTTCCGGACATGGCGTCGAGGTGTCGGTGGCGCAGCTCTTCGACACGCCCACCGTCGCCGGCCTGGCCGCGCTCGTGGGGCGGCCGGCCGGCGGCGCCGACCGGCGGGAGGTGGTGCTGTGAACGTCGACGCGTTCCTCGCGGACCTGCGTGACCGCCGGGTCCTGGTGACCGTCGCCGGTGAGCAGATGCGGTGCAGCGCGCCGGACGGCGTCCTCACCGACGAGCTGCTCGCCGTGCTCAGGAGCCACAAGGCCGAGATCGTGGCCCACCTGCGCCGGCTGTCCGCCATCTCCCGGCACGAGGGGACGCCGCCGCTCTCCTACGCCCAGGAGCGGTTCTGGCTGCTGCACCAGTTCCACCCCGGCGACACCGCCTACAACATCCCCCTGGAGATCCGGCTGTGTGGCCCGCTCGACCCGGCGGCGTTGCGCCAGGCGATCGGCCAGGTGACGCGCCGCCATGACGTGCTGCGGACCCGGTACGTGATCCGCCGAGGTCGTCCGGAACCCGTTGTCGCCCCTTTCGCCACGCCCGATCTGCCCCTGGTCGACCTCACCGGGCTACCGGACGCGGCCCGGGACGCGGCACGGCACGAGCTCGCGTCCGCCGAGGCCCGACGCCCCTTCGATCTCGCCTCCGGGCCGGTGCTGCGCGCATGGCTGCTGCGGGAGCGCCGGGACGAGCACACGCTTCTGCTGACGCGGCACCACATCGCCAGCGACGGCTGGTCGCTCGGCGTTCTCCTCACCGAGCTGAGCACGCTGTACGGAACACACGCCGGGGGCCTGCCCTGCCCGTTGCCGGAGCCCCGGGTTCGCTATGGGGACTTCGCCGCCTGGCAGCGCGCCGGGGGCGACGCGAACGACCTCACCCGGTGGCGGCGGCTGGTGGCCGCGCCACCCACCCTGGACCTCCTGACGGACGCCGATCCCGAAGCGCCACGTGTGCCCGCCGAGGTGGTGCGCGCGACCCTGGAGGCCGCACTGGTCACCGGGGTGCGAGCGTGGGCGGCCCGCGAGCGCGTGACACTGTTCTCGGTGCTCCTGGCCGCCTACGGGCTGGTGCTGTCCAGCCTCTCGGGCCAGCACGACCTGGTGGTCGGCAGCCCGGTCGCCGGTCGCACCCGGCCCGAACTGGACCGGCTGATCGGCTGCTTCGTCAACATGCTCCCGCTCCGGCTGGACCTTTCCGGCCCGTGCACCATGAGTGAGCTGGTGCGGCGGACCCACGGCGTGGTGCAGGACGGGCTCGCCGGCCAGGATCTGCCCTTCGAACGGCTCGTGGAGATGCTGCGCCCGGAGCGCAGCCTGACCGAGAACCCGTTGTTCCAGACCGCCTTCGCCTTCCAGAACACCCCCGCCGGCGAGACACGGCTGGCGGGTATCGCGGCGTCCGTCGAGCCGCCCCCCACCGTCGCACCGAAGTTCCCGCTCACCCTCACGGCCACCGAACGGGCCGGTGGGATCGACCTGGAGCTGGAGTTCGACCCTCTCCGCCTGGTGCCCGGCCTCGCCGGGGAGATCCTGCGCCGGATGCGGGAGGTACTCCTGGCGGGGCCGGTGGATCCGAGGGCGACGACGCTGGAGCTCCAGCGTCGGCTCCCTGCGGGCGGCGCGGCCGACCCCGGGGCGACCGTCGAGGAGAGCACCCTCCCCCGGCTCGTCGCGGAGGTCACCGCCACGACGCCGGACGCGGTGGCGGTGACCCACGCCGGGCACCATCTCACCTACCGCGCCCTTCAGGAGCGGGCGGACCGGGTGGCCGCGGTGCTGCGCTCCCACGGGGTGGGCCCGGACACGCCGGTCGGCCTGTGCGTCGGTCCCACCGTCGATCTCGTGGTGGGCGCGCTGGGCATCCTCCGCGCGGGCGGGGCCTACCTCCCGCTGGACCCGGCGGACCCGCCGGAGCGGATGCGCGCGGTGGCCGAGCCCGCCGGTCTGCGTCTTGTCGTGACGCGCAGCGACGTGACCGCCCCGCCCGTCGAGCGGGTCGACCTGGACCGGCTGGACGGGACGGCGCGCCCCGGCGGGGCCCCACCACCCGTCCCGGCCAACCTCGCCTACGTCATCCCCACGTCGGGGTCAACGGGCAGGCCCAAGGGGGTCGCGGTCAGCCACGGCAACGTCACCGGCCTCCTGGCCGCCTGCCGGCGAGCCCTGCCCGCCACCCGGGAGCCGCAGGTGTGGGCGTTGGCCCACTCCGCAGCCTTCGACTTCTCCGTCTGGGAGATGTGGGGCGCGCTCACCTCGGGCGGCCGGCTGGTGATCGTGTCCCCGGACGTTCTGCGCGACCCGGGCGAGCTGTGGGAGTCGCTGCGCGCCGAGCGGGTCACCGTGCTCGCCCAGACCCCGAGCGCCTGCCGGCACCTCCTGCCCGCGGCGCTCGCCGCCGGCCCGCGCCGTGCCGCGCTCGCGCTGGTGGTGCTGGGCGGCGAGTCCTGCGAGGCCGCCACGCTCGCGCCCTGGTTCGGCGCCATGGGGGACGACGGGCCCGAGCTGGTGAACATGTACGGGATCACCGAGACCACCGTGCACGTGACCGTACGGCCGCTGCGGGCCTCCGACGTCGACGGCCGCGCGCGCAGTCCGATCGGCGGGCCACTCCCCGGACAGCGGGTGACGGCCGTCGACCAGAACGGCGACCCCGTCCCCGCCGGTGGTCAAGGCGAGCTGTTCGTCGGCGGGGTCGGGGTCGCGCGCGGCTATCTCCGCCGGCCGGGGTTGACCGCGGATCGGTTCCGGCCCGATCCGAGCCGCCCCGGCGCCCGCCGCTACCGGTCCGGCGACCTGGCCCGGGTGTTACCCGGCGGCGACCTGGACTACCTGGGACGGCTGGATAAACAGGTCAAACTGCGCGGCTACCGTATCGAGCCCGGCGAGGTGGAGGCGGCCGCGCTGGCCCACCCGGAGGTGCGGGACTGCGTCGTCGTGCTGCGGAACGACCACGGCCGGTCGTACCTGGCCGCCTACCTCGTCCGCGCCGACGGCGTACGGGACCGGCACCCGGCCGCCGCGGACGCGCGTTCCCGGCTGCGCGCGTTCTTCGCCGACCGGCTTCCACGGCACATGGTCCCGTCCGCCCTGGTGTTCCTCGACCGGATCCCGTTGACGCGTAACGGAAAGCTCGACGAGGACGCGCTGCCGGAGCCGGTCGCGAGTCACCGCCCGGAGAGCAGGCGGCCCCGCACCCCCACGGAGTGGCGGATCGCCCGGATCCTGGCCGACACGCTCGGACTCGGCTCCGGGGAGAACGTCGGCGCGCACGACAACTTCTTCGACCTGGGCGGTGACTCGCTGCTGCTCATCCGGTTCCACTCGCGCGTGGTCGAGGCGTTCGACGTCGACCTTCCCGTGCGCCGGGTCTACCAGGCCCTCGACGTCGCCACCCTCGCCGGCACCGTGGACGCCTTCCGGGCCCGCGCCGAGGAGGACGCCGTCCGTGACGCGCTGCGCGAGGTGGAGGCCATGACGGAGACGACGTTCGCGGAGGGGGACCAGTGTCACCGGCCCGAGTGAGCTCCGCGCGCACCATCGTGGACGTGGCCCGGCACCACGCCGAGACCACGCCGGACCGGCCCGCCTACGTGTTCCTCCCGGACGGCGAGACCGAGTCCGGGCGGTTCGACTTCGCGCGCGCCGACCTCCGGGCCCGCGCGATCGCCGCCGCCCTGACGGAGCGCGGGCTGGCCGGCGAACGCGTCCTGATCGCCTACCCGTCGGGTGCCGCCTACGTCCAGGCGATCCTCGGCTGCCTGTACGCGGGGGCGGTCGCGGTCCCGTGCGACGCCCCCGAGCGCGCGGCCGGCGTGGAACGGCTGACGGCCGTCGCCGAGGACGCCGACCCCGCCCTCACCCTGGCCGCCGCCGACGGGCCCCTGACGGGCCGGACGGCGCTGCTCGACGTCGACGCGGTGCCCGACGAGGCGGCCGAGCGCTGGAGCGCGCCCGCGCTCAACCCCGGCACCCCGGCCTTCCTGCAGTACACCTCGGGCTCCACCCGCGCCCCGCGCGGCGTCGTGGTCAGCCACGCCAACCTCCTGAGCAACGAGAAGGCCATCGAACGGGCCTGCGGGCACAGCCGCGACTCCACCTTCGTGGGATGGCTTCCGCTCTTCCACGACATGGGCCTGGTGGCCAACGTGTTGCAGCCGCTGTTCCTCGGCTCCCGGTCGGTGCTCATGCCGCCGGCCGCCTTCCTGCGCCACCCGGTCCGCTGGCTGCGCGCGATCAGCAGGTACCGCGCGCACACCAGCGGCGGGCCGAACTTCGGCTATGAGCTGTGTGTGGAACGCGTCCGTCCCGAGGATCGTGCCGGCCTTGACCTCTCCTCGTGGCTCGTGGCCTACAACGGCGCGGAACCGGTGCGGGCGGCCACCATGCGGCGGTTCACCCGGGCCTTCGCGGAGCACGGTTTCGCGTCCACCTCCCATTTTCCCTGCTACGGCCTGGCCGAGGCCACCCTCCTGGTGGCCGCCACCCCGAAGGGCGAGCCGCCGGCCGTGCTGACCGCCGACCGGCCGGAGCTGCGGCGGGGACGGGTGCGACCGGCGGCGGAGTCCGCGCCGGGTACGGAACTGGTGAGCTGCGGGCAGGTCGCGCTGGACACCAGGGTCCGCATCGTCGATCCGGAGACCGCGCGGCCGGTGGCCGACGGTCACGTGGGGGAGGTGTGGGTCGGCGGTCCCGGGGTGTCGGGCGGCTACTGGCGCGACCCGGACGGGTCCGCCGCGGTGATGCGCGCGCGGCTCGACGGCGAGGGCCCCTACCTGCGGACCGGGGACCTCGGATGCCTGCTGGACGGCCGGCTCTACCTCACCGGACGGCGCAAGGACCTGCTCGTGGTCCGAGGGCAGAACCACTACCCGCACGACCTGGAGTGGACCGCCGAGCAGGCCCACCCGGCGCTCCGGCCGAGCTGTGGAGCCGCCTTCGCCGTCGACGACGGCGACCGGGAACGGCTGGTGCTCTGCTACGAGCTGCGCGGACCGGCACCGGATCTCACCGCCGTGGCCGAGGCGGTGCGCCGGGAGATCTCCCGGCGCCACGGGCTTGAGCCGCATGAGCTTGTCTTCGTGGAACGCGGCGGGATCCCCAAGACCACGAGTGGGAAGGTGCGCCGGCAGACGTGCCGCCAGTCCTATGCGGACGGACGACTGCCGGTCACCGGGACGGTGACGCTCACCGGCGGGGCGGGCCGCTCCGCCACGGTCGCGCTGCCGTCACCGGCGGCCCTGGCGGAGCTGGAGCCGCCGGGCCGCGTGTCGGCCCTGGCGGCCGCGCTGCGCGACGCCGTGGTCGCCCGCGTCGGGGTCACGGGTGAGCGGCCACCTCCGCTCGGCGGGCCGCTCTCCGCGCTCGGCGCGGACTCCCTGACGCTGATGGAGCTGGGCCACCGCGTCGAGGCGCGCTACGGCGTCACCCTCGGCCCCGCCGTTCTGCTGGGGGACACCGACGTCCGCGAGGTGGCGCGACGGATCCTTTCGGCCGCACAGGGCGCTGCGGGGCGCGCCGGGCCGGCGCGGCCGGCGGCCGGGCCGGAGTGGCTTCCGCTCACCGGCGGCCAGCGCGCGTTGTGGTTCGAACAGCAGCTGGCCCCGGAATCCGCCGCCTACCACCTCGCCCGGGCCATGCGGATCGAGGGACGGCTGGACGCCGGCGCGCTCGTCCGCGCCTTCGACCGCCTCGTCCACCGGCATCCGGCGCTGCGGACGCGGTTCGCGCTCCGGGACGGCGAGCCCCTCTGCCGGGCCGATCCCGACGGGCGGCGCCTGGTCGTCACCGACGCTCCAGCGATCGGGGACGCGGAGCAGGCCGACCACCTCACCGCACTGGCCGACCGGCCGTTCGACCTGCTGGCCGGGCCGCCGGTGCGCGCCGTGCTGCTGCGCCACGGCGCCGAACGGCACGTCCTGCTCCTGGTGGTGCACCACCTCCTCGCCGACTTCTGGTCGTTCGTCGTCGTGATGCGCGAGCTGACCGCGTTGTACGGTGAGGAGACGACCGGAGTCGCCGCCGGCCTCCCGCCGCCGGGCGCCGAGCACGCCGACCTCGTCCGCGCCGAGCGGCGGCTCGCGGGCACACCCGGGGAAGACCGGATGATCCGGTTCTGGCGGGACAGCCTCGACGGAGTCCCGGCCGCGCTCGATCTCCCGGCGGACCGGCCGGGACCGGCGCATCGCACCTTCGACGGCGCCACCCACACGTTCCGCCTGCCCGCGGCGCTGACCGGTGGGCTGCGAGATCTCGCCCGCGCCGAACGATGCACGCTCTTCACCGTCCTGCTGACCGGCTACCAGCTCCTGCTGCACCGTTACAGCGCCCAGCGAGACCTCGTGGTGGGCACACCGCTGGCCCGCCGGGACCGGGCGGACCTGGCCAACCTGGTCGGCTACCTGGTGAACCCGCTGCCGATCCGGTCCCTGCTCGACGACGCCGAACCGTTCCGGGCCCTGCTGCACAGGACCCGCCGGCGGGTGCTCGACGCCGTCGGTCACGGGGAGATCCCCTTCGACCGGTTGATCGGCGAGCTGGCCCCGGCCCGCCTCGCCGACCGCCCTCCCCTGGTGCAGAGCCTCTTCGTGATGCACCGCGAATACGGGCCCGCCGACGACGGCCTCCGCGCGCTCGCGCTCGGCGTGCCCGGGCGCCTGGCGTTCGGGGACCTGTCCCTGGAGGCGGTGCCGATCCGGCGGCGCTGGTCGCAGCTGGACCTCACGCTGTCCACGGCGGAGGTCGGCGACGAGCTGGCCGGCGTCTGGGAGTACCGCACCGGCCTGTTCACGGAGGCGGCCGTCACCGCGATGACCGGCCACTTCGCCCGGCTGCTGGAGACGGCCGTCGCCGACCCCGGCCGTCCGGCCGGTGACATCGACCTGCTGACCCCGAAGGAGCGGCGTCATGTCCGCCGGGCGGCTGCGGGACCGCGCCGGCCGCGTCCGGCCCGGGCCTCCCTGCACCGCCTCGTGGCACAGGTCGCGCGTGATCGTCCCGACGCGGTCGCGGTGATCGCCGACAACGCGGACGGACGGACGAGCCTGCTCAGTTACGGCGCCCTGCAGCGTGCCGCGACCCGGATCGCCGCCCGGCTGGCGGGCCGGGGCGCAGGCCCCGCGGATCCGGTGGCCCTGCTGCTGGAACGGGGCGCCGCCCTTCCGCTCGGTTATCTCGCGGTGCTGAACGCGGGCGCCGCGGTCCTTCCGCTCAACCCGGACGACCCCGACCGGCGCCTGGCCGCCGTGCTCGCGGACAGCGGCGCCCGGACCGTGCTCACGCAGCGTCCGCTGCTCGGCCGCGCGGGCCGGCTCGGCGTGACCGCGCTGGCCGTGGAGGACCTGCTGTCGGCCCCCGGCCGCACTCGCGACGTTCACCCGGAGCAGGCCGCCTATCTCCTCTACACCTCCGGCTCGACGGGGACCCCGAAGGGTGTCCTGGTGCCGCAGCGCGGCATCGTCAACCGGATTCTGTGGATGCAGGAGGAATACCGGCTCATGCCGGGGGAACGGGTCCTGCACAAGACGCCGGTCACCTTCGACGTGTCACTGTGGGAACTGTTCTGGCCCCTGGCGGCCGGTGGCTGCCTGGTGATCGCGCGCCCCGGGGGGCACCGCGACCCCGCGTACCTCCACACGCTCATCGCACGCCACCAGGTGTCCACCGCCCACTTCGTGCCGTCGATGCTGGCGCCGTTCCTCGCCGAGCGGTCGCGCGGTCGCGCGTTGCCGTCCCTCCGCCGCGTGGTGTGCAGCGGTGAGGTGCTCCCTCCCGAACTGTGCAGGCGGTTCGCCGCACTGTTCGACGCCGAGCTGCACAACCTCTACGGGCCGACGGAGGCGTCCGTGGACGTGACCGCGTGGCACTGTGCCGCGACGGAATCCGGGACCGTGCCCATCGGCCGCCCCATCGCGAACACGACCTGCGTGGTGCTCGGCGAACGCGGGCGGGTGCTGCCGAGCCAGCTCGTGGGCGAGCTCCACGCCGGTGGGTCCGGCCTGGCCCTCGGCTATCTGAACCGGCCCGGGCCGACCGCCGCGAACTTCGTGCCGGACCCGGAGGGAACGGGGGACCGGCTCTACCGCACCGGGGACCTGGCCCGCCGCCGTCCGGACGGGGTGCTGGAGTACCGGGGCCGCCGGGACGACCAGGTCAAGATCGCCGGGAACCGGGTCGAACCGGGCGAGGTGGCGGAGGCGCTGCGCCGCCAGCCCGAGGTCGCCGACGCCGCGGTGGTGGCCCGGGACCAGCGCCTCCACGGCTACGTCGTGACGGACCGGCCGGTGTCGGCGGAGGCGCTGCGCGCCAGGCTCCGGGAACTGCTGCCCGGCTTCATGGTCCCTTCCGGCATCGTTCTTCTCGACCGGCTCCCGCTGACCGGCAGCGGCAAGCTCGACACACGCGCCCTGCCCGTACCGCCCGCCGAGCGCGGGGGCGACGCCGAACCACCCCACGGCGATACGGAGCACCGCCTGGCCGCGATCTGGCGGGAGCACCTCGGGCTGCCCGCGGCCGGCGTCACCGACGACTACTTCACGCTGGGCGGTGACTCCATCCGCGCCATCCGCGTGGTCACCGCGGCCCGGGACGCGGGACTGGAACTGACCGTCACCGACCTGCTCCGGCATCGGACCATCCGCGATCTCGCCCGCCACCTCGACCAGGGCCCCGGCCCCCGGCCGGGCGCGGCGGACACACGGGACGTGGTTCAGCCGTTCGAGCTCTGCCCGGCGGCCGCCGGGCGGGCCGGGATCGAGGACGCCTACCCGGTCTCGACGGCCCAGCGGGCGCTGCTGTTCCACCAGGAGAACACCCCGTCGTACGAGGTCTACGTCACCAGCCTCACCGTGCACGGGGCACTCGACGGAGAGCGGCTCGCCGAGGCCGTCGCCGGAGTGATGCGCCGTCACGCCTACCTGCGCTCGTTCTTCGACCTGACCGGCTACGACGAGCCGATGCAGCTCGTACGGGCCGACGTCCCCACGCCGCTGCGGATCGTCGACCTCCGCGCGATGCCGGACGACCGGCGGCGGGAGGTGTTCCAGCGCTGGCTCCACACCGAGCGCGGGCGCCGTTTCGACGTCGGCCTCGGGCCGCTGGTGCGGTTCACCGCCCACGACGCCGGCGAGGGGTTCCGGCTTACGGTCGGCAGCTTCGGGCTCGACGGCTGGTGCGTGGCGATCGTGCTCACCGAGCTGTTGCAGCGCTACCGAGCCCCCGGCGGCGACGCCCGGGGGGACGGCGGGACGCCGCACGTCGGGTACGCCGACTTCGTGGCGCTGGAACGCCGGGCGATGGCCTCCGACGAGCACCGGAGGTTCTGGGCGGCCGAACTGGCCGGGGCGGACAGGTGCGCACTGCCACGCTGGCCGGGCTTTCCCCGCGAGCGCGCCGAGGCCGGCCGTCAGCGCCGGCGTGTCGTGGAGGTGGACACCGGCGTGCACACCGGGCTCACCGAGCTGGCCGCGTCGCTGGGGGTCGGGCTGAAGCACGTCCTGCTCGGTGTCCACCTGCGCGTGGTGCGGACGCTGACCGGGCGGGCGGACACCGTCACGGGCCTGGAATGCCACGGCCGGCCGGAGCGGCGGGACGGAGACCGCGCCGTCGGGGTGTTCAACAACATCGTTCCGCTGCGGGCGGACCTGGACGGCCTGCCCAGCTGGGCGGCGCTGGCCCGCGCGGCATACGCCGCCGAGGTCCGCCTCTCGCCGTTCCGCCGCTACCCACTCGCCCGGCTCCACCGCGAGCACGGCGCCGGCCGGCTCTTCGACACCCTGTTCGTGTTCACCCACTTCCACCTCTACCAGGAGCTGGCCGGGCTGGGGGTGTCCGACCTCCAGGCTCCCGACCAGACCTACATACCGCTCACCGCGCACTTCAACCTGGACGCCTGGACCGGCCGGTTGCGCCTGCTGCTGGACTTCGATCCGGCGGAACTGGCCGAGGAGCAGGTCGAGCTCGCCGCCGGCTGCTACTCGCGCGCGCTGGCGGCGTGCGCGGCCGATCCGCACCGCCGTCCCGCCGCGACGCCGTTGCCCGCCCTCACCGCCCTCACCGGCCACGCCGACGGCGGTCCCGGCCACGACCGGCCCGAGACCGTCTCCGACCTCGTTCACCAGGTGGTCCGCCACATGCCGGATCACCTGGCGGTGGCCGAGGGCGACCGGCAGCTGAGCTACGCGGGGCTGTGGGGTCGCTCCGGGGCGCTGGCGGCCGTACTTCAGGCCGCCCGGGCCGGACCGGAGTCGGTGGTCGGGTTGCTCGCGCCACGCCGGCTCGACACCGTCGTGGCGCTGCTGGCGATCCTGCGGGCCGGTGCCGCCTACCTGCCGCTGGACCCCGGCCTCCCGCCGCGCCGGCTGCGCCGGCTACTCGTCGAGTCCGGCGCGTCCGTACTGGTGCTGCCGCCCGCCGTCGCCGAGCCGGAGTGGGCGCGCGGGCTCACCGTCGTCCGCGCCGACGCGAGCGCGGGGACACGGCCGCACGGGGTCGCCGCGCACCGGGACTCTCTGGCCTGCGTCATGCCGACCTCGGGGTCCACGGGGGCGCCGAAGCTCGTCGGGGTGCCGCACCGGGGGCTGGTCAACTACCTGCGCTGGTCCGTGGACCACTACGGGATCACCGCGCAGACCCTGGCGCCGGTGGCCTCCTCGCTCGCCTTCGATCTCACGGTGACCGCGTTGATCTCCCCGCTCGCGGGCGGAGGCGCCGTGGACCTGCTACCCGCCGAGGAACCCACGGCCCTCGGCGACGCCCTCGCGCGGGGGCGCCACACCCTGGTGAAGCTCACCCCGGCCCACCTGGCCGCCGTGGCCGAGCAACTCGCCCCGTACGGTGGCCGGTCCGGCCTCCGGACAGTGGTCGTCGGTGGCGAGCAACTGCACGCGAGCCATGTCCGCGCGTTGCGGGCGGTCGCCCCGGACGCGGCCGTGGTGAACGAGTACGGCCCGACGGAAACCGTCGTGGGCTGCTGCGCGCACAGCGTCACCACCGTCCCGGGAGAAGGGCCGATCCCCATCGGCCGCGCGATCGCGGGCGCCGCCGTCCGAGTGGTCGATGACGGCGCGGAGGCGCCGCCCGGGGTCCTCGGTGAGCTGTACGTGAGCGGATTCGGGGTCACACGCGGCTACCTGGGCCGTCCGGCCGACACCGCCGCCGCGTTCCGGCCGGACCCGCACACGTACGGCGGGCGGCGGTACCGGACCGGAGACCGTGCGCGCCGTCTCCCCGGCGGCGACCTGATGTTCGCCGGCCGGGCGGACCGCCAGGTGAAGATCCGCGGACACCGGGCCGAGCTCGGCGAGGTGGAGCATGTGCTCGCCGCGCATCCGGCCGTGCGCCAGGCCGCGGCGGAGGCGCACCCCCTGCCGGGCGGGCGGCTCCGGCTGACCGTCTACTGGGTGGCCGCGGGCGGGCAGGCCGCCACCGCGGCCGACCTCACCGCGTGGCTGGCCCGCAGGCTGCCCGGCCACCTCGTCCCGGACGCGCTGGTGCGGCTGCCCGGCCTGCCCATGACGGCCAACGGCAAGGTCGACCGCGCCCGGCTGCCGGACGGCGCGACCCGGCTGGCCGTGGTCCTGGACCGGATCGAGGATCTGTCCGATGCCGAGGTGGCGCGGCTGCTGGAGCGGGCTCGCTCCGCCGCCGGCCCGCCCATGACCGAGGGAGGCCCCCGTGGCTGACGAGCGAGCCGAGGACCGCATCGGCCGGCTTTCCGCCGCCCGCCGGGAGCTGTTGTCGTTGTGGCTGGCGGAGGAGTGGCCGGACACCCCCGCCAGCGTGCCGTACGCCGCGCCGGACACGGCGCGGGAGCACGTGCTCGCGCGGCTGTGGCAGGACGTGCTGGAAGTCGGGCGGGTCGGCGTCGACGACGACTACTTCGCGCTCGGCGGGGACTCCATCCACGCGATCGTGATCGTGGCGCGGGCGCGGGAGGCCGGGCTGCACCTCTCGGCCCAGGACCTGTTCGAGCAGCGGACGGTCCGTGCGATCGCCCGGCTGGCCGTGCCCGTCGAGGAGACGTCCCGGCACGCCGGCGAGGTGACCGACGAGTCGGAGCTTCCGCTGGGGCCGATGCAGCAGGGAATGCTCTACCACTCCGTCGGCGGCAGCTCGCCGGGGGCCTACGTGGTCCAGGTGACCTGCCGGCTGGCCGGCGAGCTCGACCGGGACGCGTTCCGCGCGGCGTGGCAGGAGGTGACGACGGCCACCCCCGCGCTGCGGACCTGCTTCCGGTTCGCTCAGGGCAACCGGCCACAGCAGGTCGTCCGGCGGGCCGCGGTGGTGCCGGTCGAGTTCGCCGACTGGAGGTCCGTGCCGGCGGAGGAGCGGGCGACCCGGCTGGCACGTCACCTGGAGGCCGACCGCGTCCGGGGGTTCACGCTCTCCGAGGCACCGCTGCTCCGGCTCGCGGTGTTCCAGGAGACCGACGACAGCCATCGGTGCGTGTGGACGCACCACCATCTGGTGCTCGACGGCTGGTCGCAGCAGCTCGTGCTGCGCGACGTACTCGACTGCTACCACGCGCTGCTCCGCGGCGAGCGGCCGGACGTGCCGGTAAGGCCGTCGTTCCCCGGCTACCTGGAGTGGATCTCCGGCCGGGATTCGGCCGCCGACGAGAGGTACTGGCGGCGGCGGCTCACCGGTCTCGGCGTCCCCACCCGGATCGCCGGTCCCGGCTGCGTCGACGGCCGGGCGGTCGCGGCGCGCCGCCGGGAGACGACGCTGCGGATACCCGCCTCGACCACGGAGCGGCTGGGCGCGTTCTGCCGGGAGCAGGGGCTCACGCTGGGCACGGTGCTCATCGGCGGCTGGGGACTGCTGCTGGCCGCCCACCACGCCGTCGAGGACGTGGTGTTCGGTGTCACCGTGTCCGGACGGCCGGCGGAACTGCCCGGCGCGACTCAGATGGTCGGCCTGTTCATCAACACCCTGCCGCTGCGCCTGCGCTGCCCCGGAGACACCCGGCTGCTGCGATGGCTGGGGGAGACCCAGCACGCCATGACCGAGCTCCGGGAGCACCAGCACCTCCCGCTGAGCCATATCGAGCGCGGTGCCGGTCGAGGGCGGGCCGGCGGCCTTTTCGACAGCATCGTCGTGGTCGAGAACTTCCCGGCCCGGGTCGGCGACGGCTACGGCTCGCCACAGCTGAGCATCGCCGAACCGGTGGTCCTCATCGACGAGGGCTACCCCCTGGTCCTGGAGATCACGCCGGGACCGGCTGTGCTGCTCAGGGCCCGCCACGACCCGAACCGGCTGGACCACGTCCGGGTGCGGGCGGCCTTGGCGGCGATCGAGACCTATGCCGAGGCCCTGCCGACCGGCCCGGAGGACACGCTCACCGAGGTGCTGGAACGGATGGCCGAACGGTCGCGGCGGCACGTCGACGAGGGGCGCAGGGCCGGCCGGGAACGCGGGGAACAGCGGCTGCGCGCCACACGGCGGAAACGGGCGACCCCGCTGGAGACCGAGGCGCCGCAGGGAGGGGATCGGTGATGCGGACCGTGGTCACCGGGGCCGGCGGGTTCATCGGCTCCCACCTGGTGCGCCTGCTCAGGCGCCGGGGATGTCACGTGCGCGGGGTGGACGTGCGCCCCCCCGAGTTCGCCGAGTCCCAGGCCGACGAGTTCGTGCTGTCGGACCTGCGCGATCCGGCCGCCGCCGAATCCGCGGTCTCCCGCGCCGACCTGGTGTTCGCCCTGGCGGCGAACATGGGCGGTATCGGGTGGACGCACGCCGCGCCCGCCGAGATCCTGCGGGACAACCTGCTGATCTCCACGAACACGGTGGAGGCGTGCCGGCGCGCCGGGGTGGGGACGACGGTGTACACGTCCTCGGCGTGCGTGTATCCCGGTTATCTGCAGCGGAGTCCGGACGACCCGCCCTTGCGGGAGGACCGGGTGTTCCCGGCTGAACCCGACATGGAGTACGGCTGGGAGAAGCTGACCACGGAGATCCTCTGCGCCAGCTACCGCAAGGTCTACGGAATGGACATCAAGATCGCCCGCCTGCACGCGATCTACGGGCCGTGGGGGGGTTACGAGGGGCTGCGCGCCAAGTCACTGGCCATGCTCTGCGGCAAGGTCGCCCGCATTCCGGGCAAGGTCGGCGAAATCGAAGTGTGGGGGGACGGCACCCAGAGCCGCTCCTACTGCTACGTCGACGACTGCGTCGAGGGACTCTGGCGGCTCGCCCGGTCCGACGCGGACACTCCGCTCAACCTCGGCTCGGAGGAACGGGTCACCATCGGCGAACTTGTGGACCGCATCGCCGCGGTGGCGGGGAAAACCGTGATCCCGCGTTACGCGGCGGACAGACCGGTCGGCCCACGCGGCCGGAGCTCGGACAACACGTTGTGCCGGCGGACGCTGGGCTGGGCGCCGGGCACGCTCCTGGACGAGGGCCTGCGCCGCACCTACGCGTGGATCGAGCAGCGGGCGGCCGCGCACGTTCCGGAGACCGGCCTCCCGAGGAGTGCCGATGGCTGATCGACGGCTGGTGAGTGCGGCGGGGGACCTGGCGAGGCTGCTTCTCGGCCACGTCTCCCGCTACCGCGACGGCGAGCTCCAGGACGTGGCCACCAGGGCGTTGCGGGACGACACCGAGGACCGCGGCTGGGTGGTCCGCGCGGTCAACACGAGCCTGCGGGTCCGGCAGCGGCTCGACTACACGCTGCGGCTGGAGCCGCGCCGAGTGCTCTCCAGCCTCCGATATCCCTTCCGCAGCCACGCGATCAGCGGTGAGCCACCGCGATCACTCTCCCTGCTCTGCCCCACCCGCGGCCGGGTGCGGAACGTGCGGGACTTCCTCAACAGCGTGCGGCGCACCGCGGTCGCCCCCGGACGGATCGAGGCGCTGTTCTACGTGGACACCGACGACCCGGACCTCAAGGAGTACCGGGACCTCTTCGGGCGCGCGCGGTGGCTGTTCGGGGAGATCGGCTCCTGCGAGCTGCACGTGGGAGAGCCGATCGGCGTACCGGCGGCGTGGAACCGGCTGGCGGAGGCGGCGACCGGCGACCTGCTGCTGATGGCCAACGACGACCAGCTCTACGTCGACCACGGCTGGGACGTGGCCGTGGACTCCCGCGTGGGCGAGCTGACGCGGCTGTACCCCGACGGCGTGCTGTGCCTGTACTTCGACGCCGGACAGTACCCCGAGGGCGGCTGTGACTTCCCCATCCTGAGCCGCACGTGGTACGAGACGGTCGGCTACTTCACGCCGACGATCTTCCAGCAGTGGGAGGTCGAGCGATGGTTGTTCGACATCGCCGACCGGCTGGGCCGGCTCTACCCGGTCCCCGGCGTCCTGGTCGAACACCGCCACTACCAGGACTACAAGGCACCGTTCGACGCCACCTACCAGCGGCACCGGACGACACGGGAGAAGTCCTTCGCCGACCACGCCCTGTTCCTGCGGACCCAGAAACTGCGTGACGCCGAGGTCCGCAAACTGCGGGCCGTCATCGACCGCGGCGCCCCCCGGCCATCGGGGCCGAAGGCCGACCCCGGGTTACCCGCCGGCGTGCGGCCGGCGGTCCGGCGGCACTACGCGGAACTCATCGACGACCTGCACGCCGCCGGACTGGCCGGACAGGCCCTCGCCTCCGCCGAACTGGCGGTACGGCAGGGCGTCTGGGCGCACCCGTTGCAGCGTCCGGTCGACTACCGGCCCGACCTGCCGCTGCGCGAGGAGTACGACCCCGCGGCCTTCTGGTTCAGCGCCTACCTCACCGAGAACCACGCCAAGCTCCTGGCGGAGCTGGACCGGTTCCTGGACGCCGACCGGCTCCGGGACGACGCCGCGCCGAGCCACGACTGGGACCGGCTCCCGCTCTTCACCGACGGCGCGTGGACCCCGGAGGCGGACCGGTCGTTCCCGGTCACCGTCAGCGTGCTGTCGGCGATCCCCGAGGCCACGCTCCCACCGCACAGCACGGTGGAGCTCGGCCTGCTCCGGTCGCACACCAGGGTTCCGGCACGGTGTGGCCGGAGCAACGCGGCCCTGCGCGTCGAGTTCGGCCTCCTGATCGGAGAGGGTGCCGGAGCCCGGCTCGGGGACAGAAGGGTCGCCTGGCCGCGGGGAGGCTGCCTGGTCTTCGATGACGGCCTGGAACGCGAGGCGTGGAACGACGGCG
Organism: Streptosporangium sp. NPDC004631; assembly: GCF_053601935.1. Taxonomy (NCBI): domain Bacteria; kingdom Bacillati; phylum Actinomycetota; class Actinomycetes; order Streptosporangiales; family Streptosporangiaceae; genus Streptosporangium; species Streptosporangium sp. NPDC004631. Next base: position 123,785 of record NZ_JBSGCR010000001.1, on the reverse strand, counting down.
TGCCGCCGCATGTCGTGCTCTCCTTCCACATCCCGCATCCGGATCTCGACCCCGCGGTACGGCCGCCGGACGGAGCGTCCACTTCGGACAGCGGTCCGGCACTGCCCGGGCGGGGGGCGTAGCGTCGTGTGCGGCATCGTTGCGATCCACTCGCCGCACGGCGGCCTCGCCGAGGCGGACGCCGAGAAGGGCATGACGGCCCTTCTGGCCCGAGGCCCGGACGGAACCGGTGTCTGGTGTTCGCCGACCGGGCGCGCCGTGCTGGGACACACCAGGCTCGCGGTGATCGACCCGCGCACCGGCGGCCAGCCGATCGCCGACGAGGAGGGGCGCCGCCACCTGGTCGCCAACGGCGAGTTCTACGGCTTCCGGGAGATCCGGCGGGAACTCGCCGACGCCGGGCACCGGTTCCGGACACAGAGCGACAGCGAGATCGCGTTGCACCTCTACCGCGGGCAAGGCCCCCGGGCCCTGGAGCGGCTCCGCGGCGAGTTCGCCTTCGTCATCTGGGACGAGCGGTCGGGGGAGCTGTTCGCCGCCCGTGACCGCTTCGGCGTCAAGCCCCTGTACTACACCCGGCACGAGGGCCGGCTCCTGCTGGCCTCGGAGATCAAGGCGCTGCTGGCCTGCGGGGTGCCCGCGCGCTGGGACACGGCGGCGTTCGCCGCGCACCTCCAGGTCGCGCTGCCCACCGACCGCACGCTCTTCGCCGGCATCTTCCAGCTGCCCCCCGGCAGCTACCTCGTCGCGGGACCGGACGGCGTCACCGTGCACCGATACTGGGACCTCGACTACCCGCCGGCGGCCGAACTGGAGAGCGGGGACGGGCGCTGGGACGACCACGTGGACGAGATCCGCGCCGCCGTCGAGGACGCGGTGCGGGTCCGGATGATCGCCGACGCGCCGGTCGCCTACCACCTCAGCGGCGGCCTGGACTCGACCAGCGTGGTCGCCACCGCCGCCCGGTACGGCACGGTCACCGCCTTCACCGTCCGGTTCGACGACCCCGCCTTCGACGAGAGCGGGGTGGCCGGTCGCACCGCCCGCCACCTGGGCATCCACCACCACAAGATCGACTCCCGCCGCGCGGACTTCGGCCGGCACATACGGAAAACCGTCCGGGCGGGGGAGACCGTCCAGGAGAACGCGCACGGCATCGCCCGCTACCTGCACAGCCGGGCGATCCGGGGACACGGCTTCAAGGTCGTGCTGGGCGGGGAGGGCGGCGACGAGCTGTTCGCCGGATACCCGCAGTTCCAGAAGGACCTGGCGCTCGGCCTGTCCCCGGAGCTGCTCGCCGAGACCCGGCGCGGCTACCGCAGGCTCGCCGAGGCCGGAGCACCCGCCCACCTGCGAACCCTGCTGGACGAGCTGGGTTTCGTGCCGAGCTGGGTGCTCGACCGGTATCTGTCGGTGACATCACCGGTCGTGCCCCTCCTCCGGCCGGAGTTCGCCGAGGAACTGGCGGCCACCGACGCCTGTACCCCGCTGCTCGGCGCGGCCGGCGACCGGCTCACCGGCCGGGCACCGCTCCACCAGTCCACCTACCTCTTCGCCAAGAGCTGGCTGCCCAACTACATCCTGGCCGCCGAGCGCCTCGACGCCGCCCAGGCCGTCGAGGCGAGGCTGCCGTTCCTCGATCACCACCTGTTCGCCGTGGCCCGACGTACCCCGCTGCGTCGCTATACCCATGACGGCGCGACGAAGTACCCCCTGCGTGCCGCGATGGCCGACCGGCTGCCGCCCGAGGTGAGCGCCGGGCGCAAACGCGGGTTCTTCGCGCCGCCGGTGGTGAGCGACAACCGGATGCTCGCCGTGGTGCGGGAGCTGGCCGGCGGATCGGCCATGCGGGACAACCCGTTCTTCCGGCCGGAGGCGATCACCCGGTTGGTCCAGCGGCTCGCCGTACGGCCGTCGCACCAGCGGGCGGCGGGGGAGCGCCTGGTACAGCTCGTCGGCACGGTCGCCGTGCTGGCCGAGGAGTTCGGGCTGGCGGGAAGCCGGCGGGAAGGGGAGACGTGACCGGGACGCAGCACGGGTCCGACGAGCTCGCCCGCAGGGTCGCGGCGTTGCCCGCGGATCGCCGGGCGTTGTTCGAGGAGACACTCCGCCGCCGAGCCGGCTCCCGCGGCGGGGTGCGCCGCCTCGATCCCGGCGAGCCGGCCCCGCTGTCGTACGGGCAGCAGCGGATGTGGGTCCTGCACGGACTGGCGCCGTCGGCCTGCAACTACGCGACCGCCGTCCGGCTGCGCGGTCCGCTCAACGTCACCGCCCTGCGTGCCGCGCTGCGCCAAGTGGTCCAACGACACGAGGTGCTGCGCACCGGCTTCCGGTGGGACGGCGACGACATCACGACCACCGTGCACCCGCGGGCCGATCCGCCGTTCCGGCTTGTGGACCTGAGCGCGTCGGCCAGGCCGGAGGAGACCGCCAAGGCTCTGCTGCGGCAGGAGTCCCGCAGGCCGTTCGACCTGTCGGCCCCCCCGGTGCTGCGGGTTACCGTCTTCCGGCTCGCACCGCGCGACCACCTGGTGTTGCTCGTCCTCCACCACATCGCCACCGACGGCTGGTCCAACGGCATCCTGATCGAGGAGCTCTCCGCCCTCTACCGCGACCTCCTCCACGGCGGGCCCACCACCCTGCCCGTCCTCGGTGTCCAGTACCGCGACTACGCGGCCTGGCAACGCCGGCGGCTGCGGGGAGAGGAACTGGACGCCCTGACGGCGTTCTGGAACGACCAGGTCCACGACCTGCCCCACCTCGACCTCCCCGCCGACCTGCCGCGGCGGGCCGAACCCCGCGGCGAGGGCGCGAACCACGGCTTCGTCCTGTCCCCCTCGGTCACCCGGCGGCTGTCCGAGCTGCGCCGGCGCGAGGGCGGCTCGTTGTTCATGCTGGTGCTGGCCGCCCTCGTGGCGGTGCTGCGAACCGTGACCGGTCAGCGCGACCTCGTCGTCGGCACCCTCGTCGCGGGCCGGAACCGCCCGGAGCTGGAGAGGCTGATCGGTTATTTCGTCAACGTGGTGATGCTCCGGTTCGCGGTGGACGACCGGTCCGGCTTCCGGGAACTCTGGCGCCACGTGCGAGAGCGCGTGCTCGCCGCGCAGGCCCACCAGGAACTGCCGTACGAGCGGCTGATCCAGCTGCTGCGGACGAACGGCCGCACCGACGCCGAACCACCGATCCGCCTGGTGTGCGTGGCGCACCAGGCTCCGCCGGGGCTCGACCTGACAGGGCTCACCGCCGAGGTCGAGGACGTGGACCTCGGCGGCACGCAGTTCGACCTGACGGTCGAGGTACGGCAGGAACCGCACGGCCTGCAGGTCGCGTTCCAGTACGACCTCGACCTCTTCACCCCCGCCACGGTGCGGCTCCTCGCCGATCACCTGCGCGCCGCGCTGGAACGCGTCGCCGACGCCCCCGGCCTGCCCTGCGCCCGGCTCCTCCCCGTGACGCCCGCGCCACACCGTGAGACGGCGGTCGAAGACGGCGCCCGCCTGCACGGGTTGTTCGAGGAGCGCGCCGCGCGCGCACCGGACGCGGTGGCGGTCCTCGCGGCCGGCCGGCAGATCACCTGTCGGCGGCTCAACGCGCACGCCAACCAACTCGCCCGCCGGCTGCGCGCGATGGGGGTGCGCCCGGAGGACCGGGTGGCCCTGCTCCTGCCCCGCTCCCCGGACTCGGTGACCGCGATGCTCGGCGTGCTCAAAGCCGGCGCCGCCTACGTGCCACTCGACCCCGGCCACCCCGCCGTGCGGCTGTCGGAGATCCTCGACGACGCCGCCCCGGCCTGCCTCGTCACCATGACGGCGCTGCGAGGCCGCTGCCCCGGATACCGGGGACCTGTGCTGTGCCTGGACGGCCAGGCCGGCGATCTGGGCGCCGAGGCCACCACCGACCTTCGCCTGCCGATCCGCGCCGACGGCCTCGCGTACCTGCTGCACACCTCGGGCTCCACCGGAAGGCCCAAGGGCGTGCTCGGTCTCCACCGGGGGGCGGTCAACCGGGTGCGCTGGCTGGAGCGAACCCACCCGTTCCAGCCCGGCGAGGTCTGCGCGGCACGCACCGCCCTCGGCTTCGTCGACTCGGTGTGGGAGACGTTCGGCCCGCTGGCCGCCGGCGTGCCGCTGCTCGTGCTCTCTCCCGACGAGGCCGCCGACCCGGCCCGGTTGGTCGGCCTGCTCGCGAGGCACCGGGTCACAAGACTGGTCGGCGTACCCTCACTGGCCGGCATGCTGCTGGACGAGATACCGGACCTCGGCGACCGGCTGCCGGCGCTGCGGTTCTGGATCCTCAGCGGTGAGACCCTCACCGCCGGCCTGGCCCGGCGCCTCCACGACCGGCTGCCCGGCCGGACCCTGCTGAACCTCTACGGCTCCTCCGAGGCCTCCGCCGACGCGACCGCCGCCGAGGTTCCCGCCGGCTCACCGGGCTCCCGGGTGCCGATCGGACGATCGATCGGCGGCGTGACCGCGCAGGTGCGAGACCCCGTGCTCCGTGCGCTGCCCCCACTCGCGCGCGGCGAGCTGTACGTGGGCGGGGAGTGCCTGGCACGCGGATACCACCGGCGTCCGGCCGACACCGCCGCGGTGTTCCTGCCCGCCCCGGACGGGCCGCCCGGGGCCCGGACGTTCCGAACGGGAGACGCCGCACGCCGGCGTTCCGACGGTCAGCTCGACCACCTCGGCCGCCTTGACGGGCAGGTCCAGGTCCGCGGCCACCGCGTGGAGCCGGAAGAGGTGGAACGGGCGCTGCTGAGCCATCCCGGCGTCCGCGCGGCCGCGGTCACGGCACGTCCCGACGCCACCGGGTCGACGGCGCTCGCCGCATACGTGGTGGCGGACGGCCCGCTCGACCCCGTCGCGCTACGCGACCTCCTGCGCCGGCGGCTCCCGGACCACATGGTGCCCGGCCTGTTCACCGAGGTCCCCGCCCTGCCGTTGACCCCGAGTGGCAAAATCGACCGGCCGGCACTGCCGGACCCCGCCACCCCGGCCGCCGCCGTCGAAGCCCGGCGGGCCGCCCCGCCCCGCACCCGCCTGGAGGCCGCGGTGGCGGAGGTGTTCGCCGAGCTGCTCCCGGGGCGGCCGCGGCCCGGCCCCCACGACGACTTCTTCGTCCTCGGCGGGCATTCCGTACTGGCGGCCCGGGTGGCGGCGCGACTACGGGAGAGGTGCGGCGTCGACATCGGGCTGCGCGACCTGTTCGCCGCCCCCACCGTGGCCGCCCTGGCCGCCCGGATCGAGGGACGGGAACGAGACCTGGGCCGTCTCCCGCGCCCGCTCCGGATCGTGCCCGCACCCGAGGCGCTCACCGAGCCGTTCCCCCTGACCGATGTGCAACAGGCCTACTACGTCGGGCGGGACGACAGCCTCGACCTCGGCGAGGTCTCCACCCACGCCTATCTGGAGCTGTCCGTCGCCGACCTGGACGTCGGCCGGTTCCAGGCCGCCCTGCGCGGGGTGATCGCCCGCCACCCGATGTTGCGTGCGGTGGTGCGCTCCGACGGCCGTCAGCAGGTGCTCGCGACCGTTCCGCCGTACCAGGTCGCCGTCCAGGACCTGCGCCACGTGTCGGAGGCGGCCGAGCGGCGGCGCCTGACTGCGGTGCGGGAGGAGATGTCGCATCAGGTGCTGCCGGCCGACAGGTGGCCGCTGTTCGAGGTCCGTGTGGCGTTGCTCCGCGACGGAGGCGCGCGCGTCCAGGTCAGCGTCGACGCTCTGATCTGCGACGCCTACAGCTTCGGGCTTGTCATGGCCGAACTGGGGGCCCGCTACCGGGAGCCCGGCCGTGAGCCGCCACCGCTGGAGGTGAGCTTCCGCGACTACGTGCTCGCCGAGCGGGGGCGCCGGAAGTCCGCCGAATACGCCGCCGCGCTGGACTACTGGCGGAAACGGGTGGCCGAACTTCCCGCCGGCCCGGACCTGCCGCTGGCGAGGGCCCCGGAGACCCTGGGTAAACCCCGGTTCGAGCGGCGGTCCGGCCGGGTCGGCGCACCGGAGTGGGCGGCGCTGAAGACCCGCGCCGCGTCGGCCGGCCTCACCCCCTCCGGGCTGCTGCTGGCGGCCTTCGCCGAGACGCTGACGACCTGGAGCCGGCGCCCGCGTTACTCGTTGATGCTCACGGTGTTCCACCGGGAGCCGGCGCACCCCCGGGTCGGGGAGATCGTCGGCGACTTCACCTCGCTGACCCTGCTTGAGGTCGACCACACCGGCCCCGGCGGCTTCGTCGACCGCGCCCGCGCCCTGCAGCAACGGTTGTGGGCCGACCTCGACAGGTCGGCGGTCAGCGGCGTCACCGTGATGCGGGAGTGGACGGCACGACACGGCGGACGCCCCCGGCTGGTCACACCCGTGGTGTTCACATCCGACCTGCCGCTCGCCGGCGGCGACGAACCCGCCGGGGCCGGGGCGTGGACGCTCGGCGAGCCCGCCTACGGCATCACCCAGACGCCGCAGGTCCACCTGGACCACCAGGTCGGCGAGGAGCGGGGCGAGCTGGTGTTCAACTGGGACGCGGTCGACGAGCTGTTCGCCCCCGGTGTCCTGGACGGCATGTTCGACGCCTACCGGCGTCTGCTGTCACAACTCGCCACGGAGGCCGGCGCCTGGCGGCGGCCCCCCCGGACCCCGCTGCCGGCACCCCAGCGGGACCGGCGCGCCGCGGTCAACGCCACCGCGGCCCCGCCACCGGACCGCTGCCTCCACGACGCCGTGTTCGCGGCGGCCGACCGTCTCCCGGAACAGGTCGCCGTCGTCGACGGCGAACTCCGCATGACCTACCGCGAACTGGCCGCGCGGTCCCACCGGATCGCACGCACGCTCCGCGGACTCGGCGCCGGGCCCGGCGAGCTCGTCGCCGTCGCCGGGCGCAAGGGGTGGCAGCAGGTGGTGGCCGCGCTCGGCGTCCTGGAGTCCGGAGCGGCGTTCGTTCCGGTTGACCCGGACCTGCCCGCGGCCCGGCTCACCCACCTCATCCGGCGCGCCGAGGCGCGCATCGTGCTCACCCACCTGGCCGTCGGTGAGCTGCCGCTCCCGGACGGCGTGCGATCGCTGGCCGTCGACGACGAGAACGCCGTCGACGCCGCCGACGAGCCACTGGGGTCCGTCCAGGGGCTCGACGACCTCGCCTACGTCATCTTCACCTCCGGCTCCACGGGGGAGCCGAAGGGCGTGATGATCGACCACCGCGGCGCGGCGAACACGGTCGACTGCGTCAACCGCCACTTCGGCATCGGCCCGCGCGACCGGGTGCTCGCGGTGTCCTCACTCAGCTTCGACCTGGCCGTCTACGACCTGTTCGGCGTGCTCGCGGCCGGTGGGACCGTCGTGCTGCCGAGCCACTTCCGCCACCGTGAGCCCGCGCACTGGGCGGAGCTCGTCGCGCGCGAGCGGATCACCGTGTGGAACTCGGTTCCCGCGCTGGCCGAGGTCCTCGCGGGGTACGCCGAGGCGCTGGCGCCCCGGGCACTCCGCACCCTGCGCGTGGTCCTTCTCAGCGGCGACTGGATCCCGGTCGCGTTGCCGGACCGGATCCGGCGGCTCGCCGCCGACGCCTGCGTGACCAGCCTCGGCGGCGCCACCGAGGGCTCGATCTGGTCGGTCTGGTACCGGGTCGGCGAGGTCGGCCCGGACTGGCGCAGCATCCCCTACGGCGTGCCCATGGACAACCAGACCATGCACGTCCTGGACCACGCCCTGGCCCCGCGGCCGGACTGGGTCGCGGGCGAGCTGTACATCGGCGGCGCCGGCGTCGCCCTCGGCTACTGGCGTGACCCCGCACGGACCGCACAGAGCTTCCTGACCCATCCCCGGACAGGGGAGCGCCTCTACCGCACCGGAGACGTCGCCCGCTACCTGCCCGACGGCACGCTGGAGTTCCTCGGCAGGGAGGACAACCAGGTCAAGATCAGCGGGTTCCGGGTGGAGATCGGTGAGATCGAGGCGACCCTGGAACGGCTCCCCGCCGTACGCTCCGCCGCCGTCGTGGCCGACGGCGACCCACGCGGCGAGAAGCGGCTGGTGGGCTACGTGGCGGCCGAACCCGGGGAGCGGCTCGACCCGGCCGCGCTGCGACGGCGGCTCACCGAGCTGCTGCCGGGCTACCTCGTGCCCTCGACGCTGCACCTCGTCGACAGGCTTCCACTGACCGGCAACGGAAAGGTCGACCGGGAGGAACTCCGCCGCCACGCCGGGCGGCACCGGACGCGGGCGGAACCGCGTGTCCGGGACACCGGCCGGCTGCGCTCGCTGGTGACCGAGATGGCGGCGCTGTGGCGCGAGGTGCTGGACGTCGAGGAGGTCGGACCGGACGACGGTTTCTTCGCGCTGGGCGGCACCTCACTGCAGGCCATCCGGCTGCTCACCCTCGTCCAGCAGTCCAAGGGCGTCCGGATCCCGCTGGCCCGGCTGCTCAACGCGCCGACCGCCGTCGCACTGGCCGAAGCCGTCGCGGAGGCCGAGGACACCCCGCACGCCGACCCGGACGGGCTACCGGTCCTGCGCCCGGACCCGGACCGGCGTCACGAGCCCTTCCCGCTCACCGACATCCAGCAGGCCTACTGGCTCGGCAGGTGGACCGCCACCGGACTGGGCGGGGTGGCCACCCACAGCTACCTCGAACTCGACGTCGACGACCTGGACCCGGCGCGGCTGGAACTCGCGGTACGCCGGCTCGTCGATCGGCACGAGGCGTTGCGCACGATCGTCCGCGCGGACGGCTACCAGCAGGTGCTCCCCGAGGTGCCGCCCTACCGGGTGGCCCACGAGGACCTGCGCGGGACGCGTCCGGAGCAGGCGCTCGACCGGCTCGCCGCGGTCCGCGACGAGATGTCCCACGAGGTGCGCGACGCCGGGCGGTGGCCGCTGTTCGAACTGCGCACCCACCGGATCGACGAGGCGCGCACCCGCCTCCACCTGAGCCTGGATCTGCTGATCGCCGACGCCCACAGCACGCGTGTCCTCACCGGCGAGCTGCTGACCCTCTACCACGACCCCGCCGCGGACCTGCCCGAGCTGACCTGCTCGTTCCGCGACTACCTGCTCGCGATGGTGGAGTTCCGCGGCGGCCCCGCGCACCGGAGGGCCCACCGGTACTGGGAGCGCCGGCTGCCGGAGCTGCCGCCCGCCCCGGCGCTGCCCCTCACCGCGCGCCCGGAGGAACTGGTCCAGCCCCGGTTCGAGCGGCTGGTGACCGAGCTGGAACCAGCCGACTGGTCGGCACTGCGGACCTGGGCGGCCACCACCGGCCTCACCCCGTCGGCCGTCGTCTGCGCCGCCTTCGCCCACGTGCTCGGCGCCTGGAGCAGCTCGCCGCGGTTCACCCTCAACCTCACGACGTTCAACCGCCTCCCGCTGCATCCGCAGGTTCACGCCCTCGTCGGCGACTTCACCGCCACGACGTTGCTGGCCGTGGACTCGGCGGCGCCGTCCGTCCCGGAACTGGCCCGCCGGATACAGGCGCAGATCTGGCGGGACCTGGAACACAGGACCGTCAGCGGCGTCGAGGTGCTGCGGGCGCTGCGCCGCGATCCGGACCGGCGCGGTGACGCGCTGATGCCGGTCGTCTTCACCAGCACCCTGCTGCCCGACGGCGTGTCGCCGCCCGCACCACCCGCCCACTGGCGCGCCCGGCCGGTCTTCGCGATCAGCCAGACCCCTCAGGTGCTGCTGGACCACCAGGTCGGCGAGGCGGCCAACCGGCTGGTGTGCACGTGGGACCACGTACCGGCGGCGTTCCCCCCGGGCCTGGTCCAGGCCATGTTCGGTGCCTTCGGGCACACGCTCGCCGCCCTCGTGGCGGAGGCCAGACAGACGGAAGGTGGTCAGCCTTGATGACGGCCAGGCCCACGGCGTCGCTGCTCCCTGCGGACCAGCAGGAGCTGCTGCGCGAGATCAACGACCGGCGGGCACCGATCCCGGCCGGCACGCTCGACGAGCTGGTGGCGGCCGCCGGTGCGGGGCCGGAGGCACCGGCTGTCATCGCCCCCCGCCGCACCCTCGGCCACGCCGAGCTGATCGCCCGCGCGGACGCGGTCGCGGCCCGGCTGCACGCGCTGGACGTCGCCCCCGGCGACCGCGTGGCGTGCTCGATCGAACCCGGCTGGGAGCAGGTCGTCGCGGTGCTCGGCGTGCTGCGGGCCGGCGGCGTCCACCTCCCGGTCGCGCCCGCGCTCGGTCAAGTCGCCCGCCGGCAGCGGGTCGCCCACTCCGGGGCGAGCGCCGTTCTCACCCAGTCCTGGCTCGCCGAACGGATGACCTGGCCGGACACGGTCACCACCGTCGCCGTGGACGAGCTCGAACCGGGCCCGGCGCGAAAGGCCGTCCACCGCCCGCCCGAGGCGGCGGCATGCCTCCTTCCGGGAAGGGACGACCGGCGGCCCGCGGTCCCGGTGAGCCACCGGGCGATCGCGACGATGGCCACCGAGCTGAACCGGCGGTTCCACGTGGGGCCCGAGGACCGCATGCTCGCGCTGTCGCCACCGGAGTCGGGGCTTGGCCTGTACGAGGTCTTCGGCGCCCTTCTCGCCCGCGCGACCCTCGTGTTCGGCCAGGATCTCGACGCCCGCAGCCCCTCGGCGTGGGCGGAGTCGCTCCGGCGCGAGCAGATCAGTGTCTGGCATTCCCCGCCCACCCTGCTCGGCATGCTCGTCGACCACCTGGAGACCCTCGACGAGCGACTCCCCCACCGGCTCCGGCTGGTCCTGGTCGGCGGAGAGCGCCTCCCCCCGGACCTGGTCCGCCGCCTCCGGAGGCGGGCCGACCCCCATCTCGTGGTGGCCTCCCTCGGCGCCGCCACGGTCCCCGGACTGTGGGCGACCTGCGCCGAGCTCGACGACCCGCGCGACGAGTGGCGTTCGGTGCCGATCGGGAGGCCGCTGCCGAACCAGCGGATCTTCGTGCTGTCGGAGTCGATGACCCAGTGCCCCGTCTGGGTGACCGGACGGCTGTACTTCGGCGGCGTGGTCGCCGAACCCTGCTCCGGCCCGGAGGCGGATGAGCGGACAGGGCACCCCGAGACCGGGGAACCGCTGCTGCGCACCGGACAGTTCGGCCGGTTGCTCCCCGACGGCGTTGTCGAGGTCGTCGGCGACGAGACGGCCCAGGTGACGGTCCACGGCCGCGCGTTGAACATGCACGACACCGAGGTGGCCCTGGCCGGACACGAGGCGGTGCGGGACGCGGTCGTGGTGCCCACCGCCGCCGGCGGTTCGGAGTCGCTGGCCTACGTCCGGCTCGCGCCGGGAGAACGGATCGACGGCTCCCATCTGCTGGACCACCTCCGCCGCAAGGTGTCGCCCTATCTGCTGCCCGGGCGCGTCGATGTCGTGACCGAGTTCCCCCTCACCCCGGACGGCAGGGTGGACCGGCGCGCGCTGGCGGAGGCCCCCCGGCAGGGCGCCGGGGACGACGTGGTGGCCGAGGCGCCCACCACCACCGCCGGCGGCGGCGAGCTCATCGAGCAGGTGACGCGGATCGCACGCCGGGTACTGGGCGTCGGCGACATCGAGCCGAACATGAGCCTGCTTGACGTCGGCGCCACCTCCATCGAGCTCGTCCGGCTGGCCACGGCCGTCGAGGAGGAACTGGGCGTCACCGTGGACGTCGAGGAACTGCTGCGCTTCCCGTCGATCGGGGTGCTGGTCGGCAAGCATCTCGGCGAGTCGGAGCCCGCGTCGGCCGCTCCGGCCGCGGCACCGGCGGACCGGCCGCGGGAGCCCGCGCCGGCCCCGGTGAGCCCCCGGCCGCTCGGCGGCCTCCTGGAGCGGCAGGCGTTCAAGGACGCCGCGCACGGGATCCGGCACGAGTTCGACGAGACGGAGGGCATCGCCCTGGCGGGAGCCGGAGCCGACCGCCTCGTCGCCCGTCGCACGCACCGCAGCTTCGGGACGCGCCCGGTGGACTTCGCCGCGGTCGCCGAACTCCTCGGCGCGGTGCGGCAGATCCGGCACGGCGGGGAGCCCAAACGCCGATACCCCTCGGCCGGCGGCGCGTACCCTCTCCAGGTCTACCTGGTCGCCGAGCCGGGCCGGGTCCGGGAACTGCCGGCCGGCAGCTACTACCACCACCCGGAGCGCAACCTCCTGGTACCCGTCGCGCCAGGCGCTCTGGTCGACGTCACCGCCCACGCCGAGATCAACCGGCGGAGCTTCCGGGAGTCGGCCTTCTCGCTCTACCTGGTCGCGCGGATGGACGCGATCACCCCGCTCTACGGCGACCTCGCCGCGGACTTCGCGATGTTCGAGGCGGGCGCGGTGACACAGCTGCTGATGGAGATCGCCGCCGAACAGGGGCTGGGGCTGTGCCCGGTCGGGACGATGGAGACCGCCCCGCTCCGCGATGTCCTGCGGCTCGGCGCCGGCGACCGCCTCCTGCACGCGCTGCTCGGCGGTCACCCCGGGGAGGAGCGGTGAACCCGCGCCGGGGACCGGTCCCCCATCAGCGACACGCCGTCGCGCCGGTCACCGCGGACCGGGTCCGTCCCGACGGTACGCCCCCCGGGCTGCGGCTCCCCCTCCTGCTGCGGCCCGCTCATGACGGCGTCGACCTCGCAGAGTGGGCGGACGCGTATCAAGACCGCGTACGCGGCTGGCTGTCTCGGTACGGGGCACTGCTCTTCCGCGGCTTCGGCGTGACGCGGGAGGACCTCGGCGCCGTCGTGCGCGCGCTCGCGGGCGAACCCCAGGCCTACATGGAGCGCTCGTCACCCCGCACCGAGGTGGGCGATCGCATCTACACCGCCACCGATCACCCGGCCGACCAGCCCATCGCGCTGCACAACGAGAACTCCTACCAGCGCGACTGCGTGGCCACCCTGGTGTTCTGCTGCCTGACCGCGCCCGGGCGCGGCGGCGCGACCACGGTGGCGGACACGCGGCGGATCCTGGCACGTCTCGATCCCGGGGTGGTGCGCGCCTTCGCCCGGCACGGAGTGCGCTACGTACGCAACTACGGCGACGGCGTGGGCCTGCCCTGGCCCGAGGTGTTCCAGACCGGCAGCCGGGACGGCGTGGCCGCCTACTGCCGGGAACGGGGGATCGACCTGGAGTGGAAGCCCGGCGGAGGGCTGCGGACCAGCCAGGTGCGGCCCGCGCTCGCCGAGCACCCGGTGACCGGGGAGCGGGTCTGGTTCAACCACGCCGTCTTCTTCCACGTCACGAGCCTGCCACCGGAGGTGCGGGACGCCCTGCTCCGCCAGTTCGCCGAGGAGGACCTGCCGAACAACACCTACTACGGCGACGGCCGGCCGATCGAGCCGGCCGTACTGAGGCACCTTCGCGACGCCTACCGGGCCGAGCAGGCCGCCGTCCCCTGGCAGGAGGGCGACGTACTGCTCGTGGACAACCTTCTGGCGGCGCACGGCCGGGAGCCGTTCTCCGGGCCGCGCCGGGTGCTGGTCGGCATGGCCGGATCGGTGTGCTGGGACGACGTGCGGGCCGGGGAGGAGCCGTCATGACGGGAACCCCCCAGCGGCGCGGCCCGCGCAGGGCCTCGTTCCTCCAGCGCGGCCAGTGGCCGTGGTTGCGGGACGCCCCGCCCTCGGCCGCCTTCGCCGCCCGCGGCCTCCTCGGCAGCGGGACGGTCGACGACGACCGGCTGGCGCGGGCGGTCACCGACGTGGCCGACGCCGTTCCCCTGCTGCGCACCACCTTCGTGGAGGACGACGCCGGGCTGTGGCTTCGGGCGGACGGCGACGGCGCGGCACTGATCCGGACCGACCTGCGCGGCGATGACGAGCCACACGCCCGCTGCGTCGCGCTGCTGCGGGCCGACCGGGGCCGCCACACGGACCCCGAGCGCGGCCCGCTGGTCCGCTTCCACCTGGTGCGGCTGACCGGCCACGACGTGGTGCTGGGCGTCGTCGCCCACCGGTTGCTGCTCGACGCCCGCTCCCTCTACATGGTGCTGGGCGCGGTGTGGCAGGCCTACTTCGGCCGGTTCCGGGCCGCCCGGTACCGCGACTTCGCCGAGGTGGTGGACTTCCACCCGCTCGACAGGGAGAACGTGGTCGCGGCGCGGCGCCGCTGGTGGTCTCGCCGGCTGCCTCCGCTGCGCGACCACCCGGCCGCCGAGGCGCCGGCTCGGGAGAGCCGGACCTCACGACTGCGGATCTCCGGGGCTCGCTGGCACGCCCTCACCGAACTCGGCGGTCCCGTGGGAGGCAACGGATCGCTCGCCCTGGCGGCGCTGACCGCCTGGTGGCTTCACGCCCACGGCGCGCGGGGCGACAGGCCGCACCTCAGCACCGAGCTCGACCTGCGCGACCACCTTGAGCTGGGGCCGGTGATCGGCCCGCTGACGGATCGTCTCGTATTCGGCGTGGACCTGGCCGGCCTGCGCGATCCCTCGTTCCGCGACGTGATGCTGCGCACCCAGACCGGCTTTCTCGACGCGGTCGTGCACTACCTCCCCTATCACGATGTGGTCGACCTCGCCGTCGAGCTCGGCGTGGCGGTGCCGCCCCGGGTCGCCGCGCGATGGGACACGGCCGTCCATTTCTGCCGCAACGCGCCGAGCAGCTCGCTCACCCGAGGTGAACGCTCACTGGCCGAACTCGGGGTCTCCATCGAGCTGTTCCGGGAGGCCGACCTGCTCGGCGCCGGCAACGCCGCGCGTGCCGACGGATGGGACGGCACCAACCTCGACCTGAGCGTCGGCGAGCTGGGCGAGGACAAGGTGATCGTGTTCGACCACAGCGGGCTCCAGCCCGATCGGCCCGCGACCTCCGGCCTGCTCCCCGGGCTCGACGCCGCCGTCGAACGGGCCGTCACCGACCCGGCGGCCCCGCTGACCACGGAGGTCATCAGGACCGGGGCCGGCGGGGACGGGGAGATCACAGGCGGAGAAATCACAGACAGGGAAATCGTTCGGAGGAATGACCGGTGACTGAGACGACCCACGCGCCCGAGCCCACCTACCACGTGGTGATCAACGACGAGGAGCAGTACTCGATCTGGACGACCGAACAGGAGATCCCCGCCGGCTGGAGAGCCGTTGGCCAGAGCGGCGACAAGGAGAAGTGCCTCTCCTACATCGAGGAGGTGTGGACGGACATGCGGCCGCGCAGCCTGCGCGAGCACATGGCCGCCACCTCCGGCGCCGAGCCGGAAGAGGTGCCCGAGGACCCGACCCCGCCCCTGGTCGATCGCCTCTGCGCCGCCGAGCACCCGGTGGAGGCGAGCCTGCGGCCGGAACGCACCGTTGAGGCGCTGGGCGCGGCCATCGGCGAGGGCTACGTGTTCGTCCGGTTCACCGAGACCCGCGGCGGAACCGAACTGGGTGTCCAGCTGGACCCGGACGCGACCGACCTGACGGACGCGGACTTCGCCGCCGGCAACGGCGAGGTGCGCCTCGCCGGCACCCTCACGCTCGACTTCGAGCCGGTGCGCTGCGTCGTCCGCCTCGACCTGGAGACCCTGACCGGCAGAGGCAGGCTGGAACGGCCGGCCTAGAGCACCGCCGCGGGCGGAGGAGAGGAGGGTGTCATGACCGGCGTCCCGGGGACGGCCGACCGGATCGCGGTGTTCGCGCGGCTGCGCGGCCCGGGTCTGGGTGACCTCGTGCAGCGGAACATCCTGCTGTCGTTGCTGCGTCGCGCCCACCCGGGCGCCGAGGTCAGCCTCGTGGCCGGGACAGGGCTGGTCGACCACTTCTCCGAGCTGCTGACCGCGCACAGCTACGCCACCGATGTGATGCGCTGCCCCGACATCGGCGACTCCGATCCCCGGCGGTGGCGGGAGTTCCGGCAGACGCTGGCCGGCCGGGCCTTCCAGATGTGCGTGGTCGACCCGGACAGCAGGGACCTCGACGCGCGGGACGCCCGTGCCGCGGGGATCCCGGTCCGGGTGGCCCTGGCAACCGGCGGCCCGGCGGACGCGGCGATCACCCACCCGATCCGGCTGCCACCACCCCTGCTGGGACGGCCGGACCTCTACGACTATGCCAGGGCGGTGGCCGCCGCGATCGGGCCGGCGCCGACCCTCCGGCCGGGCGAGGTCGTCCCCCCGCTGCCGACGCGCCCGGAGCGGATACCGGAGCTGGACTCCCCGGCGCCCAGGGTCGCGGTGCACCCCGGTGGCGCGCGGCACTGGAATCGGCGCTGGCCACCGGCCCACTACGCCACGCTGTGCGTCCGGCTGGCCGACGAGCTCGGTGCGAGCATCTACCTGCTGGGCACCGACGAGGAGAAGCCGGAGCTGATGTCGTTGCGCCGGGAGGTGCTCGGCCGGCGGCCGGGCACACGCGTCCATCTCGCGGCGGGCGAGACCCTCAACCGGACGGCCACCCTCCTCGCCGGTGTCGATCTGCTGGTCGGCAACGACTCGGCGCCCGCCCACCTGGCCGCCGCGCTGCGCACACCGACGGTGGTGGTCTACGGGCCGACCGGAACAGAGTTCCTGTGGACGCGGGTCTATCCCCGGCACCGCGGGGTGTCACTGCGCTATCCGTGCCAGGACCTGCTGCACGCGGCCGAAGACGTCGCGTCCCGGCGGTGCGGGCACGGCTGCCCCGTGGCGTACCTGTCCATGGAGGGGCCGTATCCGAAATGTCTGACCGACCTTCCCGTGGACGAGGTGTGGCGAGCGGTGGCGGGCCAGCTCTCCGCCGTCTGCGGACGACCAGGCGGGAGCCCGAGATGAGTACGGAAAGCGTCCGCAACATCCTGTCCGTCAACTTCAACCACGACGGCTCCGCGGTGGTGCTGTCGGAGGGCCGGATCCGGGGCTACGTCAACACCGAACGCTTCTCCCGTGTCAAGAAACATCCCGGCCTGCGGGCCGCCGACCTCGCCGAACTGCTCGACCAGGCGGGATTGGAACTGGCCGACCTCGACCATGTCATGCTCTGCAACCTGCACAACATGGACTCGCCGGACATTGTCCGCCTGCACGGCTCCGACCTGAAGGAGTCGTGGTTCGAGTTCTGGGTCAACCAGCGCAACACCGTCGTGAACATCGACGGTCACCGCATCCCGTGCACCGTCAACCCCGAACACCATCTGATCCACGCGGCCACGGCCTACTTCACCTCGCCGTTCGAGAGCTCGGTCGCGCTGGCCGTCGACCCCACGGGGTGCAGGGCGTTTCTCGGGCGGGACAACAAGCTCTACCCGCTCCGCCGCGACTACGACAAGTGGTTCAACGCCAACATCGGCTACTGCTCGGTCTCCGAGCTGCTTTTCGGGTCGAGCATCGTCGGCGCCGGCAAGGTCATGGGCCTGGCGCCCTACGGCCGACCCGCCGCGGACGTCGAGCCACCCGACAACCTCGTCGACTTCGAACAGCTCGTCAGGTTCGCCGAGCGCGCCCCCGTCCACGTCCAGGCCGGTGGCCGATCCCTCAACGCCACCCTGGCCTACTACATCCAGCTCGGCCTGGAACGCCAGATGGCGGCCGTGTTCGCCGATCTCGCCCCGATCTGCGGCCGCAACGGGATCAACCTTGACATCTGCCTCTCCGGTGGCACGGTGCTCAACGCGATCGCCACGCAGCTCGCCTTCGCCGGATCGGACTTCGAGCGCATCCACTTCCACCCGGCCTGCGGAGACGACGGCACGGCGATCGGCGCCGCCCTGTGGTACTGGCACCACGTCCTCGGCAACCCGCGCCTCCCCCACGACAACGCCGGCCTGATGTATTCGGTCCGCACCTACGACCAGCGGGCCGTCGAACGGGCCCTGGCCGCCCACGCCGACCGGCTGGTGATCGAGTCGGTGCCCGGCTACATCGGCAAGACCGCTGAGCTGCTGGCCGGCGGCGCGGTGGTCGGATGGTGGGACGGCGCCAGCGAGGTCGGCCCGCGCGCGCTGGGCCGCCGCAGCATTCTGGCCGACCCCCGGGATCCGGCCATGCGGGACCGGCTCAACGCGCGGGTGAAGTTCCGCGAGCACTTCCGCCCGTTCGCCCCGTCGGTGCTCAACGAGCGGGCCACCGAATGGTTCGGCCTGCGAGACAGCCCCTTCATGCTCCGAGCGGTCCCCGTCCGGCGCCCGGCGCAGGTGCCGGCGATCAACCACGTGGACGGCACCGCCCGCCTCCAGACCGTGTCCCGCCAGGACAACCCGGCGTTCCACCACCTCATCGCCGCCTTCGAGGACCGTACCGGAGTACCGATGGTGCTGAACACCAGCCTCAACACCAAGGGCGAGCCGATCGTGGAGACTCCACAGGACGCGGTGCGCACCCTGCTCACCTGCGAGCTGGACTACCTCGTGCTGCCGCACACTCTGGTCAGCAGACGGGGGGCGTGATGGTCGGGGGGTGGTTACGGGCACGGCGACGCCGCCGGTTGACGGACAGGCTCACCGTGATCTGGTGCGATGTGCTCGGCCTTGAGCGCATCGGGCCGCAGGAGGAGTTCCTGGAACTGGGCGGGGACTCCGTCGCCGCGATCCGGATCATCGGCCTGACCGAGGAGATGGCCGGCACGGAGCTGTCGATCCAGCTGCTGCTGGAGACCCGCACCGTCGCTGGCATGGCCGAACGGCTGGAGCGGATCCTGGCGGGGGAGAGGCCGTGAACACGGACCTGGTCGGCGTGCTCGACGCGGTCGCGGGGCTGCGGGTGCTCGTGATCGGCGACGCGATTCTCGACCGTTACACCTACGGCCGGTCGGACCGGATGTGCCGGGAGGCGCCGGTGCCGGCCGTCGCCGTGGAATCCGATGTCGAGCAGGCCGGGGGAGCGGCCAACACCGCGGTCAACGCCCGCGCGCTCGGCGCGACGCCCACGCTGCTGTCGGTGCTCGGCGCGGACGCCGACGCCGATCGGCTGGGCACGGTGCTGAGGGCACACGGCGTCGCGATCCACGGCCTGCTCCGCGTACCCGGCAGGGCGACGCCCTTCCGCCAACGCGTGCTGGCGGATGGGCAGATGCTTCTCCGGCTGGACAGGGGGGAGGTCACGCCGATCCCGGGCGGGACGGCGGGCGAGCTGATCCGCGGGCTGGACGCCGAGCTGGCCACGGCGGACGTCCTCATCGTGTCCGACAACGCCTCGGGCGTGGTGACCCCGCCCCTGGTGGCCGAGCTCGCGGCACGCCGCGGCCGAGGGCCGGGCACCGTGGTCGTGGACTCCCGCGACCCTGCGGCGTTCCGCGGCCTGCGGGCCACCGCGATCAAACCGAACTACGCCGAGGCGTTGCGCGCGGCCGGCGTTCCGGACATCCCGTGCCGGAACCGGATCCGGCACGTCCACGGCCTCGGCGGCGACCTGCTCGCCCGCACCGGCGCGGACCTGGTCGCGTTGACCCTGGACGCCGAGGGCGCCCTGGTGTTCCAGCACGGCCGGCCCCCCACGCGCACCTACGCGCGCGGCGGTGCGGCGAGGTCCACGGTCGGGGCCGGCGACACGTTCACCGTGGCGCTCGCGCTCGCGCTGGCCGTCGGCGCCGACACCGGAGCCGCCGCGGAGTTCGCCTCGGCGGCGGCCGGCGCCGCCGTCGCCGGCCCCGGGACGGCCGTCTGCGACGCCGGCGAGCTGCGGCGCAGGCTCTCCGGCACCACCAAGATCGGCACCCTGGACGGGGTGCTCGGCTGGCGTGCCGAGGCGAGCCGCAGAGACCAGAGGGTGGTGTTCACCAACGGCTGCTTCGACATCCTGCACGGCGGCCACGTCTCGCTCCTCGGCCGGGCCAAGGAACTGGGCGACGTGCTGGTCGTGGGCGTCAACTCCGACGAGAGCGTGCGCCGGGTCAAGGGGGCGCGGCGCCCGGTGAACCCGCTGCCCGAACGGATGCGCGTGCTGGCGGCGCTGAGCTGCGTGGACCTCGTCGTCCCCTTCGGCGGGGACAGCCCGTCGGACCTGATCGAGGCGGTCAGGCCCGACGTCTACGTCAAGGGTGCCGACTACACCCTCCGGACGCTTCCCGAGGCACCGCTTGTGGAGCGGCTGGGCGGTGTGGTGCACCTGCTCCGCCTCGTCGACGACGCGTCGACCACGGGCATCATCCGGCGCATTCACGCGCTGGCCACCACAGGACCGACCGAACGAGCACCGGGAGGAAACCGGTGAACCAACCACGCACGATCAGCCCGCGGCACCTTCTCACCGCGATCGCCGAGGTGGTCGGGGACGACCCCGTCAGGCAACTCGCGGTGTACGTGCACATCCCGTTCTGCTCGTCGAAGTGCCACTTCTGCGACTGGGTCACCGACATCCAGGTGGGGAGGCTGCGCAGCGCCGCCGCCGGCAGGTCCCCCTACATCGCCGCGCTGTGCGATCAGATCCGCTTCTACGGGCCACAGCTGACCAGGCTCGGCTACCGGCCGACGGTGATGTACTGGGGCGGCGGCACCCCCACCCGGCTGGCTCCGGACGAGATGCGGGCGATCAAGGCCGCGCTGGACGACTCGTTCGACCTCTCCGGGCTCGTCCAGTGGTCGATGGAGACCACCCCCAACGACCTCGACCCGGACAAGCTCGCGGCGATGCGGGAGATGGGCGTCGACCGGGTGAGCGTGGGGCTGCAGTCGCTCAACCCCTACCAGCTCCGGAAGGCGGGCCGGGCCCACAGCCGTGAGCAGGCACTGGCCGCCGTCCCGATGCTGCGCCAGGCGGGGATCACCAACTTCAACGTCGACCTGATCTCCGGTTTCCCCGGTGAGGACCGGGAGTCCTTCCTCCGCACGCTGGAGGAGGTCCTCGAACTGGACCCGCCGCACATCTCCGTCTACCCGTACCGCGCCACGCCGAAGACGGTGATGGCCATGCAACTGGACCGCGAGTTCCTCCAAGCCCACCGGCAGCACGACATGGTCGCCGTCTACGAGATGGCGATGGAGTCGCTGGGGCGGGCCGGCTACCACGAGTACTGCCACGGATACTGGGTCCGCGACGCCGCCCACGAGGACCACGACGGCAACTACAAGTACGACCTCGCCGGCGACAAGATCGGCTTTGGCAGCGGCGCCGAGTCGATCATCGGGCACCATCTGCTGTGGAACGAGAACACCAGGTACGCGGCGTACCTGAGTGATCCCCGCACCTTCTCCCTGGCGCACCGGTTCACCCTCGACGAGCCGGAACGGCTCACCGCCCCCGTCGGCGGCGCGCTGATGACCAGGCAGGGTGTGGACTTCGCCCGGTTCCACCGGCTGACCGGGCTGTCCTTCGCCGAGCTGCGCGCGACCGGCTACTTCACCCGGTGGTTTCAGGTGCTGGAGGAGTGCGGGGCGAGGTTCCTCGAAAGCGACACCGGCGTCCGCATGGACCCCGCCGTCATGCACAAGGCGTACATCACCCATCTCGCCCACGTGACGGCAGGCGGGCTGGCCCCGCAGCGGGCATGACCCGAACAGAAGGGAGCCGCCCCATGCGAGCGGATCCGGCACCTCGCCGCTCCGACGACGTGCGCCGGCACTATTCCGAGCTCGTCGACGCCCTGCGGGCCGGCGGCGACGCCGAGGCCGCCCGCCAGGCCGCCGACCTGGCGGTGACTCAAGGGGTGTGGCGGCACGCGCTGCAACGTCCCACGCACTACGTCCCCTCTCTCGACCCGCGCCCGGTCTACGATCCGGCCGACTTCTGGTTCACCGGCTATCTGCGGGAGAACCACGAGAGGATCCGGGCGGAGCTCGACGCGGTGACCCGCCCGGCCGAGCAGGGGTTCCTGCCGGTTGAGGAGCCCCTGCTCGGCCGGGGCCGCTGGGAGCAGGTGACCTTCTACGAGACCGGGGTCCGGTTCGACGACGCCTGCGCCCGGTTCCCGGTCACCGCCGGCGTCGTCGACGGTATCCCGGAGGCCACCGCGGCCGGGCCGGGCGTGGTGACCCTGTCATGGCTCTACCCGGGAACGCACATCGTGCCGCACTGCGGCGGATCCAACGCCAGGCTGCGGGTCCATCTCGGCCTGCGCGTGCCCGAGGGGCCCAGAATCCGCGTCGGCACCGAACTGCTGACGTGGGAGGAGGGGGGATGCCTGGTGTTCGACGACTCGTTCGAGCACGAGGTCTGGCACGACGGCGACCGGCCCCGGGTGATCCTCCTGCTGGACGTCTGCCACCCGGCGCTGGACGCGGCGACACGCGAATGGATGTTGTCCGGAAGGGCGTCCTTTGCCGATCGCATGACCGCCTATATGAGAGAACGAGGAATCGAACGGGTTGAAATCCACGGTGACGGCGTAACCTTTTCACCGAATACCGGCGCGGTCAGTCTGGTGCGCCGCCACCTTCAGAAAATGGGGGCCTCCGCCGTGGAACTCCACGACGGCGAGCTGAGATATGAGAAGATCAATTGAATGAGTGCCCTGCGCTTTAGTGAGGAGGAAACAGCTGTGGCCAAGCTGACCGGTGCCGTTCCGGTGCTCGCCGCGCGTGACGTGTCCGGAACTGTCGATTTCTGGACCAGCCGGCTCGGATTCGTTCAGGATTTCGCCGAGGACGACTTCGCGGGCGTGGTCCGGGACGACGTGACCCTCTACATCAGCTGGGTGGAGGAGCAGGTGGTGTCGGACAACACCCAGGCATGGGTGAGCGTGCGCGGCCTGGACGAGGTGTACGCCGAGTGGGCCGCGGTGGTGTCCACCGACTTCGGCGACACCTCCGGCCCGGCGATGACCGGGATCGGCGAACGGCCGTGGGGGCGGGAGTTCGCCCTGCGCGACCCGGCCGGCAACTGCGTTCACTTCGTGGCCGAGGACTGACCCGGCCCGGCGGCCACCGGGCACTGCCAGGACAGGAGGAGAGCATGGCGGGGACTTCGAGGCTCGTCACGGCGGCGCGCGAGGGTGACGTGAACGCCCTGCGCACCGCCTTGAGCGGTGAGGCGGATCCGGCCGAGCGCGACGAGCACGGCTGGGCCGCGCTGGACTGGGCGGCCGGGCGCGGTGACGTCGAGGCGGTGCGGGCGCTGCTGGCGGCGGGCGCCGACCCCCGCGCGACCGGTCCCGAGAGCCGGACGCCCTACGAGATCGCCCTGGCGGCCGGGAGGACGGCCGCGGCCCGGCTGCTGCGGGAGGTCACCGGGGAGGGCGCGACCGGCTGGCGGCCGTACTGCAAGGCCTACCTCCTGGGCGCCCTCCGCTCGTTTCCAGGCTGGTCGGAGGCCCGCGACGAGGGCCTGACCGAGGAGACCGTGGTCTACCTGCACCATGACCTCACCGTGACGCGCTCCATCTGGCACGGCGAGGACGGGGTGTGGTCCGGCCCCTCCGCGGAGTGGGAGCACTTCTGCCGGCGGGAGCTGGGGTTCCGGGTGCCGGACGACCTCGACCTGGTGGCCGCCGAGGACGGGGCGGGGGAGCGGTGACGGCGGGGGAGCGGACCGTGCGGGTCGTGGTGGTCTGGCCGGACCCGAGAGACGACGGGGAGGTGGGGTTGCAGGACAGGTCGGGCGGGTTGGTCGAGGGCCGGCGCGAGCCGGACGGGTCGCTGCGGTACGAGGCCGACGTCCGGGTGCGGCCCGGCAGGGGCGGCGGGGCGCTCGACTTCACCGGGCCCCACGTGCACGGCCCGGCGGGTGAGCGCTTCCTCTACCTGAGCTTCCGGCGGCCGGACGGCTCCGGCTGGGCCCGCCGGAGCAAGATCATGCTGCCGGAGAGCGCCCCCGGCGAGGGCGCGACGTTGCGGGTGACCGTGGTGGACGCGTCGGGGAGCCGGGCCCGGCTCGACGCGGCCGGCTGGACGGTCGGGTAGCGGCGGCGAGGCCGATCGGGCACGACCTCCCGGGAGGGCACCTCTGCTCCGCGGCCACCAAAGGTCACCAACGGTGAGACTCCGACGGCTCCGCTCTTTTTCGAAAGAGGTTGTTTCCGGGAGACGGCCGTTCCACGGCGGACGGCAGATGAGAACGATGGATATCGCCCGACCTGCCCTGTCGACAGGGTGCGTACCGGGTTGTCTAATAGAATCAGAATTAATCAGGTAACGAGTATACGCAGTGGGGAAATATGTGTGATTGCCGGGATGTGGATGAATTCCGTCGGACGGGCCTTTTTGTCGCCGTCATCGGCCGACGCGGCCGGCGCCGCACGGGAAGACGGGGACGTCATGGCCGGGGAACAGGAGGTCGATGTGAACGAGAGCGCCGGGACACGCGCTTATCTCATGCAGATGGTGCGCCGGTATTACGGCAATCTGATTGACGCCTGGCACTACTCCGAACAGCCGGACAAGGCATGGGAGTGTGCCGAACAGGCCGTCCGGCAGGGGGTGTGGGATCACCCGATGCAGCGTGCCAGGGAGCACATTCCCGGATTGGCCGCGCATCCGGTGCACGACCCGGCGCAGTTCTGGTTCACCGGCTACCTGGAGGAGAACTACCCCCGCATACGGGCCGAGGTCGAGCGGGTGCTCAACGCGCCGATGGACCCGGTAAGGCCCACGGTCGAAGACCGCGCGCTCATCCGGCGGGGCACCTGGAAGCAGGCCCACCTCTTCCGCGACGGCCGATGGCAGGAACAGGTGTGCGCGCGGTTCCCGGTGACGGCGGGCATCCTGGAGCAGGTGCCCGAGGTGACCACGCTCAGCCCGGGCGTCATCACGATGTCGCGAGTGTCTCCGGGCACGCACATCATGCCGCACTGCGGCCCGACCAACGCGGTCCTGCGCATCCACCTCCCGCTCATCGTCCCGGCCGGCCTGACCCTGAGGGTCGCCGGCCGGCGGATGCGGTGGGTGGAGGGGAGGTGCCTGGTGTTCGACGACTCGTTCGAGCACGAGGTCCGGCACGAGGGAACCGAGGACCGGGTGGTGCTGATCCTCGACATCCTGCACCCCGGCCTCGACGGTGACCACCGGGAGCGCCTGCTGCAACGGCGGCGGACGTTCGAGGAGCAGATGGTGGACTTCCTCCGGGAACACGGCATGGAACGCGTGGAGACCCGCGACGGCACGGTCGTCTTCCACCCCAACGCGACCGTGCGTGAGGAACTCGCCTACTACATGGCCGTCACAGGGGTTACGGGGGCCGAGGTGCGCGGCGACGAGGTCGTCTGGCACCGGGGGGATCGACCCGCCTCACCCGCCGGCACCGCGGAGGCGTCGGCATGGGGTTGATCAACGTCTTTCAACCCACCCTCGGGGAGGAGGAGCTGGCCGCCGTCCGCGAGGTCTTCGAGAGCGGCTGGATCGGCCGCGGCCCGCGGACCAAGGCGTTCGAGGCGGACTTCGCGGCGCACCTCGGCGTCCCGCCGAACCACGTCGTCTCGGTGAGCTGCTGCACCGAGGGCCTGTTCCTCGCCATGGAGCTGCTGGGGGCCGGCCCCGGCGACGAGGTCGTGCTCCCCTCGATCAGCTTCGTCGGCGCGGCCAACGCGATCGCCTCACGGGGGGCGCGCCCCGTCTTCTGCGACGTGGACCCGCACACCCTGAACCCCACCGCCGGGCACGTCGCTGAGAAGCTCACCCCACGCACGAAGTCCGTGGTGCTACTACACTACGGCGGCTACCCCGGGCACGTCGCGGAGATCGCGGCCCTGTGCCGGGAACGTGGCGTCGCGCTCGTCGAGGACGCCGCCTGTGCCGTCGTGTCCCGGGTGGACGGCCGCGCCTGCGGGACCTTCGGCGATGTCGGGGTGTGGAGCTTCGACGCGATGAAGATCCTCGTCACCGGCGACGGCGGAATGCTGTACCTCCGGGACCCGGCACTCGCGGCCCGGGCGAGGAGCCTCATCCACCTGGGCCTGGAGCAGGACGGCGGTTACACCGGCGCCGGTGCCCGGGACCGGTGGTGGGAGTTCCAGGTGACCGCGTTCGCCCGCCGTTCCATCACCAACGACATCGCGGCCACCATCGGCAGCGTGCAGCTACGACGACTCCCGGAGTTCGTGGAACGCCGGCGGGCGATCGCCGGTTACTACGACGAGCACCTGTCCACTGTGGAGAACGTGAGGTGCCCGCCGCCGCTGCCGGAGGGGCACGCGTCCTCCGCCTACTTCTACTGGGTGCAGATGAGCCCGTCGGCTCGCGACACGGTGGCGCGGCGACTGTACGAGCGAGGGGTCTACACGACGTTCCGCTACGCGCCGCTGCACCTCGTGGCAGCCTACCGATCCCGGGAGCGACTGCCCGGCGCCGAGCGCGCGGCGGAGGAGACGCTCTGCCTCCCGCTGCACCAGGCACTGACGGACGGCGACGTCGAGACCGTCGTCACCGAAGCGCGAGCGGCGTTCAAGGCGGTTCGCTGAGCCGCTTTCCGGACCGGAGGGAACCGTTATGGGGCAGTCTTGGTGGTCGTTGAGCGGAGCGGAGGGCGTACCCTGCCTGCTCGTCGGCGACCTGCACCGCGCAGCCGAGTACTACCGGGACGTCCTCGGCTTCGACCTGGTCGAATCGATGGGAGATCCGCCGGCCATGGTCTTCGCCCGCCGGGCGGAAGGGTCGCTGCTGCTCCAGGCCGCGCCGGACGACGGGGGGAGCCTCTCGCACCGGAGGTTCGCCGACGGGTCCTGGGACGCGCTGTTCTTCGTTGACGACATCGACCGGGTCGCGGCGCGGCTACGGGCCGACCGGGCGAGCATCGAGTTCGGCATCGGGATCACCGGGGTCTCGGAGCGGACTCTGGAGGTTCGGGACGAGTGGGGGAACATCCTGGCGTTCGCCGCCACCTACGACGGCCTGCGCCAGGCGCTGCGGCACGTGGTGCGCCGGACGGTTCCGGCACGCGTGCGGGTGGCGCGGCGCGACCACCGCCTCGCCCGCCAGGAACGCCCGGAGCTGATCGCCTTCCAGCGCTTCTACCACCGGCTGGAGCGCAAGCGCGATCCGGTGTTCATGTTCTTCACGACCGGCCTGATGCACTGGATGGTCAGCGCGGAGCGGCACGTTCCCCCCGATGTCAACCTGGTCCTCCTCGGCTCCGGGCTGTCGGAGGACGAGCAGAGGTGGATCCGGGACAACCTCGACCGCCCCTTCCACAACGTGGGGCTGGAGATCGACGACAACACGGCGTGGGAGTTCCTCTTCGCCACCAACCGGTTCGACTTCGCCTACATGGACATCGACTGTTTCGTGCTGGAACCTTCACTGTTCAGCGACATGATGCGGTTCCCGGGCGACGCCGCGGTCAACGCCGTCTGGACCTACGAGGCGGCCCCCGGGATCCCCATCGGCTGCACGCACCTCGTGGCCGTCAACGTCGAGGCCGTCCGCGAGCTGCGGCGCCGTAACCGCTACATGAGCCCTACCAACTACGACTGGGAGGGCTCCATGGTGCCGACCCTGCACCATCGGACCTACTGCCGTGTGCCCACGCCCCGGCAACGCCGGATGCTGCTGCAGGTGCTGCCCGCCGACGAACGTGGCAGGCCGAGGTCGCCCGGCGCCTCGCCGTTCTTCGACACCCTCGTCGCCTACCAGCTCATGGCGGCGACCGCGGGCTACCGGACCCACCCGGTACGACCCCTGGCCCATCGAACGCAGGCGATGTTCGCCGAGCAGAGCGCGGCGGACGAGCATCGGGTGTGGCAGCAGGACATGACCGACGAGGTGGTGCACGTGGGCGGTATCTCCTACTACAGCCGCGTTTTTCACGCCTCCGACCTGCGCCGGCTCTACCTGTCCTCGGAGTACACGATCCTGAGCGGCGTCGCCGGACGGCTGCCCGGGGCCTACACCGAGCGGCTGCGCTCGATCTCCCGCCGGCTGGGGAACCTGGATGTGAAGCCGGAGGAGGCGCCGGCGCTGATCTTCCGCCATCTCGTGCGGGACCGCGGGCTCTCCGTGACAACGGCCGAACGCGTGCTGGGACGGCCCGTTCCCGGGCATCTCCCGGCCGCCGGATCCGGGAGATGATAGAAAAGGAAGGGATCTTGTTCTGGAGGACCTCCTGGTGGAAATGACGACTTCCAGGCTGCGCCTAGCCCCACTGGACCCGGACCGCGACGCCCCGGGGCTGCACGCCGCGTTCGGTGACCCCGAGGTGATGCGCTGGTGGAATCATCCGGTCTGCGCCGACGTGGCGGCCACCCGGGAGCGGCTGCGGGAGGGCGCCGGCCGCCCCGGCGCCCATCTGTGGACGATATCGCTCGCCGAGGGCGGTGAGCCCGCCGGCATGGTCGGGCTGCTGGGCGGGGTCGCCGTTCCCGGGCTGACCTGGTTGCTGCGCAGGGACGCCTGGGGCCGTGGCCTCGCCACCGAGGCGGCCGACGCCGCGGTGGGGCACGCGCTCCACCGGTTGGGCCTGGCCCATGTGGAGGCATGGGTGGAGGCCGCGAACGACCGCTCGCTGGCGGTGGCCCGCCGGATCGGGCTCGCCGAACGCGGCCGGCTGGCGCAGCGGTACCCGCACCGTGAGCGGCCACACGAGATGGTCGTGCTGGGGCGGGCGGCCGCTGGCGAACCCACCGCCGTGCTCAACGCCGAGGTGGCCCTCCCCGTGCGGGACGTGACGGCCGGGCTCACCCTGCTGGAGGCCGCACTGGGCGGCAGGACGCTCTTCACGGCGGGCGACCCGCCGTACGTGGCGGGCGTGGGCTTCGGCCCGTGGAGCGTCGGGCCGCGGCTTCGGCTCGTGGCGACGCGGCGCTGGCGGATCGCACGGGTCACGCTGTATCTCGACGCCGGGACCGAGTTCGAGGCGCTCCACCGGCGCGCGGTGGCGGCAGGGGCCCGCGTCGTCCATCCGCCCGCCGAGAAACCCTGGGGCACCCGCGAGTTCGTCCTCCGGCTCCCCGAGGGACACCACATCGTGCTGACCGCACCGGCCTGATCCGGCGCCGGGGAACCCCGGGCCGGACGCCGGCGCCGGGCGCGCGGCCGATCAGCCGGGGAGCAACGACGGATCCGGGGCGGGGGTGGTCTCCGCGGCACGCCAGGTCCACGCGTAACGGACGATCAGTGCCGTGCACAGGATCTCGACGACGCTGAAGAACAGGTAGTAACCGGCCGGAGAACCGGCGAACAGCGTCGCCAGCTGAACGACGGTCATGACCGTGCCGGCGACGATGTTGGCCCAGCGGTTCGCCCGGCGTTCCAGCAGCCGGGAGGCCAGGATCATGGCGATCGGAATCTCCATCAGCACCGAGGCGCCCAGCAGGAACCCCTGGCTGATGTCCATTCCGCCCACGCTCCCGGCCAGGTACTGCCGCAACATCCCGGAGTCCATCAGCCCCACGATGTCACAGTAGAGATAGTTGAACATCACGAAGATCCACATTAGGGAGAGCCTCGCTCGCGTGTCCTTCATTCCAACGCTCCTTGTCTTGTATGGTCCCGCCCGCTACGGGCCGGGGTGTCACCATGTGGTCACCGGGTGGCCGGGCAGGCCCGGAGCGGCCCCGAACCGCCGGGGCACGGCACGCCCCGCCCGGCGGCTCCGTGGTGCGCTCTGAGCCCGCCTTGATGTCGTGCGGCGGAAATACGGCAGCCGAGCCGTCGACATCCCGGACGACCGCCCTCATGCCGTCCCCTCCGGGGAGTCCGGGTACTGGAACACGTCGTCGAGCCGGACGCCGAACACGTGGGCGATCCGGAAGGCCATCTCCAGGCTCGGTGAGTACCGGCCCTGCTCGATGGCGATGACGGTCTGCCGCGTCACGCCGATGCGCGCGGCGAGCTCGGCCTGCGTCATCTCGTCGTTCGCGAAGCGCAGCGAGCGGATGGAGTTCGTGACGCGTGTCGGCTTCACCACTGGGGGAGGCCCCCGCGGTAGGCGACGATCTTCGTGATCGAGCCGAGGACCGCGGACAGCGCGAAGCACAGATAGATCACGTTGGCGATCCAGAACCGGTCCCACCCTGCCATCGCCATGAGCATCGCCGCGACCGCGCCGATGACGACGAACGACTGACCGGTGTACTCGCCGAGCCGCCCGATCTCCCTGTCCCGCACGTCCTTGGCCCGAGACGCCCTCGGGGTCACGACACCGATCCCGATCTCGGCCACGATCGACGCCACGATGGCCGCGCCGACGGTCCACAGCAGGGTGGCGGCGTAGGGGACGTCGGGCAGCGGCCGTCCGCCCGCGCGGCTCACGACGGTGACCAGGTACGCGGTGTACGCGACCACGGCGACGACCAGCATGATCCAGGAGCGCTTCTCTTCATGCGTCACCACGGACCTCCGATGTACATAATCTTTGACATCGTCAATGTAGTACATGCTTGACATGATGTCTAGAAAATTTGACCTCGACTTCCGGCCGGGCCCCCACGGCCGCGATGGCGAAGCCCTGCCGGGCCCGTCAGCGCGGCGGCAGGCGGGGGACGGTGAGCCGTGGCCGGTCGGCCGGGTTGGGCGTGTGCGGCGGATGGGTGATCAGGCGTTCCAGGACGACCTCGATCGCCCTGTCGAGCTGGGTGTCCACGCCCCGGGCGTAGTCCTGCGGGGTGATGTCCACCTCGATGTCGGGATCGGTGCCGTAGTTCTCCACCCGCCAGCCCACGTCGTCGAAGGCGAAGGAGAACTCCGGCTGGGTGGTGACCGTGCCGTCGGCCAGCCGGTGCCGGGGCCAGATGCCGATCACCCCGCCCCAGGTGCGCCTGCCGATCAGCGGGCCCAGGCCGAGCAGCTTGAAGGTGTGACTGAAGATGTCGCCGTCGGAACCGGCCCACTCGTTGGTGATCGCGGCCATCGGGCCGCGCGGCGACTCGTCCGGGTAGGGCTCGGGTGGGCTCCAGCGAGGGAAGTTGTAGCCGCGCCGGCGGCGGGCGAGCTTCTGCAGCAGCAGCGCCGAGACGTGGCCGCCGCCGTTGAAGCGGACGTCCACCACCAGGCCCTCGCGGTCGTACTCGGCGAGGAACCCCCGGTGAAACTCCGCGTAGCCCTCCGGGCCCATGTCGGGGATGTGCAGGTAGCCGATCCGGCCGCCGCTGCGCGCGTGGCAGTGGGCCCGGTTGGCCTCCACCCAGTCGCGGTAGCGGCCCGGCTGCTCGTCGTCGACGGCCCTGACGGTGACGGTCCGCCTGTCCCCGTCCCGGCCGAGGGTGAGCTGTACCTCCTGGTCGGCCTGGTTGACCAGCCGCTCGTCCGGGCTCGCCTCCGGGCCGACGGGCTGGCCGTTGACGGCCAGCACCGCGTCGCCGGGCCGTACGTCCACTCCCAGGCGGTTGAGCGGTGAGGTGGCCCTGGGGTCCCAGCGGTCGCCGCCGACGATCCGGGCGATCCGGTAGACGCCGTCGTCGAAGGACCAGTCGACGCCGAGTTTTCCCTGCCGGTAGTGCGGCCGGGGCCGGTAGGCGCCGCCGCTCTCGTAGGCGTGGGAGGTGCCCAGTTCGCCGTGCATCTCCCAGAGCAGGTCGGAGAACTCCCCCCGGGTGGTGACCCGGTCGACCAGCGGCAGGTAGCGCTCGTAGACGCCGTCCCAGTCGAGGCCGGCCATGTCCTCGGCCCAGAAGTTCTCCCGCTGCAGCCGCCACGCCTCACGGAACATCTGCCGCCACTCCGCCTCCGGGCGGATGGACACCTTTACCCGGGACAGGTCGATCCAGCCGCCGGCGCGGCCCGGCGTGTCGTCGTCCTCGGGCGTCTCCCCCGCCTTGATCATCCGGAGCCGCCGGTCCGACCGGTAGAGCAGGGTGACGCCGTCGACGCCGAGCCGGAACTCCGAGACCTCCCCGACCAGGGTCTCCTGCTTCTGCGCGGCGAAGTCGTAGACGTGCAGCGTGCCGTCGGGGGAGTCGGTGTAGTCGTCGCCGAGGCTGCCCTCGACGGGGAAGGTCAGGTAGACGGCCTTGCCCTTGATCCCGGCGATGCGGTCGTAGCGGCCCTCGGGGACGGGGAAAGCGACGACACGGTTCTCGATGCCGTCGAGGTCGATGACGACCTCCACCTCCTGGTCGTCGTCCTTGCCGTCGTCATCGTCCTCGTCGTCCTTGAGCGGCCGGGGCCGGGGCACGAAGGGAGAGCCGACATCGGCGCGCAGGCCGATGGCGTAGGGGCGCGAGCCGAGGGGGAAACCCAGATCGAACTGGAGCTCGTCGTAGACCGGGTTGAAGACACGCCGGCCGATGAAGTACAGGTAGTCGCCACGGGGATCGAAGGAGGGGGCGGCGTCCCACAGCACCGGGCGGGTGGCGAAGAACGTCTGACCGGTCTCGGCGCGGCACAGCTTGACGGCGGTGGTCTGCGCGGTGTCGGGGCAGGCGTAGGCCAGCCAGCGGCCGTCGGGGGACCAGGCGAGGTCCTCGATCGGGCCGAACCCGCTGGCGTCGACCACCGTGCTCCGGGCGCCGGACGCCGAGTCCCCGGTGAGGTCGACGACGTGGAGTTCGTTGCGGTGGTTGGCGACGGCGACCCTGTCGTGCTTGGGGGAGACCTCCAGCGCGGTGACGCGCCCGGTGTCCAGGTGGCCGAGCCGTACCTGCTCGGCGGCGCCGCCCGGGGTGAGCACGACCAGGATCTCGCGGTCGCCGTCGTCGCTGGCCGCGGCCACCAGCCGCTCACCGTCGTTGAGCCAGGCCAGCAGCCGGTAGCGGACGCCGTACGGCGCGCCGTGCTGGCGGACCGGGCCCTCCCAGGCGGCGAAGGAGAACGCCTTGCCCCGGGTGGTGACGGCCAGGCCGCTGCCGTCGGGGCTGAGGGCGGTGCTGTCGAGGAAGTCCTCGGCCGGGGCGAAGCCGCGGTTGCGCTGGGTGCGGGGACTGTGCAGGCGCACCTCGACCCGGTGGGACTCCCCGTCCTCGATCAGGTGGAGTTCGGCGCCGGCGTGGTAGACCAGCCGGTGGCCGTCGCCGGACAGGTTGCGGGCGTAGTAGTCGTCGTGGTCGGAGTGCCGGCGCAGGTCGCCGCCGTCGGCTGTGCAGGAGTAGACGTTGCCGACGCCCTCGTGGTCGGAGATGAAGTAGACGCGTCCGCCCGCCCAGCAGGGCGAGGCCAGGTTGCCGGGCAGTGCGATGAGCCGCCGGAACCGCTCCGCGCCGATCCACAGATCACCCGCGGTGCCGCCCCGGTAGCGCTTCCAGCGGGCCGGGTCGGCGGTGTTGCGGCCCAGCACGATCTGCGGGCCGTAGGAGATGGAGTTGGCCGGGCCGTACGGCAGGCGCTCGGGAACCCCGCCGGTGACATCGCCGGTGACGCAGTCCGGCCGGACCCGGTGCAGCCACCGGTGGCCCGGGAAGGGCTGGGAGTCGTCGCTGGCGTACACCACGGCGCCTCCGGGATCCCAGCCGGCGACGGTGGAGCGGGCCCCGTGGTAGGTGATCCGGCGGGCGGTTCCCCCCTCGGCGGGCATCACGTAGACCTCTTCCGGGCCCTCCTCACGGCCGACGAAGGCCAGCCGGTCGCCGGTGGGCGAGAACCGGGGGTAGGCCGCCTCGGCCGCCCCGGCGGTCAGCCGGAGTGCCCGCCCGCCGGTGGCGGGCACCATCCACAGGTCGTCCTCGGCGGCGAAGACGACCGTGTCACCGAAGATCGTCGGAAACCGCAGGTAGGCGGGCATCATGTCACTCCGTGCCTGGTTGAGCGGGAGTCTCACCCCGGTCGTCCGATCATGATTTCACGTCCCGGGGGCCGGGGCCGGGCCGGTCCCGGTGGTCGCCGTCCCGCTCACGGGCGGAGGGCCCGGTGCGGGCCGGGCGCGATCCCGGTTCCGGGCCGCGGCCGGCCGGGCGCGCGGTGCGCGGGGGCGCAGGTGGCGCGTGTGAAAAGAAGCGGTAAATCGCCACCCTGGAAATGGATAATGATCTTTATGATTGGGCAGGAAATCGGCACACGCCTTGCGCTCCCGGGAGGTACGGCATGGCCTGGTCGCAGGACGAGGAGCGAATGCTGCTGCAGATCGAGCGATACCTCGTCGACGAGGACCCGCGACTGGCGGCGCGGCTGGAGTCGTTCAACGAACGTGTCCAGCGCAGGGAGGGGGGCCGTCGTAAGCGCCGGGCGAAGATACCGGCGGAGGGGCCGCGCCGGGCGACGGTCGTCATCATGATCAGCTGGCTGCTGATCGTCGTCCTGATCGCCATGCTGCTCCTGCTCGTCCTGCGCCACGAGGCCGCGGCCGCGCTCCCGCTCTGAGCCCGGCCACCGGACCCTCGGTCGGCTCCAGGTCACGTCGATCTCGCGTTCGAATCCGGGCCGGGCCGGGCATCGCCTCCGGGACGGCTCGGCGTAGCGGCCCTTCGGCGGGCCGTACCCGATCAGCTCAGGGCGCGCAGGAACCTGGCGGCCACCGGAGCGGCGACCGCGCCGCCGCCCGAGCCCTCCTCGACGATCACCGCGAAGGCCAGGTCGCCCCGGAAACCGATGAACCAGGCGTGGGTCTTCAGGTCGTTCTGCGGGCCGAACTCCGCGGTGCCGGTCTTGCCCCGGGTGCCGGACGGAAGCCCGGCGTCCTTGGCGGTGCCCTTGGTGACCACCGCGGACATCATCCGATGGATCCTGGACGTGACGCCCGCGGGGAGCTCCTGCGGCCCGGACCTCTGCTCGATGGCCGGCACCAGCGTCGGGGGACGCCAGGTGCCGTCGGCCAGCGTGGCGGCGACCGAGGCCATCAGCAGCGGGCTGGCGGTGATCCGGCCCTGGCCGAAGGACTCCGCGGCCAGCTCGGCGTCGCTCTGGGCTCTGGGGAAGCTCCCCTTGGCGGCCGGGACGCCGAGGTTCAGAGGTTTGTTGAAGCCGAACAGCTCCGCGGCGCGCACCAGCTTGTCGGCGCCGAGCCGTTCCCCGGCCAGCGGGGCGAAGGTGGTGTTGCAGGAGTAGGCGAAGGCGTCGGAGAAGCTCACCGAACCGTATCCGGCGTGGTGGGCGTTGCGGATCGGCAGGCCGCCGATCGTGACGTCCTTGGGGCAGGTGACCCGCTCATCGGGAGTCATACCGCCGGCCAGCAGCCCGACGGCGGTGATCGCCTTGAAGGTCGACCCGGGCGGGTAGTTGCCGTCCAGTGCCCGGTTGAACCCGCCCTGGTTGTTCACTACGGCGAGAACCTCGCCCGAGGACGGCCTCATCGCCACCAGTGACGCGGTCTTCTTCAGCTCGCGCACCGCGTCGGCGGCGGCCCGCTGGACCCGCAGGTCCAGGCTGGTCCGTACCGCCTCACCGTCCGCTCCGTCGATCCTGCCGACCAAGGTGGCGGCCGTGGCGCCGGCGCCGGTGATCTGGATCTCGGTGGCGGGCGTGCCGGCCAGGTGCCGCTGGAAGGCCTGCTGCAACCCGCTCCTGCCGATCGCGTCGCCCACCCGGTAGGAGGAGCCGAGCTGCTTGACGTCCTTGGCGGTGGCCTTGTCGAGGTAGCCGACGAGTTGCTGCACCGAGCCGCCCACGTCCCCGTCGTCGATGCGCTCGCCTCCGGCGGCGGTGATCTCCGCCCGCTGCGGCCACCTGGTCTTCAGCGCGAATCCGGCGCCGCCGGTCAGCCGGGGGTGCACCGCGGCGGGGGACCACCTGACCCGCCAGTGATGGTCGACGACCGCCAGGTCGAGGGCGCCGGAGTAGCTCCACTCGCCGATGTTCCTCAGCTTCAGGGTCGCGGTGTAGGCGGCCCGGCCGACGCCGTCGCCGGTCTGGCCGGCCGAGTCCAGCCGCACCGTCGTCCCCTCGACCGCGAGGTTCTCGCGCATGTCCCGGTAGGCGCGGTCGAACGCCGGGTCGGTCACACCGAGCTCGGCGCGCATGCCGGCCAGGTCACCGGCCTGCCAGGCCCGGACGAACCGCTGCGCGGTCTCCTGCGGGGTGCCCCGGGTGTGCAGGAGCCACCACGCGCCCCCGCCGGCGGCTCCCGCCACCAGCACGACGGCCACCGATGTGATCGCGATCGTTCTGCCACGCGGCACCCGACCCACCCCCGCTTCTCCGTGCCCGGACGCCGCAGCCTAGCCTGAACAATGCGACATGTGACGACAGATAGTCAGATAACCAGTTAGTTAACCGGTCCCGGTACGACTGGGAGCGTAGCTCGCCACGTACTCCTGCCCGGACAGCTCCCGGATCGCGGCCATGATCTCGTCGGTCACCCGGCGCCGGTCGCGGGCACTGTTCTGCGAGCCGGTGAACGTCAGCGGCCCGCCGATCCGCACCCCCACCCGGCCGAGCGCGGGCACCGACGCCCCGATCGGCAGCACCCTGTCGGTGCCGCTCATCGCCACCGGGACCACCGGCGCCCCGGTGGCCAGGGCCAGCCAGGCGACCCCGACCTTGCCCCGGTACAGGCGCCCGTCGGGGGAGCGGGTGCCCTCGGGGTAGATGCCGAACAGCTCTCCGTCCTTGAGCACCCGGGCGGCCGCCTCCAGCATGTCCTGCGCGGCGGTGGGACTCTGCCGGTCGATGCTGATCTGGCCGGTGGCCCGCATCCACGCCGCGGTGATCGGGTTACCGGTGAAGTACTCCGCCTTGGCGACGAACCGCACCTGGCGCGGCAGCACCAGCGGCAGGAAGGTCGAGTCGAGGACGGACAGATGGTTGGAGGCCAGAATGGCCGGTCCCGACCCGGGCACGTGCTCGGCCCCGATGACCGTGGTCGGCCACAGCAGATGAAGAAAGGGGGCGCTGACGGACTTGGTCAGGCGATAGAGCACGGGCTCTCCTCATGAGACGGGCTCACCACACTAGGCGGTGGCCCGGCGGCCGACAGGTGTGCGCCCCCGCGAGGCGGGGACTCCACGGTTGTAGCCCTCCAAAGCCATGGGCCTTTTCCAGGGCGGAACCTGAAAAACGAAACGCCCCGCGAGAGCGAGAACCCTCGCGGGGCGGAACGTTTAGTGCCGATGTGGCGGTCGCCTCCTCGGCGAGAGGCACAACACGGCTCCAGCCGAACGGTATTCCGTGAAGGCGGTAATTTGCGGCCCGGGGGACACAAACCACATCGGCACGATCACTCTAACGGACGGACGCCGGTGGTTATTCCGCATCCGCGCCACCGGCGTGTCCGCGCCGGTGACGCCGGGGAGGGGCCGCGGTCACAGCGGCCTGGGCGGGGGCAGGGTGATCCTGTCGACGGCCTCGCGGCGGCGGCGCTCGGGGCGGCGGTCGTAGCGGGCGGTGGTGGCGGGGGAGGAGTGACCGACGAGCGCCTGGGCCGTCGCCAGGTCCACGCCGGCGTCGAGCAGCTCGCCGATGAAGGTGCGCCGGAAGTCGTGCGGGGTGCGCGGAGCCGCCCCCGCCTGCGCCAGCCGCCTGGTCAGCACGTCGGCGATCGCCTGCCCGGTCATGGCCGCGGGGCCGCCGCCCCCGGTTCGCAGCGAGCCGTACCGCCCGATCGGGCAGAACAGCGCCCCCGCCGGACGGCCCCGTACGGCCAGCCAGCGTTCCATCCGGCCGACGGCCTCGGCGGTGAGGTAGACCATCCGCTCCTTGTCGCGTTTGCCGCGCACCCGCAGTGAGCGTGACCCGGGGTCGTAGTCGGCCAGGGTCATCCCGGCGATCTCGGCGCGGCGGCAGCCGGTGGAGTACAGCACCGCCAGCAGGGCGGCGTCACGGATCCCGGCGGGGGAGCCGTCGCCGTCGCACGCGGCCAGCGCCGCGCCCACGACCTCGGGCGGGATGTGCTGACCGGTGGGCAGGCGGGTGTGCTCGACGGTGGGCAGGTCGGCGGCGCGCTGGTACTCCTCGGCGGTCATCTGGCCCAGCCGCCAGGCTTCGCGCAGCACTCTGCGCAGCGCGACCAGGTGCTTGTTGACGTAGGCGGGCGACCAGCCGCGCTCCATCATCAGGGCGCGGATGCGCACGGTGTGCTCATAGCGCAGCAGATGCCAGGGCCGGCCGGCGCCGGAGGAGACCTCGTCACCGGAGACGAGCGCGGCCAGGCGGTCCAGGCAGCCGCGCATGGCGCGGCGGGACTCGGGGCTGGACAGGGAGTCGAGATAGGCCCGGTAGGGGTCTCCGGCGGGCTCGACGGCGGTCCGGGGCGGTTCGGGGACGGCGGGCGCACTCACTCCGCCGACCCTACCGGGTCTTATGAATCTACATTGTAAAGGCGCTCGCCCGGTTCGAAAACGATCAAGAAAAAACACAGACATCCCCCCAGGGCGAAGCGGCGGAATGCCGTTCGAAGTTGTCGGTTTGTCGGTGGGAGACGGTAGACGTTGAGGTGACATGACCGGCGGGGCGGTCGGCCCGCTCCGCCCGAGAAGAAGAGGACACAGATGCCCGAGGTGCTCAGCAGGCGTGCGCTCAACCGGGCGACCCTGGATCGGCAACTGCTGCTGGCACGGGCCGAGATGCCGGCGTTGGAGGCGGTCCGGCATCTGTACGGCATGCAGGCCCAGGCGCCGGACCCGCCCTACGTCGGGTTGTGGGCCCGGCTGGCCGATTTCGGGCATGAGGAGCTGGCCGGGCTGCTCCGTGAGCGTCGGGTGGTGCGGCTGGTGTTGATGCGTTCGACCATTCACCTGGTCGCCGCGGAGGACTGCCTGACTCTGCGCCCGTTGCTGCGGCCGATGCTGGAGCGCAGCCTGCGGGGTGCCTACGGCAGGGGGCTGGCCGGGGTGGATCTGGAGGAGCTGGCCGCGGCGGGGCGGGCTCTGGTGGAGGAGCGGCCGCTCACCTTCGGTGAGCTCGGGCGGGGGTTGCTGGAGCGGTGGCCCGAGCGTGGCGCGGCGGATCTGGTCAACGGTGTTCGTAACACGGTGGCTCTGGTGCAGGTGCCGCCGCGGGGTGTCTGGGGGGTGGGCGGGCAGCCGGCGCACACCAGTGCGGAGGCGTGGCTGGGGCGTCCGCTGGACGGGCGGGCCCGCCTGCCGGAGATGGTCCGCCGTTATCTGGCCGCGTACGGTCCGGCGACGGTGATGGATGTTCAGCGGTGGTCGGGGCTGACCCGGCTGGGGGAGGTTGTGCGGGGGATGGGGTTGCGGTCCTTTGTGACCGAGGACGGTGCGCAGTTGGTGGATCTGCCCGATGCCTCGCGTCCCGATCCGGAGGTTCCGGCTCCGGTGCGTTATCTGTCGGAGTTCGACAACATGCTGCTGTCGTTCGGCGATCGGACCCGGGATCGGATCATGGCGGACGAGTATCGCGGGAGGGTTTTCACGGTCAACGGGATCATCAGGGCGACGGTGCTGGTGGACGGGTTCGTGCGGGGGTTGTGGCGGGTGGTCTCCGGGCGGGGTGAGGCGGTGCTGGAGGTGGAGTTGTTCGAGCCGGTGGGGGCGCGGGAGCGGGAGGCGCTGGAGGCGGAGGGGATGCGCCTGCTGGGGTTCGTCGCCGCGTCGGCGGGGGTTCACGGTGTCCGGCTGGTCTGAGCGCGGGCCTGCCGGTATGGCGGCCGCCACCAGCCGTTTTAGGAGGCGCTGCCGGGCTGGAAGCGGTAGTGCAGGACGGTGGTTCCCCTGCGGGACCAGGATGTGCTGTGTGCTGACAGCTGGGTGAACAGGCGAAGGGCCGGCGGGAACGTGGCGACTTCGGGCTCTCGTGTGAGCAGGATCTCCCTGACCAGTTTCAGGCGGGGGTCCCAGTGTTCGGGTTCGCGGGGGTCGTCGAAGCCGGGGGACTTGAGAAGGCCCGCGACGGACTGGGTGCCGCGGTAGTGTTTCGCCGCCCAGATGGCGAATCTGGTGTAGCCGTTGAAGGCTATCTCTCCGCTGGGGAAGTGGCTGGTGAGACGGTTCAGTAGGGTGATCATGTCTTCCCGGGTGAGGAAGGCGAGCAGGCCGTCGGCGACGATCACGGTCGGCCGGTCGGCGGGGATGGTGTCCAGCCAGTTCGGGTCGGTCAGGTCGGTGCCTATGCCGTGGGCGTTCGCGCGTTCTGGTATCAGTTGCCGTCGGGCGGTGATGACCTCGGGGAAGTCGACGTCGTACCAGTCGACGGTGGGGGGTGGGGCGATGCGGGACATCCGGGTGTCCAGTCCGGCTCCCAGGTCGAGTGCGATCGCGTCGGGGTGGCGGGCGATGAAGTTCTCCGCCACCTCGTCCAGTTTCTTCGCCCGGTGTGCGATGTTGATGATGGGGCTCGCGCTGAGCTTGAACTTCTCACAGTCGTAGTCGAGCTTCCTGATGATCTGGTCGGCCATCTTGTCGCCGAGGATGGGGTCGGGCCTGCGGTAGTCGAGTGCTCTGCCGCACAGCGTCAGCCACAGGGTGTCCTCTATCGGGGTGAAGGCCGGGAGGGTGATTGCCATGTGCTTGATCCTTTCTGAGGTGGATGTGGGTTCGCCGGTTACGCGTTCCGCCGGGTGAGGGGGGCCGGTGCGCGCCGTGGATGGGCATGCCGGTGTGTGACGGCACCTTTTGGGGCTGAGGTTGATCAAGTCGGTTCTGATGTGCGTTGGTAGCCGTAGATCCGTTCGCGGTAGGGCGGGATGACGGCTTCGAAGACGGCTGTGATTTCCGAGGCCGCCGCGGCCAAGGCCTGCGGATCGGGCCGGCGGGTCGGTTCGAAGGCGGTCCGGACGACGTGGGCGAGTGAGTCGGCCTTTGCCCGCACGTCCAGCTCGGCGGCTGCGGGGTCCAGGTTGCCGAGGAGGTGGAAACCGCTGTGTATCGCGCTCCACGCGTATGCCTGGTTCGGTATGTCGTCGCGGAGCAGGCCGTGGCGGGTCAGCAGGTCAAAGAACCTGGCCGTGGCGAACAGGTCGTGACTGCGCATGGCGCTGTCGGCCATGTTGGTCTGCAGTTGTTTCGCGTCACCGGTGAACATGCCCCGCAGTACGGGGCTGTCGTGAACGATCAGGAACGACGTGGCCATCAGGCGGTGGGGCAGCACCGTGGACGGGTCCGCGCGGAGTTCGTCTGTGAGCTTGTCGATGTAGGTGATGGCCTCGCGCAGGATCAGGGCTTCGAAGAGCTGTTGCTTGGTGCGCCAGTGCAGGTAGACGGTGCCCTTGCCGATTCCGGTCTGCTGGGCGATGTCCTCGATCGTGATTTTGCAGTAGCCGAGGCGTACGAGCAGGTCGGCTGCGGTGTCGAGAATGCGATCCGCGCGATTGGGGTCCTGTCGTGGTCGTTCTGGCACGGCGCGCTCTCCTGTTGACTTGTTGACTGGGTATGAAATTTGGTCAATTGGTCATACCGTACTCCGTGGCCGAGCCGCGTACAACCCGGTGGGCGTCCCTGGCGCGCCCTTGATCCTCTATGTCGGCGAGGGGGTGGGGTGCCCGGTCGGTTGCGGGGTGTGGGGGGGAGGGGTGGGGGCGGGAAAACCTGGTGCGCGTATCGGATATGCCCGGCAAAGTGGGCATAATGATGTCCGGTTTCGTGCCTGGTCTACAGCTTTCGCGTGACTTCTATCTGCGGGTTGTGCAGCCGATCGTCGCCGATGTTCCGCACAGTGCCGCGCTGGTCGGCCCCGGCTCGGAGGTGCTGGCCTTCGACACCGAACGCTCCACCGACCACGACTGGGGGCCGAGGGTGGTGCTGTTCGTCGCGCCGGAGATGGCCGGGAGGGTCCGGGCGGCCGTGGCCGGCGGCCTGCCGGAGACGTTCGGCGGCTACCGGGTGCTCTGCGGCGTCGCGGGCGGCACGGAGGTCACCGGCGCGGCGGCCTGGTTCGAGGAGCGGCTGGGGTTCGATCCGCTGGGGCCGATCACCACCCTGGACTGGCTGGCCGCGCCCTGGCAGCGGCTGGCCGAGGTGACCTGTGGGGAGGTCTTCCACGACGGCCTGGGGGTGATGGCGCGGGTGCGGGGGGCGCTGCGCTGGTATCCGGTGGATCTGGAGCGGTATGTACTGGCCTGTCAGTGGAGGCGGGTGGCCCAGCGGGAGGCTTTCGCGGGCCGGTGCGGGGAGGTGGGCGACGACCTGGGCTCGGCGCTGGTCACCGCGGACCTGGCCGGGGACCTGATGCGGCTGGTGCTGCTGATGCGCCGCCGTTACCCGCCGTACGCCAAGTGGGTGGGCAGCGCCTTCGCCCGGCTGTCGGGTACGGCCGAGCTGGGTGAGGCGCTGTCGTGCGCGGTCGCGGCCGGTGACTGGCGTGCTCGTGAGCGCCATCTGGGCCGCGTCTACGAGCGGGTGGCGGGGCTGCACAACCGGCTGGGCCTGACCGCGCCGATGGAGACCGCGACGCGGAGGTTTTACGACCGGCCGTTCCAGGTGATCGGGGCTCGGCGTTTCGCCGACGCGCTCGGCTCCGCCATCGTCGATCCGCGGATCCGCGAGTTGCCGCCGGCCGGTTCGATCGACCAGTTCGGCGACTCCACCGACCTGCTCGTCCATCCGGGGCGTTGCCGGGCGGCGGTGCGGGCCGTACTCGGGCTCCGGGCCGTCGCCTCCTAGGCGGTCACCGGCCGGCGGAGGCGGCCCAGCATCCGGCGTTCGAACCACAGCGAGGTGAAAGGCGGCACCGCGCAGGCCAGGCCCAGTGCGATGGTCGGCAGGCTCCAGCGGGCGGTGCGCGCCGCGGCGAGCACTCCGGCCACGTAGAGGACGAACAGCGCGCCGTGAATGGGGCCGAAGATCTTCACCCCGAGGTCGCCGGTGTCGGCGAGGTACTTGAAGTACATGCCGACGAGCAGTCCTGCCCACGAACACGCCTCGGCGATCGCCACGTAGCGGAACAGACGTAGTGCGCTGGGCACGGTGGGCACCTCTTCTTGCAGACGGGGAGACGGCTCCCCAGCCTAGGGCCCGTGGGGGGCGGTCCTGTTTTCAGGACCCCGCCAACGGACGAAATAGTCGAAAATCCGACAAAATGCGACGCGGCGGACGGGGCCCCGGCCCGGTGACGGACCCGTCCTCCGGCCGGCCCCCACCGGAGAACGGGGGAGGAGAACAGCCAGGGGAGAGGACGGCACGGGGGAGGGGCCATGCTGGACCATGTGAACGACGACCTACTGCCCATCGGCCGGTTCGCGCGGCTGTGCCGGCTCAGCGTCAAGCAGCTGCGCCACTACGCCGAGCTCGGCCTGCTGGTGCCCGCGTGGGTCGACCCCGACAGCGGCTACCGCTACTACCGGGCCGACCAGGCCAGAGAGGCGCTGTCCATCGGACTGCTGCGCTCACTGGACGTGCCGCTGAGCGCGATCGGCGAGGTGCTGTCGGGTACGGCTCCCGCCCAGGCGCTGGGACGGGTGCGCGACGACCTGGAGGCCGAGCTCGCCCGGCGCCACCGTACCCTGGCCACGCTGGAGCGGCTGCTGTCGCGGGGACTGCCCGAGGTGGAGGTACACCTGACCCGGGAGCGGGCCCGCCGGGTCGCG
Organism: Streptosporangium sp. NPDC004631; assembly: GCF_053601935.1. Taxonomy (NCBI): domain Bacteria; kingdom Bacillati; phylum Actinomycetota; class Actinomycetes; order Streptosporangiales; family Streptosporangiaceae; genus Streptosporangium; species Streptosporangium sp. NPDC004631. The sequence continues at coordinate 80,842 of NZ_JBSGCR010000001.1, read as the reverse complement.
CTGGCGCGCGACGTGGCGGTCACCGAGCGGGACATCCCGCGGGCCGTCGCCGGATGCGTGGCCCGGCTGACGGCCTCGCCGACCGGCGCCCCGGGCGGACGGCGCACCCCGGGCGCCCCAGGTACCCCGGACGACGCGGACGACGTGGCCGGGGAGGTGCGGCTGACCGGCCTGTTCCCGGTGGAGCTGGGGGAGCGGATCCCCGTGGCCGTCGCCATCGAACTCGACGGCCTCGACGGCCCGGTGCTCCCGGGCAGCCGGCCGGGCGTGCTCCCCGGAGGCGTCTTCGCCTGCGCCACCCACGTGGGCCCCTACAACCAGATCAACCTCACCGCCCACGCGCTGCTGTCGTGGTGCGCCGAACGCGGCCATGCCCCCCGCGACCCGTTCCGCGAGGTCTATCTGTCCGACCCGGCGTTCACCCCGCCCGAGCGGCTGGTCACCCGGCTGATGATCGGGCTGGAGAACCCTCCCGGCCGGTAGCGCCGCCGTTCCCCGGGGTCTCCCCGCGCGTTCAGCCCGGCGGGGGCCGTCACGGCAGGGTGAGCACGCGCGGGCCGTCCTCGGTCACGGCCACCGTGTGCTCGACGTGGGCCGCGCGGCTGCCGTCGGCGCTGGACAGTGCCCAGCCGTCGGGTGCGGTCAGGTAGGCGTCCGCGCCTCCGGCGACGAACATCGGCTCGATCGCCAGTACCAGGCCGGGCCGCAGCACCATGCCCCGCCCGGGCCGGCCGTGGTTGGGCACGTGCGGGTCCTCGTGCATGGCGCGGCCGATGCCGTGGCCGCCGAAGTCGGCGAGGACGCCGTAGCCGGCCCGGCGGCCGGCCAGTGCCACCGCGTGGCCGACGTCGCCCAGCCGGCCGCCCGGCACGCACGCGGCGACGGCCGCGCCGAGTGCGGCCTCGGCCGTGGCGATCAGCTCCAGGTCCTGCGGGCGGGCCCGGCCGACGACGAGGCTGATGGCCGCGTCGCCGGCCCAGCCGTCCAGGTAGGCGCCGCAGTCGACGCTCAACAGGTCGCCGGAGCGCAGCCGGTAGCCGTCGGGGATGCCGTGCACGATCACCTCGTTCACCGACGTGCAGATCACCGCGGGGAACGGGGTCGGCGCGAAGGCCGGGCGGTAGTGCAGGAACGCGGACCGCGCGCCCGCGGCGGAGATCACCGCCGCGGCTGTCTCGTCCAGCTCCAGCAGGCTGACGCCCACCGCCGCGTGCGCGCGGACCGCCGCCAGCGCGGCGGCCACCACCCGCCCGGCCTCGCGCATCGCCTCTCGCTCCGCCGCGGTCTTGATCTCCACCATGTGCCACACTCCCGGATGCCAAATACTTATACCGGTATTGTTATCACGTTTGCTAAGCTCCGGCCCATGGTGAGACCTCCACTGACCGAACTCGACCACGAACGCGGCCACCGCCTGGGCGCGATCCTGCGCCAGGCGCGCGGCACCCGCAGCATGACCGAGGTGGCCGCCGCCGCGGGACTGTCCGCCGAGACCCTCCGTAAGATCGAAACCGGCCGGGTCCCCACCCCGGCCTTCTTCACCGTCGCCGCCCTGGCCCAGACCCTGGGCATCTCCCTGGACGTCCTGGTCGAGGTCTGCGCCGCCGAACGCGCCGCCTGACACCACGGTTGGTCAGGACACCCGAGTCACGCCCCCAGATGATCATGATGCTGTCGGCTCAGCACCAGCAGGCGCGGCGCGCTGACCAGGGCCTGGGCGAGCTCAAGGCGGCGCACCGTACCACCGGAGTACGTTCCCGCCATCCGAACGGCGCCACCCGCCTCCACCCGGGACACACCCGCCCCCCTCACCCGCCGCCGGCATCCCCTCGCAGCAGCGGATGGGACCGCATCGCCACCTCCAGCTCACCGGGCAACTCGTCACGGTAACGCCCCAGCGTCGCCAGGTCACTGTGCCCCAGCACCCGCCGCACCGCGTCCATGTCCACCGCGTCGGCCAGCAGATGGGTGGCGGTGGTATGCCGCAGGCCGTGCGGGGTGACCGAACGCCGCCGATCGGGATCCACCCACCGCTGCACCCGATCGATCACCGCCTGAACATCCCCCCGCGCCAGACGCCTGCCCCGCCACGACAGCAGCAGCGCCTTGTCCGCCACCCCCTCCCGGCCCCGGGCCAGATACGCCTCCAGCACACGGGCGACATCACCGGGCAGCGGCACATCACGGGTCTTGCCGCCCTTGCCGAAGATCCGCCAGTACCGCACCCCGTCGTTGGTGTAGAAATCCTCCACATCGGCCCGCACCAGCTCCGACACCCGCGGCCCCATCGTCGACAGCAGCAGAACGATCAGCGCGTCACGCAACTCGGTACGCTGATCACGCCGCCGCGCCCGCTGCGGAACCGCCGCCGGCACCGCACCGCCCTCACCGAGCCCGCCCCCCAGCTCACGCGCCGCACCGATCAGCCCCTGAGCCTGCTCACGTGTCAGCGCCCGCCGCTGCGGGCGCAGCCCCCCGCGCTCCCTGGCCGTCACCGTCGCCAGCGCCATCGGATTGATCTGCACCCACCCCGTCAGCGCCGCATGCTTGAACAACGCCGAGATCGACCGCCGAAACCGCGCCTGCGACGAGGCCGACTGCATCCCGCCGCCGGGCTCGGACCTGCGCCCATCAGGCTTACGCGCGAACGCCAGCAAAATCGCGTCCACATCCTCGCCGGTCAGATCGTCCAGAACCGTCTCCTCACCCGCCAGCCGCACGAACGTGGCCACGTCACGCGCGTAGACCTCCGCCGTCGACGACGACAACGCACCCGTCAGCGTCTTGGCCCGGATCAGCTCCACATAGCGATCACCCGACTCCGACACGGTGAGACGATTCAGATCAGCTGGCCGCATGACCGCACAGACACCCTTCCTCGATCAGCCCGACCGTACCGGCAGGCACCGACAACATCCCCGCCCCAGCCCCGGCGGACCCACCCGGACGCCGCACCGGACCCCGGACTCAACCGGCCCGTCCCACCCGCCGGGAGACCTACATGTAGGAGCGGGTGACCGCGACCAGCTCGGGAACGGCGTCGGCCGTCCTGACCAAAACCACCGACGGGGGAGTCCGCTCCCGCACGTCCTCGGTCCGGATGGCCATCACCGCCGGAGGACTGCCCAGATCGCCGTACCGCACGGCCACCGCCCCGCTGATCGCCCCACCCGCGTCGCACACCACGTCCTTGACCGCCCCGTGCGCACCCGACACCGACAGATAACCGATCAACGCGGCGAACCTCAGCTCATCGGCCGCCGCCGGGTCGCCCTCATCCGGCGGCGGCCGCGGCGAATCCAGCCAGAACACCCCGCCGTACAGAAACCCCGCATAAGACGCGTCGCCCCGGCCCAGCGCCCGCACCGCGTCGGCCACCACCCGCCCGAACTCCACCAGATCACCGTCCGGCGGCAGATCGGTGGTGACCAGCAACGGCACTATCAGCGAATCCGCCATCGGCAAGCGTCCCTCCGTGAGTCGGCTCATCGTAGGGCCCGCCACCGACAATTCCGCGACTTCAGCACCACCCGGCGCGCCAGTACCGCGCGAGCCGTCACACACCCCCGACCCCGATCCCGGCACCGTCACCGATCTCGCGACAACGTCCCCCCAAGCCGAAATCCCGCCCGAAACCAGGACGCCGGTGAATCACACCACATCCGCGGCCACGGGGGAGAGGCCCAGGCCAAGGCATGCGAAGATCGATCGACGGCGGCGGCACCGCAGGCGAGGAAACGTGATCATGCTGATCAGAGCGGCACGGGCAGACGAGGCCGAGATCCTGAGCGAGCTGGCGATCCGCTCCAAGGCGTACTGGGGCTACGACGAGACGTTCATGGCGACCTGCCGGCACGAACTCGTCGTCCCCGCCTCGGAGGTCGAGAACCTGCGAACCGCGGTCGCCGAACACGACGGCCGCATCCTGGGCTTCGCCACCCTGGAGGGAGAGCCACCGGAAGGCGCCCTGGGCATGCTCTTCATCGACCCGCGGGCCATCGGGGAAGGCATCGGCCGCCGCCTGTTCGAGCACGTCACCTCCACCGCCAGAGGCCTCGGCTTCGCCCGCCTCACCATCGACGCCGACCCGAACGCCGAGCCCTTCTATCTGGCCATGGGCGCCGTCCGCGTCGCCTCGACCCCCTCGGACAGCGTTCCCGGGCGGATGCTCCCGCTCCTGGTGATCACCATCGCGGAACGCGGCGCCGGAGGGGAGGGCCCGCACCCGCGGGATTAAACACGGTAAACGCTCGCGGTCGGGCAGGCCGCTTGAGACGACCGTGATGACAGACGGGTTAAATGAGACGCCGGATCCGGCCTGTGCCCGCGGAGTGGTTTTCGCCGGGCGGGGCGGGGGGTGCGCCGGGCGGGTCGTCTGACGCGGGGTGTGAGACGTCAGGTCATCCGGGGGATTTAAGGGCTTCTGTCATGAAAAGTCTTTAACCAGACAGAATTCACCTTCTGTCTGGTTAGGGATTTGATGGGGGAAACATGACCATCGGGCCGGAGGGTGACCGGACGGTTCTCCGGCCGGGACGGAGGCGATTTCCGTGGTCGGCCGGAGCCCGCCGGACGGCGCTCGGGGCGGGGTGTGCGGGGGCGCGGGTGCGGGCCGCGGAGTACGGGGCCGCCTGCCGCGCAGGTGTTCGATTCAAGATCACTTTACGTGGGTGTTTGATCATCGGAGGCGTCGCGGACGCCGGGCCCGCCGTGGGTGTCCGCCGGTGCGCGTCCTCGGCTCGGCGCGGTGTCGGTGAGGCCTCGGGATCGGCGTGCGGCTGCTCGACCGGTGTGTGTGACGGCTGTGGAGGGTTCGCGGTGCGACGCGTTTCCCTGCCCTTCCGGCGTGTTTGATGCATAATTTTACTTATGCATCATTTTGAGGCCACTCCCCGGAATCGGATGGGGACCCCGGGATGAACCGGCGCCGCATGGCCGGGCGGCCCTCGGCGCCGGCTCGTCTCCATTCCCTCTATAAAGCACTATCTGCTGTCGATGGCGACATGTCTCGACACGGCCTGGGCTGCGCAGTTCAAGAAGGCGGGCAAGCCGTTTAGCCCGCCCCGGATCCGGATCTACACCAAGCGGCGCGACTACTGCGGTAAGCACTGGGCTGAGAGCCTGATGTCGGACTACTGTCCCCGGGACAGGACCGTCGTCTTCCTGCTCACCGCCCCGCTCGTCAAAGAGCCCTCCAGGCTCTCCGGCCTCATGTCGATCGCCCATGAGTACGGTCACCACGTGCAGGAGCTGTCCGGCATTCGGGACGCGTACGCCCGCCTGCCCCGCCGCGACGCCGGCGAGCGCCACGAGCAGGCCCGGCGGTATGACCTGCAGGCGGAGTGCCTCGCCGGCGTCTTCGCCGGCAGCGCGTGGGCGTCTCTTAAGCGGCCCAGGAGCGACTGGGACACCCTGCTGCTGAAAACGGCGCAGGGCGGCGACGACTACTGGGGCACCCATGAGTACGGCGAGGGCGCCTCTATCGTCTTCTGGCTGGTCAACGGCTTCACCCACGTCTCTCCGCGTTTCTGTAACACCTGGGTGGCAGGCCCTTCGACGGTGGCGTAGCCGTCCGGGGCGGTGCCCGGCCCCGGTGAGGCGGTCCGCCGGCGCGGCCGGGCGGAACGACGGCCGTCCGCCCGGCGGGGTGTCGGTGCCCTCCCCCGCCGGATCGGGTCACCGTCCGTGCGCGGTGGGCGGGTCCGCGGTGGCCGGTGCGGTGCGTGCCGGTGCGGATGTGGTCCGCCGGGCCGGGCCGGGAAGCCGCAGGGCGGCGAGGACGGCCGCGCCGAGCAGTACGGCGGCCACCGTCAGGGCGGGCACCATGCCGCGTGTGTAGGCCTGTGGGGCGGTGGTGCCGCCCGCGGAGACGAACACGGTCGCCAGGACGGCGACGCCGAGTGCGCCGCCGGCTTCGCGGAGTGCGTTGAGCGCTCCGGACGCCTGTCCGGCCTCGTGGGGGTGTACCGCGCCGAGTACCACGCCGGCCGACGCGGGGAAGACGAGTGCCATGCCGGCGCCGCCGAGTACGGCCGGGCCGAGCAGTGTGGTGAACGGCAGGCCGGGGGTGAGGACGGCGGCGAGCCAGCCGAAGGCGGTGGCCTGCAGGCCGAGTCCGGTGGCCACCAGGGTGCGGGGGCCGATCCGGTCCCCCGCTATTCCGGCGATCGGGGAGACCAGGAGGGGCATGAGTGTCCAGGGCAGCATTCGCAGGCCCGCCTCCAGTGGTGAGTGGCCTTGGACGGTCTGCAGGAACGGGGCGATCAGGAAGATGCCGCCGAAGGTGCCGAAGTACATGGCGACGTTGGTGATGTTGATCGTGCGGAAGGCGGGGACGGTGAAGAAGCGCATCGGCAGCATCGGTTCGCGGGCCCGGTGTTCCCAGTGGACGAAGCCGGTCAGCAGTGCGGCCGCGGCGGTCAGCAGGGTGATGACGCCGGCTGACAGCCATCCTGTGGAGGGGGCGAGGAAGAGCGCCAGGAGCAGGGTGGTCAGTCCGGTGGTGACGAGTGCCGCTCCGGCCGGGTCGAGGCGGCGTGCGGGGCCTGTGCCGGTGGGCAGGATGTGGTGGGCCGCGAGGACGGTGATCGCGCCGATCGGCACGTTCAGCCAGAACACGTGCCGCCAGGACAGGGCGTTGACCACCAGGCCGCCGACGACCGGGCCGAGGGCGACGCCGAGGCCGTTGGCCGCGGCCCAGATGCCGAGGGCCAGTCCGCGGTCGCGGCCGGGGAACGCCTCTCCTGTCAGGGTGAGGCTGAGCGGGAGCAGTACGGCGGCTCCGGTTCCCTGGAGGGCTCGGGCGGCGATGAGGAGGGTGGTGTCGGGGGCGAGTGCGGCGGCCGCCGAGGCGAGGGTGAAGGTGGTGAGGCCGAGGGTGAAGACGCGGCGTCTGCCGTAGCGGTCGCCGAGTGCGGAGCCGAGGAGGAGGAGTACGGCGAATGACATGGTGTAGGCGTTGAGCACCCATTCGAGGTGTGGCAGTGAGGTGTTCAGGTCTGTTCTGATGCGTGGCAGGGCGGTGGTCACGACGAGGTTGTCCAGGGTGGTCATGAACAGCGCGGTGCAGACGAGGGTGAGGATCGGCCAGGGGCGGCCGGTCGTCTCCGGGCCGGGGCCGGGTGCCGGTTGGGGGGTCACGGGGTCTGGCCCGGGTGTTCGATCCGTACGGCGCCCCAGAGCATCGAGCGGTCCCGGATCGCCCATTCGGTGGCGGCGGGGTCGTCGGTGGCGGTGAAGCTGCGGCTGACCGCGATGGCGCCGGGGGCGGCCGCCCGGCGTAGGGCGGCGCGGAGCCGGTGGGCGTATTCGGGGCCGGTGCCGTCGAGCACGTTGGACAGGCTGAAGCCGTCGTAGGAGGCCGGGGGCACCGATTCCAGGTGGTGGGCGACGTCGGTGTGGATCAGGGTGATGCGGGCCGGGTCGATGGGTGGGGTGGGGGTGGGGGTGCCGAGCAGGAGGCGGTGCAGGAAGGGGTTGTCGCGGTTGGGGTGGCGGGCGAGTCCTCGTTCGAGGCGGGTGCGGAGCAGGATGTCGAAGCGGGGTGCGGCGCGGGAGGTGAAGGCGGAGAATCCGGCGGCGCGTATTGAGGCCGGGGAGGTGAGCAGGGCGAGGATGGCGCGTAGCCGGCGGGTGTTGAACCGGTCGTGCCACTGTCGTATTTGTTCGGTGGGGTCGTCGAGTGAGCAGAAGCGGGTGAGGGCGGTGTGCCGCCAGCCCGCGAGGGTGAGGGCCGCGCGGGTGAGGCGCTGCATGTGTTCGACCGATCCGTCTTGGGGGGGTGCGCCGGTGATGCGGTCGCGGACGTGGGCGAGCTGGGCGGGGTTGGAGTCGACCGCGGTGACGTCTGCTCCCTGTGCGGCGAGGTGCAGGGCGATGTCGCCGCCGGAGGCGATGACGAGGAGTCGTCCGGTGGCGGGGAGTACGGCTGTTTCGACCGCGTGGTCTTCGTTGACCGTTCCGTAGATCAGCCGGTGGCGCCGGGGTGGGCGGGTGGCGCGGCCGGGGGGTGCCGGGGTGGGTGGGGTGGGGTTGCGGGGGGCTGCGGTCATCTCTGTTCCTCTGGTCGTGGTCTGGCCGGGGGCTCGGAGGGGACGGCGGGCCGGGGGTCAGGGGGTGGGCCGGTGGAATCTCCATGGGGTGCGGACGAAGGCGGCTCGGTCGTGGTGCAGCAGCGGGGCCATTTCCGGGTCGCGGCCCAGGTCGGCGAGGTCGGTGCAGACGGGGGTGGCGGCTATGCCGGCCGCTCGCAGTCGTTGTGCCCAGGTGGTCGAGGAGTCGGTGCTCAGCAGTGCGGTCAGGTCGTCGGTGCCGGTGGTTCCGGTTGCCCGGTGCAGGTGGGTGGCCGTGGTGGCGGAGGGTATGGCCAGCCAGCCGTCGGCGGTGCGCAGGGGCCGGTCGAGTGCGGTCCATGTCGGGCGGCCGGCGCGGCGGCCGTGTTCCCGGCCGGTGGCCAGTGCTTCGAGGATCGGGGCCTGCAGGACGTCGGCGGCGGGCAGCAGGCCGGATTCGACGCGGCGGCCGTGGCCGTCGTGTTCGCGGGCGAGGAGTGCGGCCAGTACGCCTTCGGCGGTGAGGAGGCCGCCGAGGAAGTCCAGCAGTGTCATCAGTGACGGGGCCGGTGGTTCGCCGGGTGGGCGGAGGGTCTCCCCCAGGCCCGCGTAGGCCTGCACGATGAAGTCGGTTCCGTGTAGGGGGGCGGGTCCTGGTGTGCCGTTCCAGGCGGAGGCCTGGGCGTATATCAGGCGGGGGTTGAGGGTGGTCAGGGTGCTCTCCCCCAGTCCGAGTTCGGCGGGTTTGCCGGGGGCGAGGTTGTGGAGGAACACGTCGGCGGTGCGGACCAGGTCCATGACGGTGTCGCGGCCGTGTGGGGTGCGCAGGTCGGCGTGTGCGACGTGTTTGCCGCGGTTGAGTGCGAGGAAGGGGGCGGAGCAGTCGCCGGCCATGGGGGGGAAGCCGCGGTGGGGGTCGCCGCCGGGGGGTTCGATCCGGGTCACCGTGGCGCCCAGGCGGTGCAGCACCATGCCGGTTACCGGTCCTTGGATCCGGCGGCCCAGTTCGACGACGTGGAGCCCGGCCAGGGGGTGTTCGCCGGCGGGGGGCGGGTGCCGGTCCGTGGTGGTGGGGGGTGGCCGGTGGCCGGTGAGGGGGGTGATCGACCAGGGTGGGCCGACGCGTGCGCCGGTCCGGTGCAGTCCGAGTTCGGTGATCCGGTCCTGGTGGTCGCGTAGCCGGCTCACGGCGGCTCCCGCCTGCAGGGCCGCGGAGGTGATCTCGGTGAAGGGGTGTGTCCGGGTGGTGGTGTGCAGTTCGTCGGGGAGCAGGGCTTCGGCGCGGGGGAAGCGGATGTCGAAGGTGAGCCAGCTGCGGGCGGCGGCGCGGGCGGGGGCGCCCAGGAGGGTCCAGAGCCGGTGCCAGGAGTCGGGGGTGAGGCATTCGATCTCGAATCGGATGCCGTCGGCGGATTGGAAGGGTGGGGGTGTTCCCCGGGTGATCAGGGCGGGCAGGGGGTGTGGGTCGTCGTCCTGGGCGGTGGCGGTGGCCAGGTAGTGGGAGACGCACAGGAGTGCGGCCTCGGTGACCGAGGTGGCGACGTGGGTCGTCCGCCGGCCGCGGGTCCGGGCCAGGAGGGCGGCGAGGGTCGCGGTGGTGGCGAGTACTCCGGCGGCGGTGGTGGCGTAGTCGACGCCGATGCGCCGTGGTCCGGTGCCTTCGCGGCGGCCGTGTACGGCCATCAGGCCGCAGCGTGCCTGGGTGGTGACCTCGTCCACGGGGCCGGGCCGGAGTGGTCCGGCCCAGTCCACGCCGATGGTGAGCGGGTCGGTGTCGCCGGTGGTCAGGGTCAGGTCCCGGTGGTCGCCCGGGTGGGGTTGGGCTCCCAGGTCGGTGAGGTGGCGGTGGCACAGCCGTTCTGCGGGGGTGGCGGTTCCGCCGCTGATCCGGTGGCCGGTGAGTATGGTGGCGGCGGTGTGCCGGCTGCCGGTGGGGGGTGTGTTCACCGGGTTTTCCGGGGGGTGCCGGATGTGGGGCGGGTGGTGATGTGGGCGGCTAGCAGGGCGGCGTCGCGGCCGACGCCGGCGAGGAGGGCGGAGGCGCGGTGGGTCTGCCAGGGCAGGCCGAGCACGTAGAGGCCCGGTAGTGGGGTTCTGCCTCGGGTGTGGCGTGGCCTGCCGTCTGTGTGCAGGAGGCCGGGGTCGAGCCAGGGCAGGTGGTGGCGGTAGCCGGTGGCCCAGATCACGGTGTTGACGTCGAGGTGGGTGCCGCCGGTGAAGGTCACCCGGTGGCCGTCGGCGGCGGTGATCGGGCCGAGCCGGGTGAGGAGGCCGCGGCGGGCCGGGGTGCGCAGGTCGGTGCCGATCACGGCTTCGCGGTTGCGCATCCGCCGGCCCAGGGCCGAGTCGGTGTCGAGGGTGAGGAGTCCGAGGCGGTCGAACAGCTGGAAGAGGTCGCCGCCCAGGATGCGCTGGGGCAGGTGGGGCAGGGTTCTTCCGGACAGGAGGACGTGGCGGCCGTGCAGGGTGAGTTCGGCGGCGATCTGCGCGCCGGAGTTGCCGGATCCGACGACGAGTACGGGGCCGTCGGGCAGGGAGGCGGGGTTGCGGTAGTGGGCGCTGTGCACCGTGGTCACCTGGGGGGACAGGCCGGTGGCCGTGGCCGGGATGTGGGGGGTCTGGAAGGGGCCGGTGGCCATGACCACGTGGTGGGCGCGCAGGGTGTCGCCGGTGGTGGTGAGGGTGAGGGTTCCGTTGTCGGTGTGCAGGCCGGTGACGCGGGTGCCGAGTCGTACGGGTAGGTCGAACGTGGCGGCGTAGTGGGTGAGGTAGTCGGCGACGGCGTTTTTGCCGGGGTGGTGGCCGGGGTGGCCGGGGAAGGGCAGGCCGGGCAGGCCGTTGTGGCGTGCGGGGGTGAAGAGCCGTAGTGAGTCCCAGCGTCCGCGCCATGAGGCGCCCAGTTCCGTTGCGGCGTCCAGGAGGAGGAAGTCGCAGCCCAGCCGGGTCAGGTGGTGTCCCATGGCGAGTCCGGCCTGGCCGGCTCCGATCACGGCGACGTGTGTGTCGGTGCTCATCTCGTCGGCGGCGCGGGCCGGCTCTGTGGGACGGCCGGGGTGCCGCTCCTCCTTCCGGGCGGGGGTGTCGAGGGGGCCGGGGGTGCCGGGTGGGGGGCCGGCGGGAATTTGTCCGTGGTGAACCATCAGAGGTTGGTTGAGGGGAATTGTCGAGCCTCTGTCGTGTTCTCGACATTCTGTGGCGCGGGTCTTATTTCCGGGGATTCCATGGGGGCATGGATACGCCGCTGGATGGTCGGTACTGGCCGCCTGGTCTGCCGTTTTCGCTGGATTATCCCGATGTTCCGGTGACGGCGATTCTGGCGGGTTCGGCGGGGCGCTGGCCGGGGCGTGTCGCGTTCCGGCAGGCGGGGCGGGAAATGCGGTATGGGGAGTTGTGGAGGGAGGCGTGCCGTTTCGGTAATGGTCTGCGCGTGCGGGGAGTCGGCCGGGGTGATGTGGTGGTGTGCCGGTTGCCGAACGTGCTGGAGTTCCCGGTCGTGTATTACGGGGTGCTGCTGGCCGGGGCGGTCTTCTGCCCGGTGAATCCGCTGCTGCCCGGTGGCGACCTCGCCGTTCGGCTCGGTGAGTGCGGGGCTGTGGCGCTGGTGACGGCGGATCTGGGTCCGGCGGTGCTGGAGGCCGTGGAGGAGGCGGGGACGCGGTACGTCGTCGTGGCCGGGGACGGGGCGGGTGCCGCCGTGCCGGGTGGCCGGGCGGTGGGTCTGGCGGCCGTGGGCGTGGGGCGGGGGTGCGATCCGCCGTCGGCGGGGCTGGTCCCCCGGGCCGATCTGGCGCACATCGTCTACACCGGCGGGACCACCGGGCACCCCAAGGGCGCCATGCTGACGCACCGTAACGTGGTGGCCAACACGCTGCAGAACGCCTGCTGGTTCACCGGGACGGTGCCGAGGACCGGCGCGGGGGCGGGCGGTCATCCGGGGGTGGTGCTGGAGGCGGCCGGTCCGGCGGCGGAGTACGCCCAGCGGCCGGGTGAGACGAGCATCGTGACCGTCGCCCCGTGGTTTCACGCGCTGGGACTGATCGCCTATCTGGGGCTGCAGGTCGCGGCCGGCTCGACCGTGGTGGTCCATTCGAGGTTCGACGTCGCCGCGTTCGTCGCGGACGCGCGGCGGTTCGGGGTGACCCAGGTGGGGGGTGCGCCCGCGATGTTGCGCGCGCTGCTGGCCGATCCGTCGTGCCGGGCGGGTGGTCTGCCGTCGGTGCGCACGGTGACCTCCGGGGCGGCGCCGCTGCCCGGGGAGACCTTCGCCGGGCTGCGGGAGCGGTTTCCCGGGGCGGCGATCGTGGAGGGGTACGGCATGGCGGAGGTGACGATGGGGGTGAGTGCGAATCCGGTGAACGGTTCGGGGCCGCGTAAGGCGGGCAGCGTCGGCCTGCCGATCTTCGACACCGAGGTGAAGATCGTCGGCGCGGGTGGCGCGGCGGTGACCGGTGACACCCCCGGGGTGGGGGCCGGGCGGGAGGGGGAGATCTGTGTGCGGGGCCCGCAGGTGATGGCCGGCTACCGGAACCGTCCTGAGGAGACCGCGGCGGTGCTCAGCGCCGACGGGTGGCTGCGGACCGGCGACGTGGGGGTGGTGGACGAGGACGGTTACCTGTCCGTGGTCGGCCGGATGAAGGACCTGCTCATCTACAAGGGCTACAACGTCTATCCCCGGGAGCTGGAGGAGATTTTGCTGGCCCATCCGGCGGTGCGGAACGCCGCCGTGGTCGGCCGTCCCGACGCGGAGGCGGGTGAGGTGCCGGTGGCGTTCGTGGCCGCGGCGGCGCCGGTCGGGGCGGAGGATCTGCTGGCTCACGTCAACGGGCGGGTGGTGCCGTACAAGAGGGTTCGCGAGGTGCGTTTCGTGGACGAGATTCCGGTGTCGGCGTCGGGAAAGATTCTGAAACGTCTGCTGCGTGATCTTCTCTGATCCCGCCGCGTGTTTTCTCCGGGGGGTCGTTCACGGTGCCGGTCCGCTGGCCGGCGGGGTCCGGCGGGGGCGGTTCCCCGGCACCGTTGCCTGGTTTTTCGCCGTTGAGTTTTCCGCGTGGGACGGTTCCGTTCCCATCCGCATCAGAGGGAGTGTCCATGACGGACGATGTCAGGGTTGATGTCGCGATCGTCGGCAACGGTGTCGTCGGGTTGTCGATCGCGCTGGAGCTGGCCCGGCGCGGCCCTGGGGTCCGGGTCGCGGTCATCGGGCCGCCGGATCGCGCGGGGGCGGCCTCGGCGGCGGCGGGCGCCATGCTCAACTGTTTCGGTGAGGTCACCGGGAGGACCTCGGCGCACGAGGCGGGCCTGGCGAGGCTGCGGTTGTGCCGGGAGGCGCTCGACGCGTGGCCGGGCTGGCTGGAGGACCTGGCCGGGGAGGCGGCGGAGCCGGGGTTGCCGGGGTACTTCCGGCCGGGCACCTTCGTGGTGCTGAACACGAGGTCGGGGAGGCTGGACGAGGACAACTTCCACGCGACCAGGGCGGCGCTGGCCGGGGCGGGTGAGCCGTACGAGGAGGTGGAGCCCCGTGACATCGCCGGTCTTGATCCGGTTCCCGGCGCCCGGCCGCTCCGCGCGATGTTCCTGCGGCGGGAGGGGGCGATCGACGCGCGGCGGGTGCTCGCCGCGCTCGGCCGGGCGGCCGGGCGGTACGGCGTGCTGGACGTCCCGGTGGAGGCGGAGTCGCTGCGGGTGACGGAGGACCGGGTGACCGGTGTGCGGCTGGCGGGCGGCGGTGTGGTGTCGGCGGGTGCCGTGGTGGTCGCGGCGGGGGCGTTCAGCGGGCGTTTTCTCGATGTGCTGCCGCCCGGCGCGGTGCCTCCGCTGCTGTCGGGGGTGGGGATCTCCGTCGAGACCCGGCGGGTGCGGCCGCCGGGTTTTGAGCATGTGGTGCGCACGCCCAACCGGTCGGGGTCGTGCGGGCTGCACGTGGTGCCGCTCGGGGACGGGCTGGAGTACATCGGGGCGACCAACATCGTGAGCCGGTCGCCGGTTCACGAGCCGGGTCTGGGGATGACGCAGTTTCTGCTGCAGTGCGCCCGTGAGCAGCTTGACCATCGCCTGTTTCACTCCCTGGCCGGTCGGTGGATGGTGGGCAACCGGCCGGTCGCGCTGGATGGTTTCCCGCTGTTCGGCGGCACCTCGCTGGGCGGGTTGTCCCTGGCGGCCGGAACCTACCGGGACGGGTTTCACTGCTCGCCGGTGCTCGCCGGGCGGGTGGCCGAGCAGGTGCTGTCGGCGTCGCCGGTCGTGGAGGGGCTGGAGCTGTTCCGTCCCGAGCGTGCCCCGATCGAGACCATGTCGGTTGAGGAGTCGGTCGCGGAGTTCGCCTATCACGGTGTCTGCGGGGCTTTCGAGGGTGGGCTGGAGTTGCCGTCCTGGATCGACCCTCAGGCGCTCGAACCGGTGTACCGGCAGGCGGCGGAGGTGCTGTACGGCCGGTTGGAGGTTCCGGTGGCGTTGCCGCCGGAGATGGTCATGCATCTGTCGCTCAACGCCGCCTCGCAGGACGACGTCGAGTCCGTGGCCGGGTATCTGAAGGCGGCGGCGGCCTATCACGCCGGGCGGTGACGGGGCGCCGGGGGTGGGTGTGGCGGGTGAACGGCGGGTGGTGGGTCGTACGGCGGTTACGCCGGTATGGCGTGTTGCCGACCTGTCCGCCCCTGTTTGCTGCATGATCGCACTTATGCAGCGGCTGACAGGGGCGACGCCCTCCCCCGGAGGAGGGGGTCACGATGGATGCCCGTGATCCGCTGGTGCTCATGCGGCTGCCGGAGGCGGCCGGTGAGTTCCTGTCCTCCCTGCGGGCCAAGAAGCTCTCCCCGCACACGGTCGCCGGATACGACAGCGACCTGCGGATCGTCGCGGAGTTGGTGGCGGGGCTGGAGGGGGTGGCCGTGGCCGACCTTGAGGTGCGCGGGCTTGGCGGGCGTGTTGTCCGGGCCGCGTTCGCCGGCTTCTCCGACTCCCGGTCGGCGGCCAGCGTCAACCGGGCCTGGAGCGCGTGGAACCAGTTCCTCACCTTCTGCGTGGCCGAGGGCCTGCTGGAGGGCAACCCCATGGCGGCGGTCCCCCGGCCCAAGCAGCCGGCCAAGGCGCCCAAGCCGCTGCTGGGCGACGGGTCGGCGTCGGCGACGTTGCTGGAGCGGATCGCCGCCGGGGCCCGCAGGGCCCGTGATCCGTGGGTGGAGCGTGACCTGGTGGTGCTGGCGCTGGCGCTGGTCACCGGCATGCGGTCGGCGGAGCTGCTGGGCGTCACCCTGGGCTCGATCGGCGGCTCCGCTGGGGATCGGCGTGTCCAGGTGGTCGGCAAGGGCGGCAGGACCAGGTCGCTGCCGATCGAGCCGCCGATCGAGCGGCTCATCGAGCGGTATCTGCACAGCCGGCTCGTCCGGTTCGGGCTTACCTCGCTCCCCCGGTCGGCGGCGTTGCTGGTCGACGTCCGCAACGAGCCGTTGCAGCGGGGCGGCCTGCAGTATCTGGTGCGGCAGTGTTACCGGTACGCGGGGGTGCACGACCGGGTGCAGCGGGGCACTCTGGTGCACGCGCTGCGCCACGAGTTCGCCACCAGGCTGGCCGAGCGGGGGGCCTCGGCCCATGAGCTGATGGAGTTGCTGGGTCACTCCTCGATCGTGACCGGTCAGGCCTACGTCGCCTCGACGGCCCGTGAGGTGCGCCGGGCCGCGCAGGGAAATCCGGCCTACGGCGTGCTGGACCGGCTGGTGGAGCGCGGGCGGGCTTGAGGCGCGTCGCGTGCGGGCGGGTCAGCGGGGGCCGGGGCGGAGTTTCCTGACGAGGCGGGCGGCGGTGCGGTGGCTCACGCCGGTCTCACCGCGGACCAGGAAGACGGCCTGGTCGAACTGGCCGGTGGTTTTGAGCTGGAGGATCTGCTCGATGACCTCGGGGCCGAGGCCGCCGCCGATGAGGGTGTTGCGGGGGCGCCGGGTCAGCCGTACGGCGAGCACGATGAGGCCGATGATCGCCACCGCGAGGAGGGCGGTCAGCAGGAGGACGACGATCACGTTCGACATGGGGTGAGCGTACCTTCGCCAACCGGCCGGCGGGGGGCCGCCGGAGCGGGTTTCGCCGCCCTCCCCGGTTTTTTCCGGCCGGGGGCCTCGCCGGGGCGGGCCGGCCGGGTGCGGCGGGCCGGGAATCTGATCGAAACTGTCGCCGGGCTCTGTTACGGTCCAGGGCGTGTCTGAAGATCTTATCCGGGCGCGTGGCCTGGTCAAGCGGTTCGGTGACTTCACCGCGGTCGACGGGATCGATCTGCGGGTGGCGCGCGGTGAGGCCTTCGGCTTTCTGGGGCCGAACGGCGCCGGCAAGTCCTCGACGATGCGCATGATCAGTTGTGTGTCGATGCCGACCTCGGGCGAGTTGCGCGTCCTGGGGATGGATCCGGTGCGTGACGGGCCGAGGATCCGGGCGCGGCTGGGGGTGTGCCCGCAGCTGGACAATCTCGATCCGGATCTGAACGTGCGGGAGAACCTGGTGACCTACGCGCGCTACTTCGGGTTGTCCAGGGCGCGGGCGCGGCTGCGGGCCGATGAGCTGCTGGAGTTCGTGCAGCTGAGGGAGAGGGCCACCAGCAGGGTGGAGCCGTTGTCGGGGGGGATGAAGCGGCGGCTGACGATCGCGCGGGCGATGGTGAACGAGCCGGATCTGGTGCTGCTGGACGAGCCGACGACCGGGCTGGATCCGCAGGCCAGGCATCTGCTGTGGGAGCGGTTGTTCCGGTTGAGGCAGCGGGGCACGACGCTGGTGCTGACAACGCATTACATGGACGAGGCCGAGCAGTTGTGCGATCGGCTGGTGGTGATGGACGGCGGGCGGATCGTGGCGGAGGGGTCGCCGCGGTCGCTGATCGAGAGGTACTGCACGCCCGAGGTGGTGGAGTTGCGGTTCGCCGACGAGGTGGACTACGCGGGCAAGCTCGCGGGGATCGGGCGGGTCGATCCCCTGCCGGATCGGATCCTGCTGTACGCCGATGACGGGGACGCGGCGGTGGCCGAGGTGCGTCGGCGGGGGCTGGCGCCCTCAGGTGTGCTGGTGCGCCGTTCCTCGCTGGAGGATGTGTTCTTGCAGCTGACCGGCCGCACCCTGGTGGACTGAGATGGCGCATCCGACGGTGGCGGTGCTTGAGCGGCATCTTTTCCTGTACCGGCGGCTGTGGCGGGCGTCGGTGTTCTCCTCGTTTGTGCTGCCGGTGCTGTTTTTGGTCGGCATCGGCGTCGGGGTGGGCCGGCATGTCGGTGAGCTCGGCGGGGTGGACTACCTGGCGTGGATCGTGCCGGGGGTGATGGCCTCGACGGCGTTTCAGATGGCGGTCGGCGAGTCGACGTATTCGGTGCTGGGTGACTTCAAGTGGGTGCGCGGCTGTCACGCGATGTCCGCCACCCCGGTCCGGGTGCCGGACATGGTGTGGGGGCGGCTGCTGTACGTCCTGTTGCGGGTGGAGATCGCGGCGCTGGTGTTCTTGGGGGTCACCGCGGTGTTCGGCGCGCTGCGCTCGCCCTGGGCGGCGCTGACCCCGGTGGTCGCGGGGCTGGTGGCGCTGGCGGCGGCGGCCCCGGTGACGGCGTTCGCCGCGAGTGTCGAGCACGAAGGCCACTTCGCGCTGCTGTTTCGGTTTGTGATGATTCCTTCGACGTTGTTCGCCGGGGTGTTCTTTCCGGTGGATCAGCTGCCGCCGCAGGTGCGGCCGCTGGCGTATGTGTCGCCGCTGTGGCACGGGGTGGAGCTGAGCCGGGCGGCGACGCTGGGGGTGGCCGCGCCGTGGCCGGTGTGGGCGCATGTGGGGTGTCTGCTGGTGTGCGCCGGGGCCGGGGTGACCTGGGCGGTCGCCGCCTTCCGTAAGCGACTTCAGGACTGAGGCATGGTTTCTGCGATGCCGGCCGCGCGGGTGTCCCCGGCCCGGGTGGGTGCGGTGATCAACCGTAATGTGGGGGCGCTGAGGTCGGGGCCGTCGTACTGGCTGGTGCTGGTTTCGGGGTTCTTTGAGCCGATGCTGTATCTGCTGTCGATCGGGGTCGGGGTGGGGGCGCTCGTCGGTGATCTGAGGTTGCCGGGCGGGCGGGTGGTGGAGTACGCCGTGTTTGTGGCGCCGGCGATGCTGGCGGTCTCGGCGATGTCGGGGGCGTTGTCGGAGACGACGTTCAACTTCTTCTTCAAGATGCGCTACGCCAAGACGTTCGACGCGGTTCTGGCGACGCCGGTGAAGCCGTTCGAGATCGCGCTGGGAGAGCTGGCGTGGGCGATGGTGCGCAGTTCGGTCTACGCGGGGGCGTTCTTGGTGGTGATGGTCGTGCTGGGGCTGACGCGGGTGTGGTGGGCGCTGGCGGCGTTTCCGGCGACGTTGCTGGTGGGGCTGGCCTTCGGCGGGGCCGGGATGGCGATCAGCACGCTGATGCGGGGCTGGCAGGACTTCGACATGCTGACCACGGGGCAGTTCGCGTTGTTTCTGTTCTCCGGGACGTTCTCCCCGGTGCACGAGTATCCGCCGGTGATGGAGGTCGTGGTGGAGCTGACCCCGCTGTATCACGCGGTGGAGTTGGTGCGTGCCCTGGCGATCGGCGAGCCGGGGTGGGGGTTGCTGGGGCACGGCGGGTATCTGCTGGTGATGACGGCCGCGGGGCTGGGTTTCGCGGCGCGGCGTATTCAGCGGACGCTGTGCGAGTAGGTCCAGGGGTCTTGCCCGCGGTGCCGGTTCGGTCCGCCCGGGCCGGCACCGGGCGGACGCCGGGTGGACCGGGTGGCGTTCAGCGGTCGTCGGCGGGGATGGCGAAGGGGGTGGCGGAGACGACCGAGGTGATCGGGAGGGGGCCGTAGATGTGGGGGAAGGGTTCGGTGGAGTCGGCGGGGATCTCCAGGCGGACGTCGAGGCCGGTGGGGTCGACGGTGAGCAGGACCAGCGGGGCGATGACGTCGCGGAAGAAACGCCGGGCGACCTGCCGTAGCTGGGCCGGATCCGAGCAGGCGTGGATGAACCCCTCCTGTTCGAGGGTGCGGCCGAGGGTGGAGACGCGGTACTCCCCCGCCGCCTGGCCGGCGTCCCAGTCGGAGGCCAGCGCCAGGTGCAGGATGGCCGCCGGTACGGGGGTCGGCGCGAAGGGGCCGGAGTCGCCGGGAGGGGCGGGGAGGGAGCCGCCGGTGATCTGGGGGGTGGCGTCCGGGCGGGAGACGCGCGGCGGGTGAGGACGGGCGTGCCACTCGTGTCGCAGGATCGCGTAGACCAGTTCGTCGGTCCACTCCCCCTTGACCATCTCGTTGGCCACCAGGTGGGCCTCGCGGCGCATGCCCAGCCGTTCCAGCACCCGGGCGGAGGCGGTGTTGCGGCCGTCGAGACGGCCGACGATCCGGTGCAGGTCCAGGCCGTCGAAGCCCAGGGCGAGCAGGGCCTCGGCCGTCTCCGTGGCGTATCCCCTGCCGTGGTGGCGGGGGTGGAAGACGTAGCCGATCTCCCCGCCGCGGTGCAGGCGGCTGTGCCAGATCAGCACGCCGTCGCCGATCAGCTCTCCGGTGGCGGCCAGTTCCACCGCCAGGGCGAGTGCCTGGCCCTCGGCCGTCAGCGCCGTCTGGCCGATCTTGGTTTCCAGCGCCTCGGCGACCTGTTCCCTGTCACGGGCGGGCCAGTACAGGTAGCGGGTCACCTCGGGGAGTGAGTGGATGGCGTGCAGCGCCTCCAGGTCGCCGCGGGTGAAGGGGCGCAGGATCAGGCGGTCGGTGCGGATCGGGTGGGAAGGTCTCAGCATCCGGCCAGGGTAGATCAGCCGGCGGGTGGCGGCCCATCCGCTGTCGCCGGGGCGGGCGGCCCGGCGGGGCGTGTGCGCCCGCCGCCGTATGGGATCTCGCCCGCCCCGCGTGGTGCCCGGCGGCTGAGCGGTTCCGGTTCTCACCGCTCCGCGTTCCGGCGCCCTCGCCGTTGAGCCGCCGCCCCGGGCCTGCGGCCGGGGCGGCCCTGGGCGTCTGTGCCTTAGGCGACGCTGATGCGTCCGCCGGCGTGCACCTGCTTGAGCCCGGTGAAGCACTGGGTGCCCTGGAGCGGGGAGGTGGTGAGCTCGCCTCCGACGGTCTTGCCGTCGAACTGGCCGTCCGTGACGGTGCCCTTCAGCGTGATCGTCCACAGGACCGTGCGCTCGATCTGCACGTCGACCGTGCTGGTGAGTGTGGAGCCGTCCTCAAGCGTCCAGTCGATCTTGCCGCTGCCGGTGCCGCCGGGGACGATCCCGCCCGCCACGCAGCTGACCGTGGTGTCCTGGAAGTTGGCGGTGAACTTGAAGCTCTTGACGCCGGTGCCGCCGGTGTCGTTGCAGGCCCCGCCGGCCACGTAGGTGATGTTCTGCGACTGGGGCGCGAACGTCACTCCGGGCGCGAACTGCATCGGACCGGCGGCGGCACAGGAGACCGACCCGTCCGCGTGGGCGAACGCCGGCGCGCCGAGCGCTGCCCCGGCACCCACGGTGACCGTTGCCGCGGTGGCGACGGCGGCGACGCGCGAGAGGAACTGGACGAGCATGCTGCTTCCTTTCGGGGAGGTGGCGGTGGGCGCTGTCACTTGCGCCTCACCGCCATCAGAAGACGACTCCATCATCGTATGACTACCGAGTGTGATTTCAATATGACGAACTGTTACCAGTGTGGGAGGGGGTTCTCCCCCGCGCAGAGGTTTGAGTCTCTCGCCGGCCCGCGGGGATCACCGGTCGGCGACGCCTGCCGCATGCGCCGGGCGCCGTCCCCGATCGGCCGCGTCCGCGCGCCGCGCCGGGCGTCCGGCGTGGATCCCCTTGCGGGCGGTGTCGAAAACGTGTTCCACTGATCGGCATGCGATGGGAGGCGCCCACCCTGCTCGCCGAGCCCGCGGCCGATCTCCGGCCGCGGATCGAGCGCACCGCGGTGACCCGGGTCCACGGCGCGCTGACCTGCTACGAGGTGCGGGCCCGCACCGCGCTGGAGCGCGCCCCCGGCGGCTGGTCGGTCAATCCCTACCGCGGGTGCGCGCACGCCTGCCGCTACTGCGCGGTACGGCGGGGCCACCGCCGTCTGGGGCTGGACCCCGGCGCGGACTTCGACTCCCGGATCGTGGTGCGCACCGACGTCGCGCGGCGGCTGCGCGCCGAGCTGGCGGTCGGATGGGACGGCGGTCCCGTCGACGTCGGCGTGGCCGGCGACTGCTACCAGGGCGCCGAGGACGTCTACCGGCTGATGCCCGGCGTGGTGGCCGCCCTGCGCGGGGCCGGAGCGGCCTTCACCGTGCACACCAAGAGCACGCTGATCCTGCGTGACGCCGGGCTGCTGGCCTCGGCTCCCGGCGTGGAGGTGATGGTCTCGATCGCGTTCGTCGACGACCGGATCCGCCGGACCGTGGAGCCGGGCGCGCCCGGCGCGCAGAAGCGCCTGGAACTGGTGGCCGAGCTCAACGCGCGCGGGGTGGCCTGCGGGGTGGCGATGGCGCCCGTCCTGCCGCTGCTCACCGACTCCCCCGACCAGCTCGCCGCCACCGTGCGCCGTGTCGCGGCCGCCGGCGCCGGCGGCCTCACCGCGCGCGTGCTGCGCCTGCCGCCGGGTGCCCGGGAGTGGTACCTCGCCTGGCTCGGTGAGCATCATCCCGCGCTGACCGCCCGGTACGGCGAGCTGTACGGCGGGGGCCCCGACGCCGACCCCGGCTATGTGCGGCGTGTCACCGGGCAGGTCGCGCAGCTGGCCACCCGCTACGGCCTGCGTATGGAGCGGCCCGCGCGGCGGCCGGTGCCGCCCGGTCACCCCCAGCTCACCCTGCTGTGAGAGGGGGCGGGCCGTGCGGTCGCCCGCGCACGGCCGGGGCCCTTACCGGCCATCGGCGGGAAATGGGGGTGTGGGAGTCGGGCGGGCCGTTCACGACTTGACGGCGCTGCCCTTCCTCCACTCCTTGAAGGGCATCTGCCAAAAGCCCCAGCCGTTGTTCCACTCCAGTGGCCGGCTGGTGCCGGTGACGGTGATGACGTCGCCGCGCTGGACCTGGTCGTAGAACCATCTGGCCTGGTCGGGGCGGGCGTTGACGCAGCCGTGGCTGACGTTCTGGCGGCCCTGGGCCCAGACGTTGTTCAGCGCGTGGACGTACTCGCCGCTGTTGGAGAACCGCACCGCGTGGTTGATCATCAGGTCGTAGTAGCCGGGGTCGCCCTTCTCGCGGCCCGGGGAGATCATCCGCTCGGGGTTGGCCTTGCCCATGGCGAGGTGCACGCCGCTGGTGGTGGTGTACTCCCGGGTGTCGCCCTTGCCGGCGCTGATCAGCATGGTCTGCACGACCTTGCCGTCCCGCCTGACGACCATTCTGTGCCTGCGGGCGTCGACGGTGGCGATCTGGGCCGCGCCGATCCGGATGACCTTGGTGAAGTCCTTCACCCCGTACATGTCCTTGCCGCCTCGCACGCCGTTGAGGCGGGCGGTGAAGGTCACCTTCTGGTGGGCCTGCCAGAACTTGGCGGTCCGGTAGATCACGGTGCTGTCGTTGATCCACCGCCAGGCGCCGGGGGCCGGCTTCTCCGCCTCGATCTCCAGCGCCTTCTCCACGGTGGCCTTGTGGGTGATCCGCTGGTTGAAGGTGACGATGATCGGCGCCCCCACGCCGACCTTCTCCCCCTTGATCGCCGGGGTGACGTCCGCCACCGCCAGCTCGACCTTCGGCTTGAGCGTCCTGAAGGAGCTGCTGACGGTCGTGCCGTCCACCGCGCGCGCCGAGACGGTGTACGCGCTGGAGGACTTCAGCGGCATCGTGGACACCCATCTGGTCCGGCGGGCGTCGTAGTCGCCCTCCAGCTGTTGGCCGCCGCTCTCCACGGTGACCTGCTCAAGCGCGCCGTTCGAGGCGGTGACGACCACCTTTCTGTCCGGGCGGACGGGGGCGCTGCCCTCGGCGGGGCTGATCTTTATCACCGGTCCGGCCGGGGTGCTCGGCGCGGCGGAGCCTCCCGGGCTCCCGTCGGCGGGGTCCGTCGTGGGCGACCCGCTGGAGCAGGAGGTGACGAGCATGGCGGTAGCCAGGGTCAGCCCTGCCAGGGGTGTCCTCAAACCACGACTTTCCACGGTTAGCACAACTTTCTCCCCCATAGCCGCAAAGTGCGTTTAAAAACTTTAATAGGTGATGCGCATGGGGTGTGCATGGTTCATATGACTTAGGTCACGTTTAGGGCACTTTTTGGCGGGCAATGCATGCCGGCCGGCGGTCAGGGGAACCGGGGGTGTCGCGGGCGCGGTGACCTGGGACATCGGGACAAGCCGGGGCGGACGTGGAGCCGCAGGGGTTTCCGGGGATCGACCCGGGTGATCCGATCCGGCGGAACGGCGGCCCCCGCCGGGGGGCCGCCACGGCGGAAACGCCCTGCCGCGGGCCGGCGTCACCGGCGACATCGGACGGGAACGCGCCGCCCGCCGCAGCAGGGGGGCCGGCCCGGGTGTCGTCGCAGGCCGGCCGGCGGGGCGGCGTCCTTGGAGGCGGGATTGCGGGTTTCCCGCGACGAGCTGCGAGACTTCCTCCGTGCCCGCCTCACGGATCCGGTGGATCGAGGCGGCGCACGGTGCCGGCGCCGATTTGGAGACCTGACGATAGATGCTCGAAAAGACCCCGCTCCGCATCGAGGTGCGGCGCACCCCCTCCGACGCCACCCTGCTGGTGCTCAGCGGTGATCTGGACTACGACACGGCCGCCGAGCTCCTCACCCTGGCGGAGGGCCTGTCCCGCCGGGACGTGCGCCACCTGGAACTGGATCTGTCCGGCCTGAACTTCGTCGACTCCTCCGGGGTGGCGGCCCTGATCAACGTCTACAACGCCGCCCGCGACCACGGCGTCGCCATGCGCGTCGTCGCCCTCACCTCCTATCTGCGTCACATGTTCCGCGTCACCGCCCTGGACCAGATCTTCGACCTGCCCCCCGGCTGACCGGCCGCCCGTGGCACAGGGGCGCGGGGGGCCGGGAGGGCCGGGCCATCCGGTGCGGACGCCGCCGCGGTCGCCGTACCCGGCCGGTGGGAGAGGGCCACGGCCGGGGGCCGGTGGTCAGGACGGGGGCGCGGGGCGGGGCGGCTCGGCGAGCGGGCAGCCGCCGGGGCGGGGGACGTGCTCACCGTCCACTCCCCAGCTGTCCCGCAGCCGCGAGGGAATGTCGAGCCCGACCCGCCGCCCGCCGGTGAGGGTGCGCACGCCGCCCATCAGGAGCAGCCGGGCGGCCCCGTCCAGGACCGTGCGGGCCGTCGCGCTGCTGTCCTCGGCCCGCTCCAGGCCGCGCAGCAGGCGGTTGCCGGCCGCGGTCATCCGGGTCCAGAAGCGGGCCCGCGGGACCCGGAGCGCGTCGGCCACCCACGGCTCCACCACCTGCCGGACCAGGGCGGCGGCGACTCCGTCGAAGGCCCTTCCGGGGGTCATCTCCCGGTAGAAGTCCAGCAGGCCGCGGGTGAGCTCGATCCCCTCGGGGGACGCCCCGAAGTGGCGTTCGACCACCAGGGCGTTCACCTCCCGGGCCTCGGCCAGGCTCCGGGGCATGATGTCGGCGCGGACGCCGAGCATGGCACCGGTCACCCGCCAGACGTAGTAGTAGTCCTCGGCCTCCCGCGCGGTGACGGTGACGCCGAGCCTGGCCATCCCGTCGAGGACGTGGACCGAGAAGATCAGCATCGCGCCGAGCAGGTCCTCCTGGCAGATCGGGACGCCGTCGCGCGCCTCGTCCCACTGCCCGCTGGAGCGCACGAGATGACGGACCGCGGCGTGGATCAGCCGGGTCTTCTGGATGGTGGGGACGAAGTCGCCGCCGGAGCCGAACGGGTCGGGCGCCATCATGTTCATCACGAACTGGCAGGTCTCGGCGAGCCGCCGGTGCGGCCGGTCGAGCCGGTGGGTCAGCGCCAGCACCCGCGAGGGGACCACCGCGGCATAGCAGCTGACCATCGCGCCGTAGCAGAGCACCGAGGCGACGTGCATCCCGTCGTCGAGAAAGAAGTCGTGGGCGTCCGCGATCCGGGAGGTGTCGGCCCACTCGGGCGGGGCGTCGGTGGCGAGCAGGAACGCGCGCACCGAGGGGGGCAGGTTCTCCGGGATCGGCTGGTCGTTGTCGTGGAACTCCCGCAGGACCTGGTTGACCTGGTCGGTCTTTCCGGAGCTCACCAGATCGGCGATCACCGTGTCGGCCATCGGGTCGCCCTCGCGGCGGAGGGCGTCCAAGGTCTGCGAGGTGTGCCGCATATGCATACCACCACCTGGATCCGGGGGGGGGGCGCCGGTCCGCGCACGCCCGGGGGCGGTCGCGCGCGGCGGCGCCGAGAAGCCCTGTGACTCCTCTGAGTGAAATTCATGCTACAGAAGGTAAAGGTGGTGTGATCGGCGTATGCCCAGGGGGTGCGGCCGCCGCCGATCGGTGGCCCCGCGAACTAGGGGGTGGCCTCCCACAGGTCGGCGCTGTGAGCGTCGACGAGCAGGCCGATGCGGCGCAGGGCCGCGGCGGCGGGCTGCGCGTCCAGGCGGCGGCCGTCGCGCAGGCGCAGGGCGACCTGGTCGCCGGCGGCCTCCTTGGGGCCGATCACCGCCTGGTAGGGCACGAGTCGGGCGGCCCGGATGCGGGCGCCCAGGGTGCCGTGGTCCGGGCCGGTGATCTGTGCGCGCAGTCCCCGGTCGAGGCAGCGTCGCGCGAACCGGGCGGCCTGGTCCGTTTCGGCGCCGGAGACGGGGAGGACCACCAGCTGAGTGGGGGCGAGCCAGGCCGGGAAGGCGCCGCCGTGCGTCTCGACGAGGTGGGCGACGGCCCGTTCCAGGCTGCCGATGACGCTGCGGTGGACCATGACCGGCCGGTGCCTGGCGCCGTCGGGCCCGATGTAGTGCAGGCCGAACCGCTCGGGCTGGTGGAAGTCGACCTGGACGGTGGACAGAGTGGCCTCGCGGCCGGCCGGGTCGGTGATCTGAACGTCGATCTTGGGGCCGTAGAACGCGGCCTCCCCCTCGACGGCCTCGTAGACCACGCCGGAACGGTCGAGGACGTCGGTGAGCAGGGCCGCGGACCGCTGCCACATCTCGGCGCCGGCGACGTACTTGCCGCCCGCCCCGGGAAGGGAGAGCCGGTAGCGGGACGGGCGGATGCCGAGGGCCGCGTACGCCCGGCCGATCAGTTCCAGGGCCGCGTGCGCCTCGTCGGCGACCTGGTCCGGAGTGCAGAAGATGTGCGCGTCGTTCAGCTGGATCGCCCGGACGCGGGTCAGCCCGCCGAGCACCCCGGAGAGTTCGGAGCGGTACATGCCGCCCAGCTCGGCCATGCGCAGGGGGAGCTCGCGGTGGCTGTGGGCGCGGGACCGGTAGATCAGCGCGTGGTGGGGGCACAGGCTCGGGCGCAGGACGAGCTGTTCCGCGCCGAGGTCCATCGGCGGGAACATGTCCTCTCTGTAGTGGGACCAGTGGCCGGAGATCTGGTACAGCTCTCGTTTGCCCAGGATGGGTGAGTACACGTGCCGGTAGCCTGCCCGGCGCTCGGTGTCGCGGATGTACTCCTCCAGCGTGTGCCGTACGGCCGCGCCGTCGGGCAGCCAGTACGGCAGTCCCGCGCCCATCAGCGGGTCGGTGTCGAACAGGTCCAGCTCGCGGCCGAGCCTGCGGTGGTCGTTCATCGTGGTCTCCTCGCGGATGCCGAGGCGGGTGACCACACGGCGAAGCCCCGGGGCACTCGCCCCGGGGCCTCGGACTAGGAAAGCGGTCAGCGCGCCGGGACACTCTCCGGCGTCGTCGTGATCATGGCAGCGCGCTTCACGGCGGCAACGGTAGCAGATGAGGCCCGGTAGGCGCGGCGGCTCCTCTCCCCCGTTCTCCCCCGTGCCCGGCGGCCTCCGCCATCGGGCGTGCCGGCACGGGGGGGAACCGGCGCGGTGCCTCCGGCGTCACCGCCACGGGTGGTCTCCCGGCGAGCGCAGCCGGTGGGTGAGGCTGGTGTGGCGGCGTCCGGCGCCGCGGGTCCGCACCGCCTGCGCGAGAGCCCGGCGCGAGCCCACGATGACCACGAGCTTCTTGGCCCGGGTGATCGCGGTGTAGAGCAGGTTGCGCTGCAACATCATCCAGGCGCTGGTGGCGAGCGGGATGACCACCGCCGGATACTCGCTGCCCTGGGAGCGGTGGATGGAGACCGCGTAGGCGTGGGCCAGCTCGTCCAGCTCGTCGAAGGCGTACTCGACGTTCTCGTCTTCGTCGGTCAGCACGGTCAGCTTGTGGTCGTCGGGTTTGATGTCGACCACCATGCCCACGGTGCCGTTGAACACCCCCGCCGCGCCCTTGTCGTAGTTGTTGCGCAGCTGGGTGACCTTGTCGCCGACCCGGAAGACACGTCCGCCGTAGCGGCGCTCGGGCATGCCCTCGCGTGACGGGGTCAGCGCCTCCTGCAGTGTGGCGTTGAGGTTGCCCGCCCCCGCCGCGCCCCGGTGCATCGGTGCCAGCACCTGCACGTCCCGGCGCGGGTTGAGGCCGAACCTGCGCGGGATCCGGTTGGCCACCACGTCCACGGTCAGCGCCGCGATCTCCTCCGGCTCCTCACACGGGAACAGGAAGAAGTCGGTCATGCCCTCCAGGGCCGGGGGCAGGCCGGTGTTGACCCGGTGGGCGTTGGTGACCACGCCCGACTCCTGAGCCTGGCGGAAGATGTGCGTCAGCCGTACACGGGGGATCTCCTCCTCGGCGGCCAGCAGGTCCCGCAGCACCTCGCCGGCGCCGACCGAGGGCAGCTGGTCCACGTCCCCCACGAACAGCAGGTGCGTTCCGGGGGCCACGGCCTTGACCAGCTTGTTGGCCAGCAGCAGGTCCAGCATCGAGGACTCGTCCACCACGACCAGGTCGGCGTCCAGGGGGTTGTCGCGGTCGAAGGTGGCGTCGCCGCCGGGGCGCAGCTGCAGCAGCCGGTGCACGGTGGTGGCCTCGTGGCCGGTCAGCTCGGCGAGTCTCTTGGCCGCCCGGCCGGTGGGGGCGGCCAGGATGACCCTGGCCTTCTTGGCCCGGGCCAGGGTGACGATGGAGCGCACGGTGAAGCTCTTGCCGCAGCCGGGGCCGCCGGTCAGCACCGCGACCTTCTCGCTCAGCGCCAGCCGTACGGCCTGGGCCTGCTCGGCGGCGAGTTCGGCGCTGGTCTGCTCGCGCAGCCATCGCAGGGCCACGTCCCAGTCCACGGATCCGAAGGCGGCCAGCCGGTCGTGCCCGGAGTTGAGCAGCCCGCGCAGCGAGCCGGCCAGCGACAGCTCCGCGCGGTGGAAGGGGACCAGGTAGACCGCGGGGACGGCGCCGTCTCCGACGGGGACCTCCTCGCGGACCACGCCCTCCTCGGCGACCAGTTCCTCCAGGCACTGGACGGTCAGCTCGGCCGGGACCTGGAGGATCTTCACCGCGTCGCCGACGAGGTTGGGGGCAGGGAGATAGCAGTGGCCGTCGTCGGCGGCCTGCGACAGGGTGTAGCGCAGGCCCGCCTTGACCCGTTCCGGGCTGTCGTGCGGAATGCCGACGGCCTGGGCGATGGTGTCGGCGGTCTTGAAACCGATGCCCCACACGTCGTCGGCCAGCCGGTACGGCTCGTTCTTGACGACCGTGATGGAGGCGTCGCCGTACTGCTTGAAGATCCGCACCGCGATGGAGGTGGAGACCCCGACCCCCTGCAGGAAGATCATCACCTCTTTGATGATCTTCTGTTCCTCCCAGGCGACGGCGATCATCTTGGTCCGCTTGGGGCCGAGCCCGGGGACCTCGACGAGCCGCTCGGGGGTGGTTTCGATGATCTCCAGGGTGTCCGCGCCGAAGTGGTCGACGATCCGCTCGGCCATCTTCGGCCCGATGCCCTTGATCAGCCCGGAGCCCAGGTAGCGCTGGATGCCCTGGACGGTGGCGGGCAGCACGGTGGTGTAGGACCACACCTCGAACTGCTTGCCGTAGCGCGGGTGGGAGGTCCACCGTCCGGTCAGCCGCAGCGACTCGCCCGGCTGGGCGCCCAGCAGCGGCCCGACCACGGTGAGCAGGTCGGTTCCCGAGCGTTCGGCGGCCACCCTGGCGATGGTGTAGCCGGTCTCCTCGTTGGCGTAGGTGATCCGTTCGAGCACGGCCTCCAGCACGGTGCCGGGGGTGCGCTCTGCCGGAGGGGTGGTCATGCCGGGTATTCTGCCGCAGACGGGCACCGTCCTGCTCCGGCGCCGGGCATTCCGTCTTCCGGGCGTGCGGCTCCCCCGGTGTGCGTTCCGCCGCGCTCCGGGCGGTCCCGATCACGGAGGTTCGGCTCCGCATCGGAGTCGCCCCCTGGCGGGCCTTCATGACGGGTCATGCCCGGTGCGGCGGCAGGTCGGCCGTCCAGCAGGGCCCGGGCGATCGCCACCTGCTCCGGCTGCAGGGCGGTTCCGCCGTCCTCGACGTCCCACAGGGCGTTCTGCGGCACCCGGCCGAGGGTCCAGCCCGCCGCGCGCCGCCGGTCCAGGCCCAGGATCTCCGTCAGGGGCAGGCCGTCCGGCGCCGGGAGCGAGACCGGCCGGGCCAGCAGTTCGGAGAGGATCCGCAGGGCCGCCGGGTCGTCGTGGAGGCGGGAGAGCGGGCGGGCGGTGTCCAGGCGTTCGAGCAGCATCGCGCCGGTGGCCGGGTCGTCGTGGAGCGGTCGTACCGCGCCGTCGCCGTTCCAGGCGCGCAGCGCCACCGGCTCCCCGGCGTTCTCCTGGTCGACCGGCTGGAGTTTGAGGGCCGCCGCGGTGCCGTGCCGGTCGCCGCCGAGTGGCGCTCAGTGCCGCCTCTCCAGCAGGGGGTCGGTGATGCCGGGCGGGCTGATGAGCAGGGCCTCGTCCCAGCAGGCCAGGCGGGCGCCCGCCTGGTAGGCGCTGCCGAGGAAGTCCAGCACGGTGGCGACGGGATCGTCGTGGGCGCGCGCGTCGTCGTAGCGCAGGACCGCCAGGTGGTTGCCCCGGGCGGGCAGCCAGGCCGCCCGCTCGGGGCGGAGCGGCTCCGCGGCGAGCCCGGCCGGCTCGGGGGCGGTGTAGGAGTAGAAGGCCGGCCAGGGCATGGCGTCGTCGCCGAACCAGAACCCGCTGCTGATCACCTCCTCGGAGTAGGCCTCCCTGGTGACGGGGTCGGCCTGGGGCTGGGCGCCGGCCGGGCGGCCGGAGAAACGGGTCACGGCGATGTCGAAGGTGTGCCAGAAGTGGTGCACCGGGCTGATCTTGCCGTGGAACTCCGCCGCGAACCGTTCCAGCACCAGGTTGACCTGGGACAGGATCCGCCAGTAGCGGGTCACCAGGGCCGGGTCGTAGCCGGCGTGCCCGGTGTCTCGGGCGAAGGGCGTCTCGTCGGTGAGCCCGAACGGCTCGGCTTCGATCTCCACCTCGGCGCCCAGGTCCTCCAGCACCTCGAACAGGGTTCGGTGGAAGGAGGCGACCGACTGGCCGATCAGGCTGAACGTCGCGCTCCGCCCGTCCAGCCGGCTGACGACGAGCCGGTGGCCGACGAAGTCGAAGTCGACGGTGAGGATCGGCGTGTCGTCGAGGCCGCCCATGGGGCGCGAGGTGATGCCCCGCCCGGTCAGGTGAAAGGCGACGTTCCACCAGTGGTTGCGGCGGACGCTCAGGGCCAGCCGTACCTTGCCGACGATCTGGGCGAACCGGTGCACCGTCTCCTTCGTGCCGCTCCAGTCCTCCAGGGGCATGGCGGGAAACCACTCCATCGCTGCCTCCTTAACCGTCCGTCCTGCCCGGCGGTCTCCGACCGGCACCCCGCCACGTCAGAGCCACACTTTCAGCATTATTCCCACTTAAAGTAGTTAAATCATGACTTTTGGTAGTCTATTCGTGGGCGGTCCCGGATGGAGGGGCTCCTCGCCGGGTTCCGGGCGACGCGTTCCCGCGCGGCCTCATCGGCGCGGCGTACCCGGGACGAGGTTGACGACCGCTCGGCGCGGGGCGTTTTCGGGGCCTGAGGAGGCCGCACGCGCGCCGGAGGTTCCGAGGCCGGCCGTCGACGGGCCGGGCCTCGCGCAACCGGCGCGCCCGGGTCCGGCGCAAGGGCGGGGCTATCGACATCATCACCGGCCGGGTGGCTGACAGCGTGCTGTGTGCGGTTTGTGAGCGGCGGGTTGGAGGGTGAGGTCGTCCGCGTCACCCATCACCCATCACCCGGAGGAACGGGTATGTCCCCACGTGATTCTTCGTCTGACCGCGCGGTGCGGCCACGTTGGCTGCGCACGCTCGCAGCCTCGGCACCGGCCGTGAGCCTGGCCGTGGCCGCGGCGTTCCCGGCCGCCGCCGCGGCCACGGCGTCCGTGCCCCGGAGCGGCACCAAGGCGCAGCGCGCCCAGCTACAGCAGCTGGCGCGGAAGCTGGTGGAGGCCGGGGCGCCCGGCGTGATCGTGCGGGTCGACGACGGCCGCGGAAGGCCGGTCGAGATCACCGAGCAGGCCGCCTGGACCAGACGGGATCACCTGCTCAAGGCGGGGGACGAGTTCCGCATGGGCTCCAGCACCAAGACCATGGTGGCCACGCTCGTGCTGCAACTGGTCGCCGAGGGCGGGCTCGCCCTGACCGACCCGGTGGAGAAGTGGCTGCCGGGCAAGGTGCCCAACGGCAAGGCGATCACGTTGCGCATGCTGCTGAACCACACCGGCGGCCTGTTCGACTACACCCAGGACGCCGTGGTCCGGCCCTCGATGCTCGGCAGAGACCGGCGGCGGTGGACCTCGGCGAAGCTGCTCGCCGTGGGGGTGAAGCACGATCCGCTGTTCGCGCCGGGCACGAAATGGTCGTACAGCAACACCGGCTACGCCGCCATCGGCGCCGTCCTGGAGAGGGCCACCGGGGCGAGCCTGGCCGATCTGGTCCGGGACCGGATCGCCCGGCCGCTCGGCCTCAAACACACCTACTACGCCACGGACTCCATCTGGCACGGCCCCCATGCCCGCGGCTACGAACCGGACGCCGCCCACATGCCGCCGAGTGTGCCGGCCGGGTTCAGGAACTTCGCCGGGGCGCGCCACCACGGTCACGTGAACGTCTCCGACAACGACCCCGGGTGGGGCGGGGCGGCCGGGGCGGTGGTGTCCACCACGCAGGACTGGTCCCGGTTCCACACCGCGTTGATGTCCGGCGCGCTGCTGCCCGCCGCCCAGACGGCACAGATGCGCACCACGGTGCCGGTGGACTCACGGCAGCCGGCCGGCCCAGGCTACGGGCTGGGCATCCAGACCGGTGCCACCCCGTGCGGCACGTTCTGGGGTCACGACGGCGGCATGCCCGGCTACCTGACCACCGGCCTCACCGACCGCACCGGCAGCCGCACGGCGACCGTCCTCATCTCGACGGAGTTCTGGGCCGAGTTCGAGACCGACCCGAAGATCGCCAAGGCCGCCCAGGCGCTCCAGGCCGCCGTGACCTGCACGATGTTCGGCAAGCCCGTGCCGGCCGCGGCTCACGCCGGCTGACCGGCGCAGCCGGCCGCGGGTGCGGTGACGGTCGCGGACACCAGGCCTTCGGCCTCGGCGCGCGACATCGCCGCACCCGCGGCGTGCGCGGCCGCGAACCCGTCGGCGCCCAGGGCGGCCGTGGCCCGCCGCGTGATCACCAGCATGTCGGCGTCGCCGAGGTCGTCCCAGCCCCGCAGCACGGCGGCGACCCCGAGCAGCCGTCCCGCCCGCTCCGGCCGGTCGCGGCACAGCTCGATCGCGGCGACCACGGCCGCGATCGAGGCCGCGACCGGCGTATGCCAGGTCAGCGTCAGGTGCACCGCCGGGTGGTCGAGCCGGCGTAGCGCCCTGTCCGGGAAACCCTCCGCGACGTCCACCTGGGCGAGCACGCCCAGCAGCAACGCGGCCAGGTGCGGGGTCGACCGGCCGGGTGGCGCCTCGGCCAAGCCGGCCCGGGCGTGTTCGCGGGCCGGCCCCGGCCGCCCGGCCCGCCACTCCAGTCGTGCCAAGCCCAGGCGCGCCTGAGCCTGCGACTCCGCCGACCCGGTCCGCTCGGCCTGGTCGAGCAGGCCCGTCAGCTGCCGCCGCCCTCCGTCCACGTCGCCGGCTTGAGCCCGGTGCAGTGCGGCCGCCACCTCGTTCTCCATCGTGTGCTCGGGCATGCCGAGTTCCCGGAAGTACCGGGTGGCCCGCTCGGCCGACGCGGGCGCGCCGGCCGGGTCGCCGGCCCGCCGCAACGCCGAATTCAGGGTGCTCAGTGTGATCGCCAGGCCCCACCGCTCGCCGAGTTCCTCGAAGCCGGTCAGCGCGCGCGACAGCACGTGCGTCGCCTCGGCGGGGTGCCCGGTGTTCATGGCCAGCACGCCTCGGACCAGCAGGGCCAGCGACCGGCTCCAGAGATCCGTCCGCTCGTCCGGGGTACTGAGCGTGTCCGGTGCGGTTCGGTCGCGTCCCGAGCCTATGGCGAGCGCCAGCCGGGCCATCTCCAGAATGGGGTGGGTGCCGGGGGCGGCGTGCTCCAGCGCCTCCCTGATCCGGTCGAAGGCCGCTTCCGCCTCGTCCGGCCGGCTGATGGCCTCGGTGGTGGCGAGCGCGTGCGCGGCGACCACCAGCGCGCGGGCCCGCGGCTCGGTCGGGCCGCGAGCCTGGAGCACCCGGCCGAGCAGGTCCAGCGACTCCGGCGGGTGGTCTCGCAGGAACCAGAACCAGCACAGTGCGGCGCCGAGCCGGACCGCCAGGTCGGCGTCTCCGGACTCGGCCGCCCAGCGGATCGCGGCCGACAGGTTGTCCCGTTCCGCGGACAGGCGGGCCAGCCAGCGCAGCTGGTCGGACGTGCGCAGGCGCGAATCCGCGGTCTCGGCCAGCCGGAGGAGGAACCCGGCGTGCCTCCCGCGTACGACGTCGACCTCGTCACGCCGGGCCAGTTGCCCGAGGCCGTACTCCCGGATGGTCTCCAGCACGCGGTAGCGCGGCTCGACCGGGTCGGCGGGCTCCACCGGGTGCAGCAGGGACTTGTCGACCAGCGCCGTCAGCAGCTCCCGGACGTCGCCCAACCGGCCGATCGCCTCCGCCGCGTCCTCGGTGAAGGCGCCGGGCACGACCGACAGCCGTTCCAGCAGCGCTCGCTCGTCGGTGTCGAGCAGGTCCCAGCTCCAGGCCACCGCCGCGCTCAGGGTCCGGTGTCGCGGCAACGCGGTGCGGCTGCCCCCGGTGAGCAGCCGGAACCGGTCGTCCAGCCGTGCGGCGACCACCTCGACCGGCAGGGCACGCAACCGTGCCGCGGCCAGCTCGATCGCCAGCGGCAGGCCGTCCAGGCGGCGACAGATCTCCACCGCCGCCGTCAGCGCGCCGCCCTCCGGGGCGAAGCCCGGCCGCACCGCGGCGGCCCGGTCGTGAAACAGCCGGACCGCCGCGCAGGCACGGGCCCGCTCCACCGTCGCCCCCGGTTCCGGCAGCTCCAGCGGGAGCACCGGGTGCAGGGTCTCGCCGTCGATCCGCAGGGGTTCCCGGCTGGTAGCCAGCACCCGCAGCCTCGGGCACCGGCCGAGCAGGGTCCCGGCGAGCGCCGCGGCGGCCTCGATCACGTGCTCGCAGTTGTCCAGCACCAGCACCAGGTCGTCGTCCGCGAGTGTCCCGACCAGGCGGTCCAGAACCGCCTCCGGGGTGACAGGCCGCGGCTGCGCGCCCTCCGCGCGCACCCGCAACAGGTCGAGCACCACGCGGGGCACGTCGTCCGCGCCGACCGGGGCCAGCGGGACGAACCACACCCCGCCGGACGGTGTGAGCCGTCGGCCGACGGTGTTGGCCAGCCGGGTTTTGCCCGCTCCTCCGGGACCGGCCAGGGTGACCAGCCGGACTCGGCCGAGCAGTTCGACCACGCGGCGGACGTCGTCGTCGCGGCCCACGAAGCTGGTGAGCGGGACGTCCAGATTGCCGTGCGATCGCCGGGGACGGGGAGGTTCACCGCGCAACACCGCCAGGTGGGCCTCCTGGAGCCGCGGCCCGGGATCGCTGCCGAAACCGTCCGCCAGCAGGCCGCGGATCCGCTGGTAGGCGGCCAGCGCCTCGGCGCCGCGGCCGTTCAGCGCCAGGGCTCGGATCAGCTGGGCGTGCAGCCGTTCGCGCAACGGGTGCGCGGCGGTCAGCGATTCGAGCTCGGCGACCAGGTCGAGGTCGGCGCCCAGCGCGAGCTCGGCTTCGACCCGGTCCTCCAGGGCGGCCAGCCGGGCCCGCTCAAGCCGTTCGGCCTCGGCGGCGGCGAACGGCGCCTCCCGCACGTCCGCCAAGGCGGGGCCGCGCCACAGGCTCAGGGCCTCGCGCAAGGTGGCGGCGGCCTCGGCGGGCCGGGACTCCGCGTGCGAGCGCCGGCCCGCGCGGGCCAGCCGCTCGAACCGGACGGCGTCGACCGCGTCCGGCTCGACGGCCAGCCGGTACCCGGCCGGGCCCAAGGTGAGCAGCCCGGGGTCGCCCAGGACGCGCCGCAACCGGGACACCAGCGACTGCAGCGCGTGCAGGGGGGCCGCCGGTGCCGTCTCGCCCCACAGCGCCTCGACCACGGTCGCCGGCCGGACGGCACGCCCGGCGTCCAGCGCCAGCCGGGCCAGCAACACCCGCAGCCGCGCGCCCCCGACCCGCGTCGGGCCGGCAGCGGTGTCCAGCACCAGGGAACCGAGGACGCCGACGCGCACCCGTCCACTGGTGCCGCACGACTCGACCGCGTCTGCCATGGCCAGGAGTCTGTCAGACGGCAACGTATTACCTGACAATCAAGGTTCGAGGCCCGCCCTCTTCCCCGCCTCCGCCGGCCTCCTGGTCCCCCGTCGCGGTTTTGACCGTCACCGCCTCGAAAGGGCTGGGATTCGACGCCGTGGTGGTCGTCGAACCCGCCGAGATTCTGGCCCGGACCCCGATGGGCGGCCATGATCTGCAGGTGGCGATCACGCGGGCGACGCGGCGGCTGATCGGTGACCCACCGGGGGGATCTGCCGGGATGCTGGTGAGGCTCCGGCGGCACTAGCCTGGGGACACTTGTCGTGTCGGGGAGGGGTCAACTGATGTCGCCGGTTCTGGAGAGTACGGCTCGCGCGCTGCTGCGCAGGATCGCGGTGGAGCAGGCCGAGTCGCGACTGCCCTCCCTGACCGCGGCCGTGGTGCGAGACGGACGGCTCGCCTGGTTCGGCTCGCGCGGCAGGGTGGAGGGGGCCGCGCCGGACCAGAGCACCCAGTACCGGATCGGCTCCATCACCAAGAGCATGGTCGCCACGGTGGTCATGCGGCTCCGCGACGAGGGCCGGGTGGACCTGCTCGACCCGATCGGCAAGCACGTTCCCGGCACGCCGGTCGCCGAGGTGACGGTCGCCCAGTTGCTGTCGCACACCGCCGGGCTGACCGCCGAGTCGCCGGGGCAGTGGTGGGAGCGGACCCCGGGCATGCCGGTGGACGAGCTGATCGGCCTGCTCGGCCCGGAGACCGCCCGGCATCGCCCAGGCCGCCGCTTCCACTACTCCAACCTGGGTTTCGCCCTGCTGGGCGAGCTGGTGTCCAGGCAGCGGGGGGTGAGCTGGGCGCGGGCCGTGCAGGCGGAGGTGCTGGAGCCGCTGGGCATGCGCGACACCACCACCCGCCCGCGCTCCCCGCACGCCACCGGCTACGCCGTGCACCCGTGGGCGGACGTGCTGCTGCCCGAGCCCGAGCACGACGCGGTCGCGATGGCCCCGGCCGGGCAGTTCTGGGCCACCTCCGCCGACCTCGCCCGGTGGGCGGTGTTCCTGGCCGGCGACACCGCGGGCGTGCTGGACCCGGCCACGGTGGCCGAGATGCGCGAACCGGCGATCGTCGACGACGGCGACGCCTGGACCGGTGGTTTCGGCCTGGGCCTGCAGCTCGCCCGGGCCGGCGGTCGCCGCCTGGCCGGTCACACCGGTTCCATGCCGGGCTTTCTGGCCACGGTCTGGGCCGACCCGTCCGACAGGGTGGGCGTGCTGTTCATGGCCAACTCCACCTCGGGGGTGAGCCGTACCCTGCTGACCGAGCTGCTGGCCATCCTGGACGCGTACGAGCCGCGCCTGCCCGCCGAGTGGGAGCCCGCCACGGCCGACGCCGACCTGCTGGAGCTGACCGGCCCGTGGTACTGGGGGCCGAGCGCGTACGCGCTGCGACTACTGCCCGGGCGGGGGCTGTCACTCAACCCGATCGGCGGCGCCGGGCGGGCCTCCCGGTTCGCCGCCCAGACCGACGGGACCTGGCTCGGCCTGGACGGCTACTACGCCGGTGAGAGGCTGAGCCTGGTCCGCCGGGCCGACGGCTCGCTCAGCCACCTGGACCTCAACACCTTCGTCTTCACCCGCACCCCCTACGACCCCGCGGCGGGCGTGCCCGGCGGGGTGGACGAGGGGGGCTGGCGCGGCTGAGCGGCGAGTGCGGCGGGCGGGCCGACCCGGTCGTCCGCGCCGCCGGACTTTTTCGCACCGCCGTACGCTGCGCGTTCTCCGAGCGGCTGACGGCCCCGGCAAGAACAAGACTGTTTCTCCAGGAATCCTCCCGGCATCCTGGCACGGCCGGATCGAACGACGGGAGAACCCAGCAGATGACGGCCGCGCAGAACGCCGACACGCCCCTCCACCTGGCGGGGAACAACGCACCGGTCACCGAGGAGACGACGCTGGAACCGGCCGAGGTGATCGGCGCCGTTCCCGGGGAGCTGAACGGTGTGTACCTCCGCAACGGCCCCAACCCGCGGACCGGCTGGTCGCCGCACTACTTCGCGGGTGACGGCATGGTCCACGCGGTGGCTTTGGGCGGCGGGCGGGCCCGCTGGTACCGCAACCGGTACGTGCGGACCCCGCTGTACGAGCACCCGGGCGAGTCGCGCTTCGCCCTGGCCTTCGACCAGGCCACCGGGCAGGTGGACTACCGGGTCTCCACCGCCAACACCCACCTGGTCTCCCACGCGGGCCGGCTGCTCGCCCTGGAGGAGGGAGGCTTTCCCCACGAGATCACGCCGGAGCTGGAAACGGTCGGGCCGTTCACCTTCGGCGGGGCGCTGCGCACCCCCATGACCGCCCATCCCAAGATCTGCCCCGGGACCGGCGAGCTGCTGTTCTTCGGCTCCCGGCTGCGCCCGCCGTACCTCACCTACCATCGCGCCGCGCCGACCGGCGAGCTGCTCCAGTCACAGGTGGTGGAGGTCCCGCGGGCGACAATGATGCACGACTTCGCCATCACCGAGAACCACGCGATCTTCATGGACCTGCCCGTCGTCTTCGACCCGGCGACGGCCGCCGGCGGCGGGATGCCGTGGCGGTGGGACGACGGGCACGGCGCCCGGTTCGGTGTGATGCGCCGGACCGGCGGGCCGGTGCGCTGGTTCGACGTCGAGCCGTGCTACGTGTGGCACACCATGAACGCCTCGGAGGCGGACGGCGCGATCACGGTCACCGGCTGCCGGGTGCCGACGCTGTGGCGGGACGGCCCCGAGGACATCGGCGGTGGCCTGCCCACCTTGCACGAGTGGCGGCTGGACCTGGCCGCGGGCACGGTCGCCGAGCGGCCGCTGGACGACGCGGCGATCGAGTATCCGCGGGTCGCCGACGCCGAGGT
Organism: Streptosporangium sp. NPDC004631; assembly: GCF_053601935.1. Classification (NCBI taxonomy): domain Bacteria; kingdom Bacillati; phylum Actinomycetota; class Actinomycetes; order Streptosporangiales; family Streptosporangiaceae; genus Streptosporangium; species Streptosporangium sp. NPDC004631. The sequence continues at coordinate 42,294 of NZ_JBSGCR010000001.1, read as the reverse complement.
CGGGCGGCGCCACCGCTTCGGGTACGTCACCGGCTTCTCGCTGGAGGCCGAGCCGGAGCGCTCGGAGATCTACAAGTACGACTTCGCCAGGGGCGCGACCCGCGAGGTGCATCGGCTGCCCGCCGGGCACACCTGCGGCGAGGCGGTCTTCGTCCCCCGGCGGGTGACGTCGGGTGACGACGACGGATACCTGATGACTTTCGCCCACGACCGCTCCCGCGGCACCGGCTACCTGGCGATCCTGGACGCCGCCGACCTGTCGGCCCGGCCGGTGGCGGAGGTGCACCTGCCGGTCCGCGTCCCCACGGGCTTCCACGGCAACTGGCTCCCCGGCCGCTGCCCCGATCGTACGGACCCGAATGGAGGGCTTTGATACGCGGCGGCCGGGCCGCGGGCCGCTGACGGAGCCGACACCGACGCTGAGACCCCGGCCGCGGCCGCCGGGGAGGGAACGGCCGCGCCACGGGATCGTTACGGGGTCAGGCGGTGAAGGTCACGCGGGAACAAGGTGGTGCGGCGGATGTTGTCGGCCCTGGTCAGCCGGGCGGTCCACCGTTCCAGGCCGAGGGCGAAGCCGCCGTGCGGGGGCATGCCGTGCCGGAAGGCCGCCAGATAGCCGGCGTACGGCTCGGGCGATTCCCCGCGGGCCGCCAGGGCCGCGAGGTAGTCCTCGTAACGGTGCAGGCGCTGGCCTCCGGTGACCAGCTCCAGGCCGCGGAAGAGCAGGTCGAAGCTGTTGGAGTACTGCGGTCTGCCGGGCTCGGGGTGGGTGTAGAAGGGGCGTTTGGCCATCGGATAGCCGGTGACGAACAGGAACTCGCTGCCGTGCTCGCGCAGCGCCCACTGCGACAGCAGGCGTTCGTGGGCCGGGGCGAGGTCCGGCTCGCCCCGGGGGTCTTCGCCGGTGTGGGCGGCGAGGAGTTCCTGGGCCCGGGTGAAGTGGATCTCGGGGATCCGGTTCGGGACGTCGGGTGGTTCGACGCCCAGCAGCGCGCACGCCTCGCCGGCGTGGTGTTCGACGGCGGCCGTCATGCCGGCGAGAACCTCGCGCAGCACGGCCATCACCTCCCGGTGGTCGGTGATGAAGCCGAGTTCGGCGTCCAGCGAGGTGTACTGGGCCAGGTGTCGTGCGGTGTCGTGGGGCTCGGCCCGGAAGACCGGGCCGGTCTCGTAGACGCGTTCGAAGACGCCGACCATGGCCTGTTTGAAGAACTGCGGGGACTGGGCCAGGTAGGCGTGGGTGCCGAACCAGTCGATCGCGAAGACGTCGGCGCCGGACTCGGTCGCCGAGGCCACCACCTTGGGCGTGTGGATCTCGGTGAAACCGAGCGCGTCCAGCGCCGTTCGAAAGCCCGTCACCGAGGCCGCGGAGATGGCGTGGGGGGCCCGCAGCAGCGGATGCCGCAGGGCGACCGGGGCGTGGTCGAGGATGGTCGGCAGCGTGGCCGGCACCGCGGGGCGGTAGAGGTCGAACGGCGGGGCCGCGGCCGGCCCCGACAGTGCGGTCACCGCCGGGGAGGTCACTTCGGCTCCCCCGGGGGCCTGGGGGCTGGCGGTCACGGTCCCGGTGATCTGCAGGACGGTCTCTTCGGGGTAGCCGCCGACCATGGTCATGGCCTCAGGGTCGGTGACCACGGCCTGGGCCAGGCCGGAGCGGTCCCGCAGGATGAGGAAGGCCACGGATTTCAGAGTTCGCCTGCGGTGGAGCCATCCCTGGACGGTGACCTGCCGGCCGATCCGTCGCGGAAGCTCCGCGGCCAGGGTCCGGCGGACGGGTGAAGCGGATGTGGATGTGGATGTGGAGATCATCACAAACCTCTGGTCAGTGAGTGGTGATCCCTTGGGAGTGCGGGCGAGAAGGGAACTCGCGGTGCCACCGCACTTTCGCCGCCGTACGACGGCGGCCTCAAAGGGCCCGGTGACGGGGGCCGGCCGGCGGGGCATCGGGCGCGGACGCCGTTCCTCCCCGCACTCGGGAGGGTCTTCGTCACCGGGGGCAGGTCCGCCTTCGCAGCTGCCGGCGGCTCTCTCCTACCCGCCCCGGTCGGTGACTACTCGTCTCCGTCAACGCGTTGCGGGAAGAGTACGTGTGCGCTGTCGTGTATCGCAACCGAATTGCCGTGAGCCGTGTGCTGGTCGAAGCTGGTCAGATCAAACCAGGCGACGCCGATGGAGACCGCGAAGGCGGCCCCGCGTAACCAACAGATGGAGACACGATGAGCATGGTCACGAGGACGGACACGCGGTCGCCTGCGCCGCACGTTGCCGACAGCCACGATCTGATCCGCGTGCAGGGCGCGCGCGAGAACAACCTCAAGGACGTCAGCGTCGAGATCCCGAAGCGCCGGCTGACGGTGTTCACCGGCGTCTCCGGCTCGGGCAAGAGCTCTCTGGTGTTCGGCACGATCGCCGCGGAGTCGCAGCGGCTGATCAACGAGACTTACAGCACCTTCGTGCAGGGCTTCATGCCGACGCTGGCGCGGCCGGAGGTCGACCTGCTGGAGGGGCTGACAACGGCGATCATCGTCGACCAGGAGCGGATGGGCGCCAACTCCCGCTCCACCGTCGGCACCGCCACCGACGCCAACGCGATGCTGCGGATCGTCTTCAGCCGGCTCGGCGAGCCGAGTGCCGGGCCGTCGTTCCACTACAGCTTCAACCTGCCCGCCGGCGCCTGCCCGCGCTGCGAGGGCATGGGCAGCGTCACCGACATCGACCTCACCCAGCTCTTCGACGACTCCAAGTCGCTCGCCGAGGGCGCGATCACCGTCCCCGGCTACAAGGCGGACGGCTGGGGGACAGTGCGGATCTTCACCGAGTCGGGCTTCCTCGACCTGAACAAGCCGATCCGCGACTACACCGAGACCGAGCTGTACGACTTCCTTCACCGCGGGCCGACCAAGGTGAAGGTCAACGGCGTCAACCTCACCTACGAGGGGCTGATCCCGAGGGTCCAGAAGTCGTTCCTCTCCAAGGACCGGGAGGCGATGCAGCCGCATATCCGGGCGTTCGTGGACCGGGCGGTCACCTTCACCGCCTGCCCCGAGTGCGGCGGCGGCCGGCTCAACGAGGCGGCCCGGTCGTCGCGGATCGGCGGGATCAACATCGCCGATGCGTGCGCGATGCAGATCAGCGATCTGGCCGAATGGGTCCGCGGCGTCGGCGAGCCGTCGGTGGCGCCGCTGCTCGCGACGCTGCAGCAGACGCTCGACTCGTTCGTGGAGATCGGGCTGGGCTATCTCTCGCTCGACCGGCCGTCGGGCACGCTGTCGGGCGGCGAGGCGCAGCGCGTCAAGATGATCCGCCACCTCGGCTCCTCGCTCACCGACGTCACCTACGTCTTCGACGAGCCCACCACGGGTCTGCACCCCCATGACATCCAGCGGATGAACGACCTGCTCCTGCGGCTTCGGGACAAGGGCAACACGGTGCTCGTCGTGGAGCACAAGCCGGAGACGATCGCGATCGCCGACCACGTCGTCGATCTCGGCCCCGGCGCCGGTACGGCGGGCGGCACCGTCTGCTTCGAGGGCACCGTCGAGAGGCTGCGGGCCGGCGACACCCTCACCGGCCGTCACCTCGACGACCGGGCCGCCGTCAAGGAGACGGTGCGGACGCCCACCGGCACGCTGGAGATCCGCGGCGCGACGGCGCACAACCTGTGCGACGTCGACGTCGACATCCCGCTCGGGGTGCTCGTCGTCGTCACCGGCGTCGCCGGCTCCGGCAAGAGCTCGCTCGTGCACGGGTCGATCCCCGCCGGCGCGGGTGTGGTGTCGATCGGCCAGGGCGCGATCCGCGGCTCGCGGCGGAGCAACCCGGCGACGTACACCGGACTGCTCGACCCGATCCGCAAGGCGTTCGCGAAGGCCAACGGCGTGAAGCCGGCGCTGTTCAGCGCCAACTCCGAGGGCGCCTGCCCCAACTGCAACGGCGCCGGCGTCATCTACACCGACCTGGCGATGATGGCCGGCGTCGCCACCACCTGCGAGGAGTGCGAGGGGAAGCGGTTCCAGGCATCGGTGCTGGACCATCACCTCGGCGGCCGCGACATCAGCGAGGTACTCGCGATGTCGGTGACCGAGGCCGAGGAGTTCTTCGGCGCCGGCGAGGCGCGCATACCGGCCGCGCACGCCATTCTCGACCGGCTCGCCGACGTCGGGCTCGGCTACCTCAGCCTCGGCCAGCCGCTCACCACACTGTCCGGTGGTGAGCGGCAGCGGCTCAAACTGGCCGCCCACATGGCCGAGAAGGGCGGCGTCTACGTCCTCGACGAGCCGACCGCCGGCCTCCACCTCGCCGACGTCGAGCAGTTGCTCGGCCTGCTCGACCGGCTCGTCGACTCCGGCAAGTCGGTCATCGTCATCGAGCACCACCAGGCGGTCATGGCGCATGCCGACTGGATCATCGACCTCGGCCCCGGCGCCGGCCACGACGGCGGCCGGATCGTCTTCGAGGGCACCCCCGCCGACCTCGTCGCCGCCCGCTCCACCCTCACCGGCGAGCACCTCGCGGCCTACGTCGGCACCTGACCGAGGCCCTCGCGGACACCGTGAGACGAGTTCTCTCACCACGCGGCGGGCGCTGCGGCGGGGATGCCGTCGTGCGGGGCGAAACAGGTGACCAGGCCGATGGTGGCGCCCCACACCCCACGCCATGCATGGGTTGCGGCTGGGCGGCAGGACGGGGCGCGGGGTGCGTTCGCCGGCCGCCCGCGCGCGTCCGCCAGCCCATAGCCGGCGGCGACAGGCCAGCGGTGATCGGTGCGGACGTGCCACCACCCGGCTACGTTACCGCTTGGCCGCAGACCGATCCGCCCGGCCACCGGAGGGTCCGCCTCGCCTCAGGCGGGCGAACCGCAAGAGGGCGGCTCCGGCGAAGTAGGCGGCCAGCGCCGCCGTGGGAAGACCGGCGGGACCATGGTGTCCCGGACCGGCCAAGGCGATGCCCAGGAGTCCGGCCAGCACGCCGGTCACGCCGATGGCGGTGAGGGCGCAGGCGCCGCTTCCCGGCCGGGGGCGCGGGCCGGTACGCCGTTCGACCGGCCCGAACACCGCGACCAGCACGCCGAGGATCAATGCCAGGACGGCGAGCCAGGGCAGGCGCAGCAGCAACCAGGGGACGGACCCCGCAGGAGGCTGCGGGAGCAGTCCGGTCGGATACAAGGCCAGTACGCCGAGCACGACGGCGGTCATGTGCCACAGGAACAGGGTCATGACGACCGAGTTGACCGCGACGACGGCCGTCCACGGGCGTATGCCGCGTAGCCACCGGTTGGCCGGGCCGTGGAGCAGCAGCGCGAGCCCGGTCTGGGCCGTGGCCAGCGCCAGCAGGGCCAAGGTGGGCGGCGAGGTGTTCTGGATCTCCTGCCCCGCCGCGCCGACCATGCTGATCGGGTAGGGACCGAACACGGTGAGCGCCACCAGAGCGATCAGCCCGAGGAGGGCCAGGGGCAGCGCGACGGACCGCCGAGATGGCAGGCGCCCGTCCTGCCAGGCGAAGCCGAGCTGGTGGACGGCCAGCCAGGCGAACAGGAAGTTACCCTCACTCGCGTACGGGATCCGCAAGGTCAGCCTCGCCATGTCACCGGCTCCGACCAGGGCGGCCAACACGATCGGCACGGCCAGGCCGTAGCGGCGGTGGAGCGCGTGCATCGGCGGGGTAAGGACCACCACGGCCAGATACGCCGTCAGGAACCACAACGGGATCCCGGCCAGCCAGGTCGCCGCGCCGATCAGGGCGGGATCGGCTCCCGCGGCCTCGGCCGTCAGAGCGGCCGTGGTAAGCACGGCCAGCAGCGTGGTGGTGGGCCGCACAAGCCGGTCGGTACGGCGCAGCGTCCAGCCGACGGCGTTGCCGCCGTGGCGGCGGTGGGAGGCGAGCGAGGCCGCGTTGGCGAAGCCGCCGACCAGGAAGAAGATCGGCATGACCTGGAACAGCCAGGTCAGCGGGTGGGTCCACGGCACGATGTCCAGGACGTTGGCCCCGCGCAGGGCGCCGTCGTAGGTCACCTGGACGGCCAGCCAGTGCCCGGTCACCACGATGGCGATCGCGACAGCACGCAGCAGGTCGACATGGCGGTCCCGGTCTGCGGGGGTCTGTTCGGCCTTTCGCCGCAGCCTCCTCGTCGCTCGCCGGATGGCTCCCATGACTGTCCGGCCTCACGCGGTACGCGCGGTGGCGCGGGCCCCGTACACCGTGTGTTCTGTCATGTGGAGCCCTTACCCACTCGGGCGCGGAACGCCTGCGATCCTCAGGTCATGCCGGCGGCCGACCGAGCCGGTCTACGTGCCTTCGTGATGGATGTGTACTCCCGGGCGATCGCCGGGGGTGTCCCCATGGGATTCGTCAAACGGCGTCGGGCCCCCGCCCCTCGCGTCGGCGAGGCGTCCACGCTGTCTCCTCCGGTCATCAGATATAGCCAGCGATCAACTCTCGAACACTCACTCACAGGCGCTTTCCTCATGTAAACGACCAGAACCGCCAAACCCCGCGCGAAAGCGCGAGGCTAATCCCTGAAATCTCCCGCGCGGGACACTGGATCCTGTCACGTTTAAAATCTCCTTCCGCTTTGCGATCTTTACCATCCCGCATCATCTCATACGATGGGCGAACTGCTGCATTCGGTAATTATGGCGGGCCGGCGGAAAGGATATCGGCACACGCAGAGGCTTACCGGAAAGGTAGACTGCCATGAATGTCTTCCGTCGCATATTGCCCATCCCGGCGCTTACACTCACGGTCGCCGCACCGATCGCGCCCGGGGTCGCGCACGCCGAGGCGCCCGAGCCGGGCGCCTATCGCCTGCTCAATTATCGCCGCGTACAGTGCCCCACCGGGCGGTCCGACAATCTCGTTTCGCCGGCGGACTGCCCCGATAATTCCACCGATCAGGTCTGGCTGATCGAGGCGCTGCCGCTCGCCGGATACTACCGGTTCCGAAACCGGGTCAGGAACAAGTGCCTGGCCTTTCCCAGCGGCGAGGACGGCTCGGACGCCAAGATAGTCGACTGCGTCGACACCTTCGACGATCAGTGGTGGAAATTCGATCCGACGTCGGACCCCAATGCGTTCGAACTGCGAAATCACAGGAGGAACAAATGCCTGGTGGGCCGATCCACGTATGGTCGGGCTACAGAAAGCGCTTGCACGCTCAACTTCACCGAACAATGGTGGTACTTCGTCCCCTCAAGCTGACCTGGCGGTTGAGCTGGGCCCCGTTCCTGGCGAGCGGTTGACGGCTCGTTGGCGGCGAGCACGGTATGCCTCAGTGTGAGGTGCCGGCGTTTGGGGGTGGAGCCGGCGGCGGCGTGCCTGCGGCCTTGGCATAGCGCGCGGCGAGCTGGGCGAACGCGCTGGTCAGTTGTGGTGGACCGATGACGTGGATATCGGTGTCGAAGCGGCCGATGATGGCGGCGAGGCCGGTCCACGACCAGGAGCCGAGGGTGAGGCGGCAGCGGCCGGGGCCGAGTTCTTCGACGATTCCGTCCTGCGCGAAGGGGGCCACGGCCTGGGCAGGGAGGTTGAGGACGACCTCGCCGCGGCAGGGCCAGTCGCAGGCAGAGCCGTCGGTTCCCCGGAATCGGCCGATGAAGAACGCGGTGACGTCGTCGCCGGGCAGATCACGTGGGGTGAAGCGCGGCCCGGTCGGGGTACGGGGGCGTATGCGGTCGGCGCGAAAGGTGCGCCAGTCACCGCGATCGAGGTCCCAGGCGATCAGATACCAGTGGCCGCGCCAGGTGAGCAGGTGGTGGGGCTGTGTCCGGCGGGGCTGCCCGGCGGAGCCGGTGGTGTCGTGCCCGTAGTCGAAGCGCAGCTCCTCACGGGTGTGGATGACGCGGCTCAGCTCCACGAGGAGCCGCGTGCCGGCCGCAGAGGTGTTGCCGCCCTCGGGTGGCCGAACGGCGGTGATCTGCAGTATGTCGATGCGCTGACGCAGACGGGGCGGCATGACCCGGCGGATGGTGGACAGGGCACGTGCGGCGTCTTCGCCGATCGTGCCGCTGGTGGCCGCGGACTGCAGGGCGAGGGCCAGGGCGACGGCCTGGTCCTCGTCGAACAGCAGCGGAGGCAGCTGGGAGCCGGCATCCAGGCGGTAGCCGCCGGAGGGTCCCTTGAAGGCGAGGATCGGGTAGCCCAGTTCCCGTAGGCGGTCGATGTCGCGGCGTACCGTGCGCGGGGTGATGCCGAGCCGCTCGGCGAGGTCGTCACCGGACCAGTCGCGCCGCGTCTGGAGCAGTGAGAGCAGCGAGAGCAGCCGTGAGGACGTTTTCTGCATGTTCCCCATTCTGCCCGCAGTACAGGACGCAACCTGTCCGCTATCCGTGGAAGGGTTGGTATCACGACCCGCCGGAGGGGCCATGGCCCCTGGTCACGAGGTTGCTTCCCGCAAGGTTTCATCGCTGCGGCGGTGCGCCTCACCGAACCGCGAGCAAGGAGAAAACCATGTCCGTTACGACCACCACCCACCTGAACTTCCGGGGCGACGCGCGAGTGGCGCTGGACTACTACCGGTCCGTCTTCGGCGGGCGCGTCGCCGCCGTCACGTACAAGGACATGGGAAACGCGCAGAACGAGAACGAGGCGGACTGGGTGGTGTGGGGCGAGGTGGCGGGCGGCAACGGCTTTCACGTCATGGCCTGCGACGTACCCTCCCGTCTGCCCTGGGACCAGGGCAGCAACCCGTTCTTCGTCTCCGTGCGCGGTGACGATACCGACGAGATCGGTGTCCTGTGGCAGAAGCTGGCAGAGGGCTCGACAGTGGTGCAGCCCCTGGAGGCGTCGCGGTGGGCGCCCCTGTACGGCATGCTCACCGACCGCTTCGGCGTGACCTGGGTCCTGGACGTGGCGGCCGCCCCGTACAACGGCTGATCCGCATCCGGCACCCCGGGTCTGCCGGGGCGGGCGGCGCTGCTTCCGGCCGCACGGCCTCCAGCAACCGCAGGGGCCGCGTCGACGTTCGGCGCCCGCCCCACACCGACAACTTCTTTTGTATTGACAAAAGAAGTTGTCGGTAACTATCGTCAAGGCATGTTCGAAGTCGGGATAATCGAAGAGGCCGGTGCCGCCGAGGTGGCGCTCGACCCGATCCGGGCGCGCTTGCTCGCACTGCTGGTGGAGCCGCACTCGGCGACCAGCCTGGCGGCGATCGTCGGGCTGTCCCGGCAGAAGGTGAACTATCACCTGAAGACCCTTGAGACCCACGGCCTCGTGGAGCTGATCGAGGAGCGGCGCAAGGGCAACGTCACCGAGCGGGTGCTGCGGGCGACCGCCGCGTCGTTCGTGATCTCGCCGTCGGCGCTCTCCGAGGTCCAGCCCGACCCGGCCCGCTCGCCCGACCGGCTCTCCGCGCGCTGGTTGCTCGCCGTCGCGGCCCGGCTGGTCAAGGAGGTGGGCACGCTGATCACCGGCGCCGCCCGCGCGGGCAAGCCGACCGCGACGTTTGCCCTCGATGGCAATGTCCGGTTCGCCTCGGCCGCCGATCGCGCCGCGTTCGCCCAGGAGCTGACCGCGGCGGTCGCCGCCCTGGTGAGCCGCTATCACGACGAGCACGCCCCCGGCGGCCGTGACCACCGGGTCATCGTCGCCATCCACCCGAGCCTCCGCTCGGACACCGCACCGCAGATCGACGCGGGCAGCATCGACACCAAGGAGTCCTGAAATGTCGCATGAATTCCGCCTCACCCACGACATCGACCTCCAGGCCACCCCCGAGCAGGTCTGGGCGGCGATCGCGACCGGCCCCGGCGTCGACTCGTGGTTCATGGGCAAGAACGAGATCGAGCCTCGCGAGGGGGGTAGCGCGTCCATGACGATGCCCGGCTTCACCGGCGAGTCCACGGTCACCGCCTGGGAGCCGCCGCACCGGTTCGGCTACCGCGCGGAACCCGGCGAGGACGGCGCGTTCATGGCGGTCGAATACCTCATCGAGGGCCGTGACGGCGGCAGCACCGCGCTGCGGTTCGTGCACAGCGGCATTCTGGCCGGCGACTGGGAGGCGGAGTACGACGCGCTCCGCAAGGGCAACCCGCTCTACCTGCGGACCCTCGCGCGGTATCTGGAGCATTTCACGGGCCGCACCGCCGTGCCGGTCACCGCGTTCGGCCCGCAACAGCCCGACCAGGACCTGGTCTGGGCCGGCCTCACCCGCGCCGTGGGCCTGTCGGAGCAGGTTGGCGAGGGCGACAAGGTGCACTTCACGGTCGGCGGCCAGACTGTCGACGGCGTGGTCGACACGGTGCTCGCCCCTGGTTTCCTGGGCGTGCGGACCGACGACGCGCTGCTGCGGTTCGTCGGCGGTGGCGGCGTCATCCTGACCGGCCACCACATCTTCGCCGACATCGACCAGACCGCCGCCGAGCAGACCTGGGGCGCGTGGCTCGCGTCCGTCTACGCCTGAATCACAGGTTCAGCGCCGACGGCACCACGGTCACCGGCGCATGGACCTACTCCCGCCCGGATCAACGTCGTGATCATAAAGTTCCGGGACGACGGCCGCCCGGGCGGGGCGGCCGTCATCTGGACTGGTAGAGGAACTCCAGCCCAAGGGGCGTGAGCCGGTGCCGGACGGTGTTGCCGTGCCGCTCACTGGCCACGAGCCCGGCGGCGCGCAGGAGTGAGGCGTGCTCGCTCGCCGAGGCCATCGAGATGCCGAGGGTTCTCGCGAGTTCACCCGTCGTGCAGATCTTGTCGCTCAGCGTCCGCAGAACCGAGGCGCGCGTGCGGCCGAACAAACGCCGCAGCACCTCTTCGGTCGGCCCTGTTCCCTGGGCGGCCCGGGTCAAAAACGAGACCGGCTTGTGGCCGACCGGGTACAGGAGCACCGGCGGCAGGGAGGGGTCGTGGAAGGTCACGGGGTTGATCGCGCAGAAGAACGCGGGGATCAGCACTAAGCCGCGGCCTCGCAGGTCCAGGTCCTGGTCGTTTCCGTAGGCGAGTTCCACCGTGGTGCGGGGGGCTCTTCGGACCGACGGCTGATCCTTGAGGCGGAGGATCGCCGACACCGGCCCCTCCGCCGCGCCGCCGATCGATGTGGCGCTGCGCTCGGCGACCTGCGAGATGTAGCCCCAATACGGCCGCAGCGCCACGTCGAAGTAGGTGCGCATGGACCTGCCCAGCGTACGTACGGCCGCGCCGTCCTTCCGCGCCAGCGCGTCCGTCCAAGGCGGCCGCCAGCCTCCGCCGAACCGCAGGTCGAGCTCCTCGGCGATGCGCTGACGCGGGGTGTTCAGAACCGCGTCGATCCCGTCCCGCGGATCCTCTCCCCCGACGAGAGGACTGAGGAAGTCCGGCGAATAACCTTGGGACGGTACGACATCCAGAAGTATTCTGCTCTCCGGTGGTATCCGGGCCAACGCCCTCTGTCGCCACTGCCCGAAGACCAGTTCGTCGGATGCCGCTCCCAGCATGTACAGGCTGAGGACGATCTCCCACATGGGATCGGGTTTGGAGACGACGCGGAGCCGCTCCCAATCTTGGGAGGAAAAGTGGATGCGCAGCATCTCGCGTTCCGTCTCACTCTCCCCCAGAACACATGAACGGAGCGGATCACACGGTCGGCCGCCGTGATCCAACTGGGGCGAACCCCGTGAAAGTCCTCTCTCGTCCACGCCCACCGGCGTCCGGGCCGCCCCGGGTGGCCCCGCACCAGGCGAAAAACTCCGGCTAGACGGATCGCCGTCGAACACCGGGAGGTCATGGTTTCTGACTCCGGACACCAGTATGCCGAGACGCGGGCGAGATGTCGATCTCCAGGAGGCATGGGGATCACGACCCCGTGACCTCTGTTTTTCGGCGACCACCGAAACAGCGCCCGATCGCCTTTCTGGTCGGCGAGACCCGACCTACCGTTTCCGGTGTGGATCTACAGGGGAATCAGCACCGAAGGGGGAAAGAGCGATGATGCGCGTCTCGAAGAAGATCGCCGCGACGGGACTGGTCGCGGCCGCGATGACCGCGGGAACACTGGTGACGGCCGCTCCCGCGTCCGCCGCCACCTACGGCGGGCAATGCGGCAGCGGATACAGCGTCGTCAACCAGCGGACCATCAGCGGTAAGGGCACCGTCTACCTGACATACAACTCCTCCAACGGCAACAACTGCGTCGTCACGATCCGCAACAACCCCGGCGCGGCCGTCCATATGTTCGCGGGCATCGCACGGCAGTCCGATCCGGCCTGGGGGGCCGTGGACGAGGGCAACTACACCACCTACGCCGGACCCGTGTACCGCTACGCCAAGGGGTCGTGCGTCACCTGGGGCGGGGCCATCAGCGGCTCCTACGCCGGTGGCGAGAACACCAACTGCGGCTGACCCGACGACCGACGGGCATTCAAGGAGGACTTCATGAAGAGACCGCTCTCGAAGGCCGCACTGATCGGCGGTGCCGCCGCGGCCGTCGTCGCCGGGACCATCGTCACGGCCGCCCCCGCGTCCGCCGCCACCTACGGTTCGCAGTGCGGCAGCGGATACGGCGTCGTCAACCACTTCAACCTCCCCGACAACCGGGGGACGGTGTTCCTGACCTACAGCTCCTCCACCGGCCGGAACTGTGTCGTCACCGTACGGACGAACCCCGGGGCCGCCACGCTGACGGAGGCGTACCTCAGGCGCTCCTCCACCTCCACCTGGACCAGGGACAGCGGCAACTACACCACCTATGCCGGGCCCGTCTACGTGTCGGCGGCGGGTCATTGTGTCGACTGGGGCGGCACCATCGGCACGGCCACCCAGTTCCGCTACGGCACCAACTGCGGCTGATTCGAACGAAGAGCCTGGAACGATCAGGAAGAAGGAAGGCCATATGACGCCCGTCAAGAAGGTCGCCGCCGCAGCGGTGTTCGCCGTCACCGCACTCGCCGGGGCACTCGCCACGGCGTCGCCCGCAGCCGCGGCGGCCTACGGAGGCGAGTGCGGATCCGGCTACAGCGTCGTCAACTCCGCCGCGATCGGCAACAAGGGAACGGTGTTCCTGACCTACAGCTCCTCCACCCAGAAGAATTGCGTGGTCGCCAAGCGGAACACCGCGGGTTCGGCCGTGCTGGTCGAGGCGGGTCTTTCGATCAGCCCGGCCGGAAGCCACTGGGACGTCTATGACGGTGGCAACTACACCAGCTACGCCGGCCCGATCTACCTGTCCGCGGCGAACAGGTGCGTGGACTGGATGGGCCGGATCACCGGCACCGAGGGCGGCAAACGCCGGACCAACTGCGGCTGACGCCCGGTCGCGGCAGCCGTACCCGCGGCCGCCGATTCCATCAACGAGGGCCGCGGTGTGTCATGACCGCGGCCCTCGTTGACCCTGCCGGCGTGTCCCGGCCTCCCCCTCGGCCGAGTGGTGAATCCGTCACCGCCGCCGCCCACCTCGGCGTCGGCCCGCACACCCCCTACGCCCTGGTCCCCCGTGCCGCCCGGGGTCAACCGAGCCGAACGCCCGTTCTTACGGCCGCGGCCACTTGAACGGGATGGCTGAGCTGCGGGTGGTGCCCGGCCCCGGCGACGACGGTCACCGCAACATCAAGGGGGGCGCCGATGAGCGGGTCGAACTCACCGGCGACAAGGTGGACCGGCACCGGGCAGGTGGCTGTCAGCTCTCGCAGCTCGGCGCGCTCGGCCTGACGTTGCGCCCGGTTGAGCCATCGCGCGGTGCGCCGGGCGACGCCCGGCCGCCGCAACTGCGCGACCGCGTCGTCCAGCGATCGCCGCCGCGCGAGGTCGGCGCCCTCGGAGCCGAGCAGCGCCTTGCCGAGTCGCCGGGCTGAGGCCGTCCGGAGCAGAGGGCCGCTGAGCGCCGGTGTCCGCAGATGCCACCGGGCGCGCCGCTGGAGGAAGTAGGGCGAGACGAGGACCAGACCGGCGACCCGTTCCGGGTGGGCGTGCGCATAGCGCAGAGCGGGCGCGGTGCCCGCCGAGTGCCCGACGAGGATCGGCCGGGTCCGCACGGGAGACAGCAGTTCGGTGAGCCAGTCGGCGGGGTCGCCGGCGGAACGGGAGGAGCGGCCAAGGCCGGGAAGGTCCGCCACCAGGGCGGTGTCGTTCAACTCGGGCAGTACGCCCTGCCAGGCTTCGGCGTTGAGAGGCAGGCCGTGCAGCAGGACGTAACCCGGAGAAACGCGATCACCGGCGAGGTGGGTCCGAGCCCCCGCGACCAGGTGGAATCCACCCTTCAGCGGCGGCTGGGCGGCACCGAACCGTTCCGTGACGAGCCGGTCACTCCAGCGGCGCAGTGCGTCGTGCACGGGTGGGTGGCTCAGCCCGGCCGCCTTGGCCAGCGCGTCGGCTGATGAGGTGTCGTATCGATCCTCGGACAAGAAGGTCAGCGTCTCGGGGTCGACCCCGGTGAGCGCGCGAGGCAGCCGTCGTACGAGGCCGACCGGCGCGACCGCGCGTGGCTCGCGCACGCCGAGATGCCGCGCCAGGAGCGCGACCAGGTCGGGCAGTTCTGGAGTGGCGTCGTCCAGGACCCAATGAGCACGGTAGGGCTCACGGTCGTGCTCGGGTACGGCGGCCAGGAAGCGGGCGAGGTGATCGACGGTGACCACGGGGACGAACGTGCGCCGGGAGCCGGCCAGCACCGGTAGCCGTCCCGTCCACAATTTCTCGATCACATCGGCCAGGCCGATGTACTGCCCGGCTTCGCCGCTGATCGAGTGCCCGATCACGGTGGCGGGATGGACCGCGGTCAGGGGAACCCCTTCTTCCGCGGCAAGGACCCGTACCGCCGCGTCACCCTCGCGCTTTGAGGCCTCGTACGCGCCGTGACGCCGGTAGAGCTTGGTCAGCTCGTTCTCGGGGGCGGGGTACGAGGGCGTCTCCGCCCCCACACGGTATCCGGATATGTGGATCAGGCGCCGCAGACGCGGGCGTGTACCGGCCCAGCGCAGCACGTTCAGGGCACCGTCGACATTGGCGCGCCGGGCCTCTTCGCGGCCCAGCCCGAAGCGGAACACGGCTGCGGCGTTGAAGACGTCCTGTACGGAACTCAGCCGGTCCCGGCCGGCCGTGACGAGTCCGAGCCCCGGCCGGGTGATGTCGGCCGTGACGACGGTGAGCGCCCGTTCGTCAACGCCGTGCTCACGTAGCCAGGCGCGCAGTTCAGCACCACGGGCCGGGCCTCCCCGGACGGTCACGGCGACCTGCCGTCCCCGGGCGAGCAACTCCGCCGTCAGCCATCGGCCGATGAAGCCGGTCGCGCCGACGACGAGGGTGTCGGGTTCCGTCACCATGAGCACTCCTATAGACCGATCTACATATTCTTGGCCCAAGCGGATGCGAGGGCCCTCACGCCTGGCCGAGACGGCGCCGGGCGCCTCTCAGGCGCCGAGCAGAACCCCCGCGGAACGCCGTGCCCGCTCTATGGGCTCTCGACTGCGCCGGGCACGGGCCAGGACGAGCGCTCCCTCGATCAGGGCGAGCAGGGAACAGGCCAGATCCTCGGCGTGGCCGGGGGCATGGCCGTCGGCGACCAGGCGGTCCGCCAGCGTCCGCTGCCAGCCGTCGTAGGCGTCCGCGCAGACCTTCTGCAGCGCGTCGTTGGTGGCCGCCACGTCCAAGGCAACCGTGGCGATGGGGCACCCCTTCGCGTACCCGGCGCTCTCCATCCGGTCGGCCAGCGCGTCCAGCACCGCCTCGATCAGCGCCCTGGTGCTGGGGACACCGTCCGCCAGGCTCCTGATCAGGGTGTCGATCTCCCGGCCGGAGACGGCAAGGGCCTCCGCGATCAACTGATCCTTGCCTCCGGGGAAATGGTGGTACAGCGAGCCCCTGGGGGCCTTGCCCGCCTCGATCACCTCGTTGAGCCCCGCGCCGAAGTAACCCCGCGCCTCCACCAGCGTGCGCGCGGCGTCGATCAGCCTCGCCCGCGTCCGGTCTCCCTTCACAGCCATACGGCTAAATTAGACCGATCTACATAATCTGTCCAGCCGGATCGATGTATTCCGGGGCGGATGCCGCGACCGGCTACGCCGGAGGTGCCCTCTATCGGGAGGTCGATGCGATGACCGGCGGCGAGCCGAATACCGCCCCAACCCCGCGCACCGCAGGGCTGAACTCCCAGTTGCCACCAACCGGGGTTTGGAAGCCGTACGCCGTATCAACCCGGCTCACCGGGCGCTGGCGGATCAAGTAATCGACAAGGCCTCCGGCGTACTTGTTCATGAGCGCTTACGCCGATGGGCATCCCGGCCCCCTGTGATCAGGGCCGTTGTCCGGCACCGGGCCCGGCGAGAGCGAGCGGAATCAGGCCGGCTCCGCTCGCGTGGCGGGTACGTTCGATGGCGGTTGGACGGTAGGGAAAGGCAGTCGCGGTGACAGGCACGTCTCCCCGTGACGACCACGAACCCGACCGCGGCCGAACAGGCGACAGCTGATTACACGAGGTCGCCAGAGTGGCACCCGTTCGTCGGCGGCCGGCGCGGCGACCTCGTGCTGGAGCCCGATGACGGACTCCGGCAGTTCCATCAGATCAAGGCCCCGCCCTCGCCCTTGAGCATGCCCGAGAGCGGCCAATTCCGAGGCCCGGCGTCGGCGGTCCTTCGCTCAGACCCGTGCGACCAGGCGCAAAGTAGCTATGAGTGACCGGAAAGGCCCGGACGGCTCGACATGTAGCACTTACCGACAGTCCACCTCATAGCAAATGGTAACCACTAAGATACGTTGCGTCATGTGGAGGGGTGGGGATCACAGCGAGGCACCCATCACCCGCGAGAAAGGTCATCCCCCTGATGCGCACTCGTATCCGCCTGGCGGCACTGGCGGCCGGCGCCGCCGTCCTGGCTGTCGGCGGCACGATGCCGACCTCGGCGTCGGCCACAACCCCGGTTTCGGCCTCCGGTACCCGCTACCAGCTGCTCGCGCCTTCTGGCATCACCTATCTGCCCGCGAACGTCGACCTGCAGCCCACCGCGTCCGGCACCTGGGCCAACACCGGGTTGCAGGTCACCCTGCCCGTGGCCGGTACCTACGCGCTCGACCTGAACGTCCGGGCACGGCTGCAGGCAGGTCCCCCGGTCAACACGTACATGGTCGCCCGTCTGTGGAACGTCACATCAGGCACCGTCGTGCCCAACAGCGAACGGATCCTCAGCCAGCTCATCGACTACACCGCGGCCGGCGCCGGGGCCATCGCCAAGAACACGACCTCCCCGATCAGCGAGCGCATCACCGTGACCGGGCCGACCACGATCCGGCTGCAGGCTCAGCGGGTCAACGCCGCCGGCGCTTCGACCATCGCCGCCATCTGGAGCGATGGTGCCGGACGCACGTCCTTCCGCTTCGACAGGATCTCTTGATCGGATCGCGCGCCGGTGAACCCGACCCCTGAGATCCCCCGAGTGTTCGGTGCGCCGGGCAGGAAAAGGGGTTGGGGGGCACCGGCACGAAAACCCGCGCCGAGCATCTCCGGGGAGGAGCCTGCGGGCAGCTGTTAGCACCGAGAACGACCGTGGAGCCTCGGCACTGTGGGCTGACTGGACAGAGCATGAACTCTGTCCAGTCACCCCCGGTCAACGCCTCCGCGCCGGTTCCCTCGCCGATTCGGTCCCATGGACTGTCCAGCGGCGGGCCGCCGAGGCGTTCCCGTCCACCGCCCGGTTCTCGAATCCGGACACCCACCGCGCCTACACCGCCGAACGCTGTCCCGTCCCCACGTGTCGCCCGGCGACCGCCGATATCTGCCCCCACACCGGACGCGCCCGCCTTGGCTACGAACGTCCCCGCGTCCTGCTCGACCACTACGCCGGACTGGACCTCCACCAGCTTCGGCACTCCGCGGCCACCCACCTCGGCGACGCCGAAGTCCCCCTCCAGCTGATCATGGGCAAGACCCGGCACAAGAGCCCCCGCACCGCCATGCGCCACGTCAAGCTCGGCAGCGAGGCCTTCGCCAAGGTCACCGAGCATCTCGCCCTACCCCGCCGCCGACACCGAGGCTCGTAATGGAGTACGGCATCTGGACGCCCCCACACGGCTCAAACAAGATGTCCGCTCATACGCCCGGCGGTCGATGACGACAAGCGCGCCGCGATCCTGGCCCGCCGCGAGCGCGGGGAGTCCATCCGCACCATCGCGGCCGGAGTGAAGGTCTCGGTCGGCGTCGTGCACAAGACCGGCCTTCGAGGAGGCTGAGTGCAGAAATTAGCGATAGAGAGTTGATCTTCGTACCGGCTCGGTGACAGCGCCTGTTTGGCCAAAAGGTGTGGTTTTGAGCGGTCTCGGGCGCGCGCTATGGGGAAAGCGGAGATACATCAAGGCGGTCAAGGCCTATATCAAGCACAGCTGATACTGCGTGACTTCAATGAGGAGCGACCGCAAGAACCGCGTCATGAGCCCAAACAGCGTTGGTCTTGACTGGGTGCCGCATCGGCCCTGCCGACCTGATTCTCACAAACGGTCCGTTTATGAGAGTGGCTGACCTTTTCAGCGTAAGGTCGGTGCCGTAGTGGGATTGCCGAAGCCCTGGTTCGGGCACCGAGGAGCCGTCGATGCTGGACCAGGATTTGCTGCGCACCGCGCGCCTGGCTGGTTACGGGACCGTGAGCACTCAGCTCTCCTTGCTGAGCGACCGCCGGCTCGGGGAGGTCGTGGCAGACGCTACCCCGCTCGGGTCGGGCATCGGCGGCAGGTCGGCAGAGCTGGACATCAACGGAACGCGCGTCTTCGTCAAGCGGATCCCTTTGACGGACATCGAATTGCGCCCGGAGAACGCGCGGTCGACGGCGAATGTCTTCGAACTGCCGATGTTCTACCAGTACGGGGTGGGCTCGGCCGGGTTCGGTGCCTGGCGGGAGCTTGCCGTGCACACCATGACCACGAACTGGGTTCTCGGCGACGAGTATGCGGGATTCCCCCTGATGTACCACTGGCGGGTTCTGCCTGACTCCCCTCCCGAAGGGTTCACCGACGAGTTCGGGGGCTTGGAGGGTGCCGTCGCGCACTGGGAGGGATCACCCGCCGTTCGTGACCGGCTGGAGGCCATCGGCCAGTCCTCGTGCAGCCTGGTGCTCTTCCTGGAGCACGTGCCGCACACGCTCGCCGGGTGGCTGACCGACCACCGCAAAACCGCCGCGCCGGAAGGCGGGGACGGCTCGCCCTTCCGCTGGGTGGAGGAAGCTCTGAGGAGCGGGGCTGCCTTCATGAGTTCTCGCGGACTTGTCCACTTCGATGCTCACTTTGCCAACATCCTGACCGATGGCCGCCGGCTCTACTTCGCTGACTTCGGACTTGCTCTGAGCTCCCGCTTCGACCTTTCGGTGGACGAGTCCGTCTTCCTCTCGGACCACCTCGCGTACGACCACTGCTACACCGCGAGCCACCTGCTCCAATACCACTTGCTCGACGGCGTGCGCGGTGACACGGAACGTGAAGTCTTCCTGCACGACTGGATCGCAGGCCGGCGACCTGGCGACATCCCGCCCGAGATCACGGCCATCATCGACCGGCACGCCCGCCCGACCGTCGTCGTGGACTCTTTCTTCCGCCGTCTGTTCACCGAGAGCAAGCAGACGCCGTTCCCGGCCGCGGAGATCGAGCGGCAGTTGGGCGCTGGCGCCACAACCCCGAGCTGATCCACGCCCTCGCCTCGGCTGTCCGGCAGTACGGCATCGGCTGCCACGGCCGCTGCCTACCGACGGGCCTCTCGGTGCACCTTCCCGGGCCCTACGACCATCCGGCAGTAGCCGACCGTCGACTTCCCAACCGCCGTAGCACCGCACAGCCACAGCACGAGTACCGGCACGGAAACGGGTGCGGCATCCACCGAGGTCGGGTGGTCTGCCGGTCAACGACAGCGTGGAACGTCGCGGCGGGGAGCATACCCGGCCATCCCCCCACACGCTCACAGACCAGCCGGTCCGCCTCGGACACCACTAAGCCGCCCGTATCCACGCACACGTCGGCGTAGTCCCCCGACCGGATCCGGGGCCGCTTACGGCCGCTCCCGGTCGGCTGCCCCGGCCTGACCTGCGGCGCCCCGAAGCTCCGCGGTCACCGCACGCTCCCGTAGCTGAGCGGCCTCCGAACGCGCCGCCTCCATCTGCTCGCGCAGATCGGACAGCCTCATCTGCTCCATGGCGAGTTGCATCCGGATCCTGTCCCGCTCCGCCTCCGCCTCCGCGACTTTCGCCGCAGCCTGCTTCTGCGTGTCGGCGATCTGCTTGGCGGCCCGTTCCTCCACCTCGGCCAGCTGCCTGGCCATCCGTTCGGCGGCCTGGGCCGCCTGCCGATCCGCGCGAGTTGCCTGCGCCCGCGCCTCGGACGCCTCGGCCACCGCCTGGGCCCGGGCCTGTGCTTCACCGTCGGCCCGGGCCTGCGCCCGATCCCGCTCGGCCGCGAACGCCTGGGCCTTGGCCTCGGACGCGACGACGGCCCGTTCGGCCTCGGCTCTGGCCTCCTGCGCGATCTCCGCCGCCCGCTCCGCCAGGTCGCGCTCCACGCATGCCTGCTCCGCCTGCCGCTGCTCCTGTACGGCCACCGCCCGCGCCTGCCCCGCCTCGGCCTCGGCGGCCTCCACCCGCCGGGTCATCTCCCGGACCGCCGCGTCCCTGTCCGTCTCGGCCCGCTCCGCCCGCCGGCGGGCCTCCTGCTCCGCGTGTTTGGCCAGGCGCTCGGTGGCCGCAGCCTCGTGCAGCGCGGCCAGCGCCTGCTCTCTGGCGGTCTCGGCGTCGGCCAGCGCGACATCCCGCTCGGCGTTGGCCTCCTCCACCTGCCGTGCCATTCCGTCCCGCTCCCGGCGGGCGTGGCCGGTGGCCTCGCGTGCCAGCCGCACCTGCTCGAACGCCTGTTCCCGCTCGGTGCGCGCGATCGCCACCCGGGTGTGGGCCTCGGCCTGCACCGCGCTCAGCTTGGCCTCCACCCCCGCTGGGCTCAGCTCGTCGGCCAGAACCTGCGCCAGCGGTGCGATCACCGCCGCCATGCCCTTCTCCATGCGCTCGTAGAACTCCTCCGCCCGGGCCAGCGCGCCTTCCAGGCCGGGTGTCGCCCGTTTCAGCTCCCGATCCCGCTTGGCCGCCGTCTGGCAGTCGCCCTGCGGGCAGTACGCCCGGGGACGCCCTCGCCCGGGACGCTGCTCTATCGGCGTACCACAGTGCCTGCACGGCGTCACCGCGCCTGACCTCTCACCCATCTCATCAGGGTAGCATTTTTGATTTTCTAGAAAAACAAAATAAATAATTACGATCTGTTGCGCGCCGGGCACATACTGCCAACTACCGGGAATGTAAATTCCCGCAAGTTGACCCCTGTCCGTGTGGGGCTCGACGCGAATCTGCGCCGGGATGTCAATGGCAGGGGAACTCGCGGGGCCGCCAAGGAGAACGGTGGGCTTGGCCACGATCGAGCTCCTCCGGCGGCCGGGACGCCAGTGCGTCAGGTCTCCACGTACCGACTTTCCCGCCCTGGAAGGGTTTGGCGGGTGGAGCGACGACTCGGTGGACGATCCGCCCGGCACGATGCTCGGGTGGGAAGACCGGAGAGATCCCGGCGCGGTGCACGCGGTTTGCGGCTCGCCGTAGCTTCGGGAGTACCGGGGCCACGCCGGGGAGGCGGCTCGAAGGTGGACGGTGGCCGGGGACGTCGTGGGCCCGGCCAGAGAACGGCGACGGTGACGATCGCGGAGAACGTCAGCAGGACGCCCAGGAGAAGTTCGAGAAACAGGTTGACCGGCATGGGATCCCCTTCGTCCTCACTGTGGACACGTGGATACGTGGACACGAGGACGGAGGTCTTCCCACACCCTCCCCCGCACGGGAAGGGCCACCTCGCCGGGCTTCCCGTGCTCCGGGTGCCGTGCTGACGGACGAGGTGTCGGACGGCGGGTACTCCCCTCCGCTGAATCCACTATCCGCCCGGCTCAGCTCTCCGGTCAACCGCGCGGGAACGGGACGAGCGGATCGCTCGCGAGGACGGGGGTGTTCACTCGGAACCGGGAGTGGCCTAACCTGGAGGGACGAGGGGAGTACTTCCCAAGAGCCGCCCCGGTCAGTACGGACGCCCCGAGGCGTCCCCGGACGGCCACCCGCGTAGCGTGGGTGAAGGAGACCTCGGACAGCCAAGCGCGTTCGAGGAGTTCTCATGCCCATCGAGGCGAGTCCACTGGCGACCGATCTCACGACGATCGCCTCACCCGGACTGTGGGCGATCACCGTTGCCGTCCTACTGCTCCTTCTGGTCCTGGACTTCGTGCTGACCCGCCACCCCCACAAGGTGCGGATGCGCGAGGCGGTGGGCTGGTCGGCCTTCTACCTGATGCTTCCGCTGGTCTTCGGCGTCTACCTGTGGGGGGTACACGGCTCCACCGTCTCGGTGGAGTTCTTCACCGGCTACGTGGTGGAGAAGTCGCTCTCGGTGGACAACCTGTTCGTCTTCATGCTGCTGCTGGCGGCTTTCGCGGTCCCGCCCGCGCTGGCTCAGCGGGTCCTGCTGTACGGCATCGTCGGCGCGCTGGCGCTGCGCGCGGTCTTCATCGCGCTCGGGGCCGCCGCCCTGAAGAGCGGTACCTGGGCGTTCCTGCTGTTCGGCGCGGTGCTGATCGTCACCGCGGTGAAGGTCTTCCGGGACGCGATGGCCGGGCACGAGCAGCAGATGGACATCTCCTCCATGCGCGTGGTCCGCCTGATCCGGCGCTTCATGCCGGTCACCGACGACTATCGGGGCTCGCGCCTGGTCGTCCGGGAGGGCGGACGGCGCGCGCTGACCCCGCTGGCCCTGGCCGTCGTGGCGGTCTTCGCCACCGACATCGTCTTCGCGGTCGACTCGGTGCCCGCGGTGTACGGCGTGACCGAGGACCCGTTCCTTGTCTTCGCCACGAACGCCTTCGCCCTGCTGGGCCTGCGGGCGCTCTACTTCGTGCTCCAGGACGCGCTGGCGAAGCTGCGGCACCTGAACCACGGGCTCAGCGTCATCCTCGCCTTCATCGGGGTCAAGCTCGTTCTGCACTGGGCGCACGGTATCTGGACCTGGGTCCCGGAAATCCCCACGCCCGCGTCGCTGGCGGTCATCGTCGGCGTGCTGACCACCGTCACCCTTACCAGCCTCCTCACCGCCCGAAAGGCTCCGGTCACCCCGCCGGCCGGGACCGCCGCCCCCGCGCCGACGCGGCCGGCGGAGCCCCGGCCGGAGTCACCGCGAACGGCACGCCCCACCTCCCCCGAACGCCGCCCATAAGCCGGCCCACCGCGACGTCGGTCACGGTTGGGGTGGAGGGGGATACCGACCAGCATGACGACCTGTCCGGGCACGGTCCGACCGGGTGTGCCTGGGGTCAGGGAATACGTCACGAACTCGCTCTCACAGTGGAGTAAGGAATTTGCATCCGGGCGGTTTCATGCGCAGTCGGGGGAAGAGCACGGCTCGGGATCAGAAAGGAAAGGCCACCCCGGCATGACCCCGACTCCGGGCAGAACGTAGAACTCGACTCCGGATTCTGGGATCAGGATCTTCGAGAGAACTTGGACTGGTTCATCGTCAAGCATGATCCACTTGGCGCCACTGGGGCCCTTGGCGAACACCGCACAAATTGCTCTACAAATTGCTCTGACTATCCCTGACGCGGTTGCCTGCACGCCATGCAGGTGGTGGCTGATGGTCGGGTCAGGGCATGCATCGCGGTAGGCCGGCGTCCAGGGAATAGGGGAGCTGTCGGGCCAGCTCCCACCCTGCCTCGAAGGTCCTGGCCATCCCATTCGCATGAACGGGTAGCGGGTCTGCGCGAGTTCCATAGTTTCCCTACGGTTCCTATAAGGAACAGCTTCCACGAAAACGCGGTGGTAGGTCAGGTCATCGGTCGCCAGGGTCACCCTTTTCCGACGCCCCCGCTTGTCTAGCACTGTGCAGTGGAGCAACCCCCATCCAAGCGGCGCGGGAATCAGGCCGGAGTCACTGCAGAGCCGCTCGTAAGGGATTTGAAGTTCACGCGCAGCGTCAGGTGAGATCTCAGAGTACTCCTTAATCTCTGGTTCCTTTAGATCTGCACTCACATACTGAACCCGCTTCTCCTTTATTGGATTTTTGGGAGAGCTATAGCGGGACTTGCGTTTCTTCGTTGTCATGTCGTAAATGCTGCCGGGTTCGAGACGCTTGCGCTACCCGATGTTTTCCAGCGCTCTTTGTCCTCCTTGTGATGGTGGTGAGCTGGACGGATGCCCGTCCGCAGACCTTTTCAGGAGTGCACTGCACGAGCCCAAGGGCTCATATGTAACTGATCTGTTACCGTCGACGCCATGCCTAGGGGGCGGATGCACGGAACAGGCCACCGCCCTCGTCGAACGCGTCTTCGCGTAGCAGCTTGAGGCCTCAGACAGGGGTGGCCTGCTTGGAGATCATCGCCCAGAAGCTCACCCAGCTCAGGGGCTGCTGTGGCTTTTAGGACGGGGGTCTACGCGCTGTCGGGACGTTCGGTGTTCTCGGCGGGGGCGAACCGGGCGATGATGTGTGCGCTTGCCCGACCTGTGCCAGCCTTGCCGGTTGTGTAGTTGGATACTTCCGTTACCGCTATCGAGTTGTCCTTATGTCCGAGCTTGACCCGGCCGTCGTCATAGAGGAACAGCTCAAGCCCGTTGGGCCATACGTACTCGTCGAGGTTGTGGCTTTCGCGGCGGATGGTCTGGGGGTGGCCGTGGCGCAGCTGGGAGTCGGCGTCAGCGACCGTCTCGCCGGCACTGTTGTGGATCTTGTCGAACCAGTCCAGGAAGTCCAAGACGGTGCCGATCTGACCGACGCGCTCATGCAGCGCACGCTGGTCGTGTCCGGGGACAAACTGGCCGAGGGAGATCTCGGTGCCGCAACCGCATGCGCATGTTCGTCGACCGACGACCGAGTCGATGTAGTTGATCGGGTTGCGATTGCCGGTGATTGGGTTGCCGACGTAGGCATCGAAGACGGGGTGGCCTTCAGACAGGATGTTGCCCGTGATCACCCCGCGGCCCGGGACTGTCTCTCGGTCGATCTTGTCGATCTCCACTACCAGCACCACGGTGCGTTCCCCGTTGTGGTCGGGGGCGGAGAACAGGGCGTAGTTCTCGCGGTCAGCCCGTGCGCCGAGTACGTAGTAGCCGTGGTTGTCGCGGTAGATCTCGGAAGGGGACATGTTCGGCGAGTAGCCGTAATGGGTGCGCCCGAGGGGGTCGTCGGAGGGGCTTTCCTTGCGGTCGGAGAGTGTGATGTGAATCATCGCCATACCCTTCATGCCTAGGAATCCGGGGTATCCGTGTATCTACAATGGTGGCATGGGTGATAGATACTTGCAATACCTAGACTGCTTGGGTATCGGGTTATCGGCATCCGGTGAGCCGGGAAAAGGAAGCCGGGCCGTTCGCAGTACTCTCATACTCCCCGGATAAGAAGAAGGGGCGGCCGGAGACGACCGCAACCGCAGGTGACCATGCCGACAACGTGGTGCCGATCCGCCCACCGCAGACCTGGCAGCTGCAGTGACGTTCGCCGTATTTACGGCGCACCTGGATTGCTGCGCCTTGGCCGCCGATACCGTAATCGCCTACCGCCGTCAGGCCCACACCTACGACAATTGGCTCCTCTCCCGCGCCGCCGACATTCCCCTCGTCCATGCCGTTGCCCACGCACTCCAGCGGGTTTCCTGAGGAATCAGACACCCGTAAGAAATGGCGAAAAGGCAGCGGAAATGCGGGTTCGCCTGCGCGCGATGAGCCGAAGCTGGAGATGTCCCAGCAGCACCGCTTCTCCGGAGGTCCCGATGGCGCGACGCAAGGCGAACGACGAGTTGAACGCGGTCGAGTCGCTCAACATCGCTCTGCAGACACTTACGATCTTCCATGGCTATGTCCAACAGGCCGATGCCAAGCTGGCCACTGCGGCCACCGTCCATCTCGGTTTCACCGCAGTCGCGGTCGCCCAAGCCGGTGATCTGAGCAAGGCCTGGACGAGTGGCCCACCGCTGGCGGTCGCCGCAGTCATCCTGGTCCTGCTCTTTGGGGCTGGGAGCCTTGTCGCGGGACACCATCTCATCGCCGCGCTGCGCCCCCGCCTTGCCGGCCCGGCCGGACCCAACAGGTTCGGCCTGGTGCGGGCGGACAGGATCCCGTCGCCCGCCGGCGCGGCGAGGCAGCAGCGCGAGGCGTGGTCGCTGATCTCCACGCTCTCCGACATCGCGCTGCGCAAGCACGAGCGGATTCGGCGCAGCCTGCCCTGGATGGCCCTGATGGCCGTCACCACCGTCGCCTGGCTGGCACTGACGGCGCTGACCAGCTGACCAGCTGCGAGGTCACGGGCGGTCGGGTCAGGAGATCTCATGGAGGGGGGCGAACAGGGAGTCGGGGCCGGCCGGCGGCAGCGGAACCCCGAGCCGCTCAAAGGCCTCACGCAGCGCGCTGTCGCTGGCGAGCACGAGATCGTAGACACCTGCCGACTGCTGGGCGTTCACGATCTTTACGACGAGGGTGAGAAGTTTCTCGGCTTCCTCCTGGCGGGCGTCGAGCATCTGCTCAAAGATGCCAGCCGCGTTGTCGGGATTTTCGGTGAGCTGTATGGCGTAGCGCGCGAATGAGCTCTTGGTGGCTTCGGACAGGAGTTCCTCGCAGACCTCGCTGGACTCTCGGAGCTTTTCCATCCGCAATTTCGTGGCCTCTGCCCGCGCCTCGATCTCATACATGGCAATCAGGTGGGCACGCCTGATTGCCTTCACCTCCTCGGGCAGTTCGAGCTCGGCCCTCGCGCCCCAACGGGAGATGATCGCGGTGTCGCGCGAGGTCTCCGCGAGGCGGCGGTCGAGGGTCTCGTTGACCGCTTTCTCGGCTGCGTCTGGCTCGAATATGGAGTGGTTGCGCGTCGTGGCGCGGACTGTCTGGCGCACGAGGTCGCCGACGTGATCGACCTCCTCTCGATCAGGCGTCCACTGGCCGCGCCTGCCGCTCGGCAGGCGAAACAGGCGGACGGCCACCGCGAAGTCGAACGCCTCTCCCAGCGCGGGCGCGGAGAAGACCAGCTCGTTGCTTACCTCGGGGAAGGACGGTTCGGGGGCGGCGGTGAAGCGCTGGATGAGAAACGACATCGGTTAACCGTCCTTCAGGATGGAGGCCAGATGGCGAAAGAGGTCGGCGGAAATGGTCCCGTTCCGCTGCCATAGCAGGAGGTAGAGCTGGTAGGTCCGGCGTAGTCGGAGGCTGCCAGAGTTGCCGGTTCCGAAGACGCCCTCGAGTACTGGCCGTAGCGCCGGATGTTCGTCCCACTCCCTCACCCATCCGGTGAACAGCTGCCACAGCCGACCTGCCAGGCTTGATCCCTGCCCTGCCATCTCGTCGGCAGACAAGCTCAACTCCAGAGAGCGGGTCCACAGGGCGACCAGGTCGGTCCCGGTGCAATGATCGAGCAGGGTCGGCCGGGTACCGTTATGACGCAGCGAGCCGAGCCGTACCAGTGCGAGCGCGGCGGCGAGCCGCCCGCCGAATGCGTCGCCGCGCGCCCATCTGGCCAGTTCCGCGGCGATGGGCCGTGCGGTGTTGGTCACGTAGATGTCGGAAATGGATCGGGCTACGGCGTCGCAGAGCCAGTAGCCCTTCGTAGTCAGCGTGATCATTCGGAACGATGCAAGCACCTCGTTGACGTTCCGGATGCCCATTTGCGAGCCGTAGGCTATCGCCGCCGTTGTCCGCCGTTCGTAGGGGCCGATCTCGGCCCATCTGCGCAGCAGCGCCTCCACCCGGTCCCTTATCTCGGGGTCGCTGGCCGCAGCCTCTAGCGCCCACGCGGCGAGTTGTTTCTGACCGACCTTGGAGGCACGACTCCACCCATCGAGGAACTCCTTCTCCATCAGGTCGAAGTCGCATGTTGCGAGCAGTCCAACCGCGTGCGCGATTTTGATCCGCACGTGCTCGTCCGAGCTCTCGCCGAGACGACGCAGCCACGCATAAAGGTGCCCGCGGACGGCTGGCAGCTCCTCCCAGATCATCGGCAGGAGCAGGGGGGCAAGCTCATCACGCAGCTGGACGCGCCGCCCCTCACCCCGGCGAGCACCCTGTATCGCGCTGATCCCCGAGTAGCTGAGCCAGCTCCCAAGCCGCTCCCAAACTAAAGTGTCGTCGTGCTCTTCGCTTTCCCGCTTTCCATCGAGGATCTGCTCGGCCAAGTCGAGCGCGGCCCCCGACACGACCGGTTCGGGCAGGCCATGTAGCACAGCGCTGCTCACCAGGAAACACCGGCCGAACCTCGTCGGCTCTTCGTCGAGATGTTCGTGAAACCGTGTATGAGTGAACAGCGGCTGGGCGTTCAGCACATCAGGGATGGCCTGGCCCTGCCGCACGCCCTCCACCAGCCGCTCCGCGAGTTGCAAGGCCTCAGCTGGCTGGCAGCCAGACAGCCAGCCGACGATGTCGTGCTCGTCCAGCCTGTGCGTATCCCATGCGTCAGGATCGCCGAGCAGGTAGGTGAACGTCTTTCGGAAGACGTGGTCAGCGGCTGGCGGCGCATGGTCCACCATCCGATGGGGAAGGTCGTAGTCCGGGCCGACCAGGACGACGATGCGGCACTCGCTGCGCGTCGCCACGGCCGACAGGTGATCGGCGACCTCCTCCAGCTGCGACGTCCACGGGCTCTCGTCGGCGAGCAGAAGGTATCCGGCGCCCTTCTCCAGGTCGGCCATGTCCACGCGGAGTGGCTCACCCCTGATCATCAGCCGATGGCACGACTTGGCGACATCTAGCAGGGCGGCGATGGCGGTCATGGTCCTGCCGGTGTTACGGGGGCCGCGCAGCAGCAGGAGCGGCTCGTCGACCAGCAGCTTGGCCAG
This sequence comes from Streptosporangium sp. NPDC004631, assembly GCF_053601935.1. Classification (NCBI taxonomy): domain Bacteria; kingdom Bacillati; phylum Actinomycetota; class Actinomycetes; order Streptosporangiales; family Streptosporangiaceae; genus Streptosporangium; species Streptosporangium sp. NPDC004631. Next base: position 13,544 of record NZ_JBSGCR010000001.1, on the reverse strand, counting down.
CCGGGTCTGTGATTCGGTGAGAACCAGGCAGGCTCTGAGCCGTTCCAGGCGCTCCCCGGCTACCGGCGCGGTCTGCACAGAAGGTCCGTCGGACGAGCCGAAGTTGTAATAGAGATCGCGGCCGGCGCCGTAGACCCTGGCGTTGTCGCTGGCGTGGTTGACGGGACCGCCGAACCAGTCGCGTCCCGCCGTGGTGTCCTTGCCGGTATTGAGCTTTCGCAGGCTGGCCAGCCGCAGCCGCAGGTTGTCCTCCTCCTGCTGGATGCGGCTGACCAGCGCAGCATCCCCATCGTGTTCATCTTGAGCGTCGTTCTCGTCGTGGTCATCTCGGTCGTCTTGGTCGAATGACGGGGGCGATGCCCCAGCCGGCGAGGACGTCTCCTCCTCGTCGGGGGCCGGCCCGGCGGGGACGTCCGGTTCGGGAGCGGCCTCGCTCATCGGGATGGCCTTCCTCGCCGCGGATCCTCGCCAAAGAAGGCGTCCCTGCCGCCCGAGAGCGCGATGCCGTTGCCGCTGGCTGTGTTGGTGCTGCCGCCGTAGTAGTCGCGGCCGGCGGTGACCCCGCCATGCCGGGCGCTTTCGTCCGGCTCAACCACGCGTTTGGACGCCTCGGATTCGACGTTGTATTCGTCCAGCTCGGCAAGCCGGTGCACGTTGTGCCCGGGAAGGTGGACGTAGGCGCGGTACTCCTGGGACTTGGCCTTCACGTGGACGTGGCGGAAGTCCTCAGGAGAAGGGCCGCCGTAGCCTTGTCCGACGAAATCCTCGAATATCCGGTCTGAGACGATCACCCCGAGATCAGCCTCCGGGCATGCGCTCATGGCGGCGCGCAGTGGGTCGGCCCCTACCAGCCGCCCGGACTGTACGGCGTGGCCGCCCGGCGACCCGGCGGCACCGTCCACATGAATGTGCCCGCCGTGCACGGCCAGACGCAAGCGCGTACGGAACCGTCCCCGATTGACCGCCTCGACGCCCTGTGCGAGCGCCGTGACGAAGGGGCCTAAGACGGCTGCGGCATCGGTGTCCGGCGGCAGGACGGTGAACTCGCCGTCTCCCTGCGGCTGTCGCTTCCAGTCGAGAAGCGCCAGGCCCGCCGCTCCGGCGGCCAGGTCGAGCACCCGGATGAGTGTCTTTTGCAGTTCCACCTGGTCGCCGTCGTGGCGGCCTCCGTAGTCCTCGATGTCCGAGGTGATCATCAGGCGATATTCTCGTTCGTCGGACATGTGATCCTCCTGGCTTTCCGGCTTCGCGGTCGCGTGCCAACGTCGATTGTGCGGACGACTGACTTTCGGGAACCCGGATTAATAGGGCTTTGCCGGATGATTTCCCGGGGGGAGCGGGGCGAGGTTGGCGAAGACTTCCAAGCCCGGAAGGTCGGTGACGACCACTCGCCGATGGCCGGTGCGCACCAGCCCCCGCACCGATAGGTCGCGCAAGATCTTCTGCACGGTGCTCTCCTTGGCGCCGATCAGGCCGCCGAGCTCGATCTGGGTCAGCGGGACGCCCAGATCTGTGCCCTCCGAGCCGGGACGGCCGTGTCGAGCGACCACTGCTAGCAGCAGGCGGGCCAGGCACACGCCGCTGTCGTATCCAGCGAACTCCAGCCGACGCTGATTCGCCCAGCGCAGCCGATCACTCATCAGGGTGCTGAGAGTCAGCGCGGCGGAGGGGTGTCGCCGCAGGTAGTCGAGAAAGACTTCGCCCCTGATCAGCCGGGCGACGGTCGTTCCGCAGGTGATCGCAGTCGCCGAGCGCGTCGACCCATCCAGCACGGCCATGTCACCGATCACGTCCCCCCTGACCCGCACCGCGAGCAGGGATTCCTTACCGTTTTCCGTGCGCGCAGTCACCTTGACCAGGCCATGCGTGACGACAAAGACGAGATTTCCAGAATCACCCTGGTGGACTATCACATGATCGGTGGGATACGTCCGGACAACTCCCATCGCCAGCAGGGGCTGCCTGGACGGATCCGGCAGCCGCGCCAGGAAGGTTCCCGATGGCCAAGGGGATGCGCCTGGCGAAGCCGGAACCCGTCGCATGGAGGCTCTCCCGAGGATACGAGGTGGCACGCTGCCAGCGCCAACATGTTATCCACGAAAAGGCTTAGCGATACCTTTTAGATAATGGCTGTCCCTATCTGCGAATATCGGGAGGCCTTTTCGACTGATGTCGGATCCACGGCCGTTGATCGCATGCTTTTCTGCTCTGTGAGTATGGAGGATTGACCATCCAGCCTTAAAGAACTGTCTCGTTCATGAGCATTTCGCTGCTGCTCAGGTAACGGTGCAGGGAGGTTTTTGGATGGCGGTTTTGGCCGCGATCTGCCCGATGGATTTGCCTTGGGCTTTGAGTAGGCGGGCGTATTCGATATTCGGCGGCACTGGCAGGGGCCCGGTGCTAAAGAACGCCGACTTTCATCCGTTGGCCGAGGCGCTGCAGGTGCCGAACAGCTCTTTGACCGAAACGTCGAGAGCGTCGGCGATTTGAAAGACGTTGTCCAGCCGGGGACTGTACATGCCGTTTTCGATGCGGTTGATGGTCTTGCGGTCGACCTCGGCGAGTTCACCCAGTCGCTCCTGGGTGAGCCCTTGTTGTTCCCGGACGTCGCGCAGCCGCAGGCCGAACTGTCTGCGCAGTTCAGCGAGGCGGGGCGGGATCGGGACGGGCACCTACCCAAGGTGGCGTGCATGATCCTCAAAGGTCTGTACCAAGGTTGGTACATATTGCGGAAGGTGGTCAGCGCACGCTCGCGCAGGGCGGGAGGCTGGGGCGACCCCTTTGCTCGCCCCGGCTGACCTTGAAGAGGCAACGATGATCACAACGGAGTCGCGTCGTCCTGTTCGCACGATCGCCCTGCCCCGCCGCAACCATCACGGCGGCTATTCGCCCGCCTGGCTGCTGGTGCAGGCCGCCTAGCTGTCCTGGGAGATCCACTCCATCTTGAGTTTGATCCACGGCGCCCGGCTCAACCTCACCGAGGAGTTGTCCGCCCAGTACGAGACGACCCGCGCGCTGATGGACGCTGCCCACGCCGGCGTCATCGTGGAGTCACGGATCCCGCTCGCCCCCTCCTGGAGCAGCGGGGTGCCCCGACCCCGCTCAGTGTTCGCCCAGGCCCGTGAGGCCGGCAGCGACCCGCAGTCGGTCATCCCGGAGATGTTCGCCCCCGCCAAACCCGACATCGCCGCAGAGCACCTGCAGGCGCTGGCCGAGGCCTCCCGTCCCGACCAGTTTCCCCACGCCCAGTGCGCCGGGGTCAATCTCAAAGGCGCCCGCTGTGCCAAGCGCATCTTCACCGGCATCGGCGCCCAGCACTGCCACATGCACTTGACCACCGCTGAGAAACAGCGTCGCGAGCAGCTACGCGTCGCTCGCGAACAGGTCCGCCAGGCCGAAGAGGACGCGGTCGAGATCCAGCAGGTTGTGCTGGCCCAAGACTGGATCGATCGCTACGGTCGGCGGCCGCACCGTGTTGAGCTGCCCACGTTGCCTCCGCGATCGCACCAGATCACCATCACCCACCCCGACGTCCCGGATGCGGCGGGCACCCCGCCTCATGCGATCATCACTGTTTATGAGAGCGGCTGGCTGACGGTCTGCCCCCGTGCCGGTGAGATCGTCAGAGCTTTCCTCGACGCGCCCTGCGCCTCACTGCAGGAGATTGCCGCACACGCCGCCGAGCAGACACCGGGGCGCTGGACGGACGGTGAGCAGTGGCTGGATTCGAGTGTCTGGGATGGCATCCAGCCGCCGTTGGACTACATGCCGGCCCTTGGCGAGGCGCCCGAGCTGGACGAGTACCCCGGTATCCACACCTTGCGCCTGCAGATGATTGGTGATGAGCACGATTGGGCCCGCTGGCAGAGCGGGTTTTCCGCGTTGGTGCAGGCCTGTGGCCACCCAGCGGTGGAGAACATGGCGGATCTGCTGGCGTTCTGGCAGCACGTCGGCATCCTGGCCCAGACACAAAGCGTCGATACCCCTTCGGGCGCCGGCCCGCAGTTGACAGTCGGAACCTCGGTGCGCTCACCCTGGCGGGTGCTGCACGCAATCGGGAACTTCGAAGCGCCGGATGCTTTGATGCGAGCGGTGCGTTTCCTGCTTGCGGTAGGCGCTCCCTGGGATCAGGAAATTCCCCCTCACGAGGTCCTCAACCTGGGCCGCGTCACGGCGTAGCTGAAGCTGGTTGCCGCCCACCGTCTGATCGGCGGATGCCCTCAGCATGAGCTCCGAGGCGCCTGCACCCCGGAGCAGGCGCCTTCAGGGGGCATGCAAGGGACAGGCCCTGGAGGTCGACATCGGACTCCAGTAATAACTTGACGACCGGGCGCCGACCCTGGATGCCCCTTGTCATATCAGCTCATCGACCAGGTACCGCAGTGACTTGATCGCCCACCGCGGCTGCGACTGGATCGCCTCGCTCACCCGGCTCGACGAGCACCAGTAGGGCGTGGCCCAGTCGCTGATGCAGCTGCGTGGCATTCTTGTCATGGTTCGATCACTCCACGACGGTGCTGCTCTGGGCGTGTGTGAGCGCAGTGAGGTCAAAGTCGCGTTTGAGCTTGTTACCTTCTTTCCAATCCAGGGCTTTGTCGTGTTGGAGACGGCCGACGACGATGCCGGGAGCGACGCCGACTTGTTCTGCGAAGCGGTTAATGTTCATGAAAGGTTTTGGATGTCGCCGCAGTGTTTCGTAGGCCGTTTCGTATTGAGGCGGAATGAGGGCCTGCGCGGCGAAGTTGTTGGCTTCTTCCTCAGCCGCACCGGTTCCTTTAAGGGGATCCTCGTCGAGGAAGGTCAGCCGTTTGCCATGTAGGAGGACGTGTCCGATCTCGTGGAAGACCGTGAACCAGAAGCGGTCGTCCTTCTTGTAACGGTCGGTTAAGGCAATCATGACTTTGTCTGAGGTGAGCCAGCGGGTGGCTCCAGATAGGTGGGTGTTCCTGAACGCCGAGGAGAAGACCATGGATACCCCTGCCTGTGCGCATAGCTCGGGTAGCTGCGTGATCCAGAGGCCGGGGTCTTGTGCGCTCAGGAGGCGAATGTCTGGTAACAAGTCCTGCAGTGCCTCACGCCGGTAGGGCTTGCATGGGCGTCGGCGTGCCTCCAGTACATTCAGTCGAAGCCAGGAGTAGGTGGCATACTCGCTCGGCGGAGTCGCGGTCGACCGTCGGAAAGCGGCGCTGTAGCCACTCCACAAGTCTTCGGCGACGGTAGGACTAGCGACACCGAAGAAGTCCAGGAGTTGCCGGAGGTTAACAACGGTCTTGCGCTGGTCAGGTAGAACACCACGGGCAACGAGATCGGCCAACGGAAACTTGTCGAGCCACCCAACCTGCTCGGCGAGGGCCTTGTGTTCTTCCTGCCGCACCAACTGGGTACGCCAGGCGGCTTCCAGAATGTTCCATACGCTGGCAGGGACGCCGATGGCCCGTTCGAGCAGAAGTGCGGTTTCCGGGCTGAGTGCCGCAGTGCCCTGCACGATCTGATTGACGTGCTTGGTCGATAGGCCGGTGCGGCGGGCGAGGTCAGCTTGGGAGATGCCGAGTTCCTCCAGGGTCTCCTTCAGAGTCTCCCCTGGGGACGAAACGGTCTGCGGGACGTACTCGAACGAGGCTGCGGTGTCGAGGGTCATCAGATGTCTCTCCTGGTGAGGAAGGGCCTGCGGGATGAGCGGCAGCCGAGCTACGCGACGATGGCGGTGACGACGAGGTCGTGGACGGTATGTTCGTCGAGCCGTCCGTCGGCGAGGGTGGGAGCGGGGTCGTCGCGAGGGCGCACAAGCAGGTTGGCGGTCGTTCCCAGAGAGATCAGTAAGTATCCGCTGCCGCTGCCGGGGTGGTAGCGGAGGCGGGCCGCAGGCAAGCGACGAAGCTCGGCTAGATGCGTCACGGCGGCGATCTTTCCCAGGCGCCTGCGAATCGTCGCAGTCAGCGCGGGCCCGTAGTAGCTGCGTCTGACGTCATCGTCGATGCAGACCCGGGCCACCTCGCCATCGCCAAAAAGGATCTTCAACTGTCACCCCAGGGAAAAATTTGCATTCACCGGACCGGTTCATGCTACCGTCTTGCCCTAGATCAGATGATCTCATGAACCCGATAGGTGCATGGAATCGGAAAGGCGGGACCACCGCGGCACGACACAGTCATGTCGATCACGGGGCGGTGCTCCCATGCAGTCCACCGGCGAGCACCACCTTCGCAAGAGCAGGTACCGGACGCCGCCGGTACTGTTCCCGAACCAAGAAGGTGAAGACATGAACGACGACACCCCGAGTATGGGCGCGGTGTTCTGGCCCGTTGGGACCGGCGACAGCAGCACTATCGTCGTCTCGGACGAGATCGTCCTGCAGATCGACCTGCACGACATGGCCAAGGCCGACGACGACGAAAACCCTGAGGTGCCTGTCGTGGACCGCCTCGTCGAGGCGCTGCCACAAGTCGGCGACCGGCCCTATCTGGCCGTGTTCGCGCTTACCCACGCCGACAAGGATCATTGCCTGGGGTTCGCGGACCTCCTCGACAAGGTCGAGATCGGCGAGCTGTGGGCCACCCCGCGACTATGGCGTGAGTACGAGGAGGCAGACGGCGACGGGCTGTGCGAGGACGCGAAGATGTTCCAGATTGAGGCCGAGCGTCGCGTAGCCGCCGTGCTGGACGCGGTCGAGGCCGGTCGGGAACCGGCCAGCGGGGATCGGATCGTCGTGATCGGCTACGACACCGACCATGACAAGCACGCTTACCACGAGCTGCCCGATGAGTACAAGTCGGGGCCCGGAAAATCAATCACCATCCTCGATGGACACCCCTGCTCCGACCGCTTCGAGGCTTTCATTCACGCGCCCTTCGCCAAGGACTGTGCCGCAGCTCGTAACGAGACCTCTCTGGCGATGCAGGTGACACTCACCGACGACAGCGGCCAGACCGGACGGATCCTCCTGTTCGGGGACCTCGCCCACGACACGATCATGAAGATCTTCGACTACAGCGAGTACCACAAGCGCGAGCAGTACCTGGCATGGGATCTCTTGCTCGCGCCACATCACTGCTCGAAGAAGGTCATGTATGCCCCCGATGGCGACGGCAACGACGTGTTCCAGATGGATGTGATGAACGCATTCCGCCGCCACGCAGGCGACCAGCCAGTCGTCGTATCCAGCAGCGGCGTGTTTCCGGCCACCGACGCCCCGGGAGCAAACCCGCCGCACCGCAAGGCCGCGAACCGCTACGAGGCGATCGCCGATGAGCTTATCTGCACGATGGCGTGGCCCGACGCTGGCGCACCGGCACCGGTCGTGTTCGCCGTCGATGCCCAAGGCGCCCGCATCGTTCGGGAGGAGACCGTCAAGCTCGCCGCTCATGAAGCCTTGACCAAGTCCGCTCCGCACACGTTCGGTCGCCGACTGGCCGCTGTCACCGCGGCCGCCTCCATCGCCGCTGGTACGGTCCCGACCCAGGCCACGCACGGCGCGACGGGCCCGGAGCGACTGCGTGAGGCAATTGCGGCCGACCGCGGCGGAGACAAGGCACCAGAGACCGCCGTTGGATTCGGGCAGTGACCCGCCTCGCCCGCGAGCTCGCCGCTCGCCAGCTCGCCAACCTCGAGCAGGTGAGCGGCGGCGCGTTCGAGGTGCTCGTTCAGCCAGACGCCGACGACGATCGCTTCCTCGTCTCCCTCGACACCCACGGCATCCCGAAGGGTCCCGGCATCCGGGTCCGAGCCCGCGAACAGTTTCGCATCCGCGTCCCCGACACCTTCCCCTACCAGCCCCCATCGGTGTCCGTCGATCACCCTCGCTGGAAGGGGACACCGCACGTCCATTGGGGCAGCCTGCTGTGTCTGTACGCGGCGCCATCGGTGGAGTGGAACCCCGCCGACGGCATGCGCGGTCTTATCGAGCGGCTCGTCACCTGGCTTGAACGGGCTGCCGAAGGCACCCTCGACCCCGCAGGTCAGCCCCTGCACCCACCAGTGACCTACGCAAGCGCTGAAGCTGGGTGCGCCATCATTCACCCTGACCTCGGCGACCGCGTGCCCTGGTCCAGCGGAGCCCTCGACACCACCACGAAGAGGTTCACAACCCTATTCGCTTGGTGCATCAGGGACGGTGAGCGCGTTGAGATACTTGAGTGGCTGAGCACGCTCGACGCCTACGACCGTGTCTTGTCCGAAGACGTCCAAGCCGTCGACGAGCAGGGACGACCCTACTTCCTGATCTCAACCGTACTCATCAGCGATGAAATTGGGTGGGAGTACCCCGCGAAAGCGCGCGACCTCGCGGTCAGCTTGGAGAAGTCGGGGTACACCCGCGAGCAATTGCTGACGGACCTGACCAGGACGAGCCGACTCAACCGAATTCTGCGCTACAAGGTCGGTGAAGACGCCGACCTCGACGCGGATCCGATCGCGATGCTGCTGGGCACCCCGTCGCGCCGTATAGACGACACTCACCGTCTCGCCCACCTGGTCGGATGGAAGCTGAACAAGCTGGGCGGTTCTATTACGAGCCTGCTCAGCAGCCTCCCGGCCGGCGCACGTGACGCACTGGCTGAGGAGGTTCGCCAACTCGCCCATGAGTGGCTCCAGATCGCCACCGTGCACTGGATGCGGGTTCACGAGATGAGGCCTGAAGTCACCAACCGTCGAGACCACGGAACAGCGGTCTCATGGCTGCTCGGTAAGCGGGTCCTGGTCTTGGGGTGTGGCGCGTTGGGGGCACCTGTGGCCGAGCACTGCGTCCGAGCCGGCGTTGAGAGTTTGACCGTCCTCGACGTCGGAGTGGTAACCCCCGGCATCCTGGTTCGGCAGCCATATAGCTACTCCGACATCGGCAAGGCGAAGGCCCGGGCATTGGCGGAACGGTTGAATACCATCACGCATACGCCGGTCGTCAAGGCAGCCGTCAGCAACGCGGTGCCGACCCTCCTTGACAGCGCCTTCGACCCGACCGCCTTCGACCTGATCATCGACGCGGCCGCCGACGTCGGTGTCCGGGCTGCGCTGGAGCGCACCCGCTGGCCGCGACGCGACATCTGGCCATCGGTGGTGACAATGGTCATCGGTCACCAGGCCAGCCGCGGACTCGTCACCGTCTCCCGCGCCGGCGCCACCGGCGCGGGCCATGACGTGCTGCGACGTGTTGCGATCCGTGCCCGCGGTTCTGAATCGAGGACATGGGGCGATGTCGCCGACGACTTCTTCCCCGACCCACCGCGCACCGAGATGTTCTTCCCCGAGCCGGGCTGCTCCGCACCCACCTTCGTCGGATCTGCCGCTGAGGCGTCCGCGCTTGCCTCACACATGCTGACCGAGGCCCTTCGTTCGCTAGCCGCGGGTGAACAGTCTCGCGGGAACACAATGACGGCGATCGCGGTCAGACAAACCGCCGACACTGGCAAGAGCATGGATGCGCTAAGCGTACTCACCTGGGACAATGATCTCGTCTGCACCGACCCCGGCACCGGGTACGAAGTTCGGATCGCGGCCGAGGCACTCGCGGAGATGCGGATCGAAACCCGACGCGGTGCCCGGATACGCGGACCCGAGATCGAGACCGGCGGCATGATGCTGGGCGCCTTCGACGACTCCACCGGCGTTATCAGCATCGACATGGCCACCGGACCGCCGCCGGACAGCCAGCTCTCAAGCGTCTACTTCGACCACGGCACGGCCGGAACGCAGGAGGTAATAAACCACCATATACGTCGAACTGGCAACTTCGCAGGCTTCGTCGGGATGTGGCACACTCACCCGAACGGTAGGGCGCAACCCAGCCCCACGGATGAGGCCGGTATGGCGGCAATCACCACGTTCGCGGGGACCGGACGCCGGGCGCTGATGATGATCCTGGCCGGGACACCTCGCGTGTGGGAGACCTGGCGGGAAAGCACTGGTATGCCAAGTGTGTATGTTCGAGTCGTGAGCCGCGACGAATCACCGGTCACCAACCACGTTTCTGGGCGGCTCCAGGCTGAGCCACCTCCTGGGAGGTACTTCGCCGGCGGTTACGCTTACCCAGTTCACGCGTCCTCAGCCGCTCGGCGGCGTCCGTGGTGGCTGCAGTGGGTGAACAAATGACTACCTCCCTCTCGATAGGACTGGCGCTGTCCGGTGGGGGTTTCCGAGCCACGGCCTTCGGCCTGGGGTGTCTGCGCGCCCTGCACGACTGCGACCTGCTGTCACGGGTGCGGGTGGTCTCCGGCATCAGCGGCGGCAGTTTGCTGGCCGCGATGTGGGCCTACGGCCCGGCGACGTTCGGGGAGTTCGACGACAACGTCACCGCCCTCCTGCGGCAAGGCCTGCAAGGCGAGCTCGTCCGGCGGGCGCTCTCACCGCGTCATCTCGCTAAGGGTGCGGTCAGTAAGGCCCGGTCATTCCCGGGCGTTCCTGGACGCCGGCCACGGAGCTTCACCCGCACCGAAGCCCTGGTGCGGGCGCTGATGTCACGACGATTCGGCTTGCGCAATGTCGACGACGTCACCCATCCGAACCTAGACACCGTCATCTCCGCAACCGACCTCATCACAACGAACGCGGTCCGTTTCGGCAGTGCGACAAGCTCATGCTCGGCCTACGGTCGCATCATCGATCCGGTTCAGGTGGCAGACGCCGTGGCCGCCTCCGCTGCGTTTCCACTGCTGCTGCCCGCACTGACCAGGACCTACGAGTTCGAGAACAATCAAGCCGAACGCCACACCCGCACCGTAACCATGACCGACGGCGGGGTATACGACAACCTGGGTCTTTCACCGCTGTCGCCGGGACGGTCACGTACTTTCACGAGCCACGTGTACGACTTGGACTATGTGATCGCGGTTGACGCTGGCCGCGGTCAGACAGTCAAAACTGGCGCGTCATTTTTGCCGGGCCGGTTGGCGCGGAGCTTCGACATCACCTACAACAAAACCCAGGACGGGAGCCGGGCACAGTTGAACGCGGCGGCCGAGCACGGACGGCTGCGAGGGTTCCTGCACGCCTACCTGGCCATGCAGGACCGCAACCTGCCGACCCCGGTCGCGGACTACATTCCCCGTGCCGCGGTCGTCAGTTATCCGACCAACTTCGCGCCAGTACCGGCGGAGGACTTTCGCCTGCTGACGGTCCGGGGCGAGCAGCTAACGCGGGTCTTGCTAGCGCATTACTGCCCCGAGTTGTACACCGGAGTCTGACCTTTCCATCCTGTTGTAAGAAGAGAACCTAAGGTCACAAACCCGCAGCCAGAGGAAAGACAGCTCCGCGCGGCGGGAGATTGCGACGCGCGCCTGGCCCTACCAGTCTATTGTTTCGTCGCCAAGGAGCGTAAATATCACGTGACTGAGTCACCATGGCGTAGTGACCATTGCCGCTGAGGTTTCGTGCCCATCCTGCCGGATGCCCCCGCGTGATGTGTGTGTGAATCCGTCCGGTGAGTCTCGCTCTCGACCTCATCTGCGGCGCGTGCTCGTCGAGCTTGCCAGGTGGTTGCTCCAGCGCAGTGTGGATCCAGACGATCAGTCGCTTGTCACGCAGATCTTGGATGAGGTGCAGCCTTGTCACAGAAGCCTGGCTCAAGAAAGACACCCCATCATCAACCAGATCGACGATGATGATGCCGAGCTCGATGGCTATGAGGAAAATTCGATGCTGGTCCGGCAGGTATCAAAGTCAATCACTGAACTGAATGGGTGCACCTTTAACTTGGAGCCGCTGGTAAAGCAGCTGCGGCAGGTCGAGCGCGAGTTAGACAAGGCGTTGACGATGGCTTCGCGTCTACGGAATGGTCTAACTCGGCCCGATGGCAGTGCACCAGAGTTCGGACTGCCGACGGTGGACCAAGTCGTGGTGTGGGAGGAGTTGCATATGCTGGAGACGATGCGTGAGCAGATGCGCGCGCGATGAGCACAGCGCCACCAAGGGGTCCGCCGACGGCGCAGATACCTGGACCGTACGCTGGCATGCCAACGGATGCCTGGATGCCACTCGTCTTCGCGACGGGTTTGAGATCGTCGGATGGGCACCGACGTCTGAGGCCGTGCCCGATGCGCTACGCCAGTGGTCAACACCCTGCGGCGCACCGGTCGCGCTGCAATGGACCACCCCACCGCAGCGACCGGCGCGGCAATTGCCGGTGAACGGCTCGGGTGGTAGCAGCGGGTCCAGCCTGGAACTGGACACAGGAGAGGTATGGCGACGGCACGAGGAGGACAATCTCGCCGAGTTGGCCAGAGCACAGGCTACGTTTGTGGATCTCGATGCTGTGCGCACGTTCGTCGCCGTCGTAGACACCGGCCAGTTCCAGGACGCCGCCGCAGACCTGTCGATCACCCAGCAGGCCGTCTCCAAGCGCATCGCCGGGCTGGAGAAGGACCTCGCCGTACGGCTGTTCACCCGCACCGCGCGCGGGGCCCGGCTCACCATCGACGGGCAGGCGTTCCTGCCCCACGCGCGCGAGTTGCTACGCGTCGCCGAGCGCGCGGTCGCGTCCGTGCTCCCCGGCAGCCGTCCGCTGCGCGTCGACGTGATCGCCTCGCGCACCGCGGCGTCGGGCCTGATGCGCGGCTTCCACCGCGCGCACCCCGAGATCGAGCTCGACGTGGTGATGCTGTTCGACATCGAGACGGCCCTCGCCGCCATTCGGTCCGGTGCGATCGACGCGTCCTTCCGCGCCGTCGCCGTGCCCGGCCGGCCCCTTCCCGAGGACATCGAGTCCGTCCGGGTGCTCGACGAGCCACTCCAGCTCCTCACCGGGCCCGCCCACGCCCTGGCCGGCGCCCGGTCGGTGCCCGTCGCTCAGCTCGCCGGGCACCGGATCTGGATGCCCGGCATCGTCCCCGGTACCGAGTGGGCCGCCTACTACGACGATCTCGTCGCCGAGTTCGGCCTCACCATCGAGGCGACCGGCCCCAACTTCGGCTCCGACGCGCTCCTCGACACCATCGCCGACACCCCGGCCTTGGCCACTCTGATGGGCGAGCAGACCCGCCTGGTCTGGCCCGCCGGCCACGGCCTGCGCCGCATCCCGGTGACCGACCCGACGCCCGTCTACCCGCACTCGCTCCTGTGGCACCGCGACAACCCCCACCCGGCGCTGGCCACCCTCCGCGCCCACCTCGCCGCCACAGCGGCCGGCCACGACGCCGCCGGGACCTGGGCGCCGGGCTGGGCGATTCCGCACTGAACGCCGCCGCGTCTGCGATCGTCGTGGCCGGATCGACCGACGGTGATTTGAGACAGGCGTGACTCCTCCGCTCCCTGAAGGGGGCGGCTTCTCGCTAAGCCGCTTGCGCAGCCCGGCGAAGGGCAAGCCCTGCCCTGAGGATGTTGATCGCCGCGTTCACGTCGGCGTGCGCGGTGTGCCCGCACGCCGTGCAGGCGAACCCGGCCTGGGTGACACGGTTCTCCTTCGCGATGTGCCCGCAGTGGGCGCAGGTGCGGGAGGTGTGGGCGGGGTTCACCGCGATCAGCTCTCGACCGGCGCTTTCGGCCTTGTACGCGAGGACTCGCAGGAACACCCCCCAGCCCGCGTCCAGGATCGAACGGTTGAGGCCGGACTTCTGGGCGAC